>JAGDYD010000021.1:0-2779 GCA_023256515.1 Microcaldota archaeon
TGAATGTGAATATTTAAAACAAATCAAACATGTTTCTTATTAGATTATATGGCGACAACAGAAAGAAATGTGTGGTTTGATTTGAAGAAAATCGAATCTATAATGAATAAATTGCAAGAACCTATGAGCATTTGGGACATAAAAACTTGTTATTTGGATATAGAAAATATATTAGATAAAGATGGAAATATACTACCTGAAAATGTTTTGGAAGCGATTGGTAAAATTTCGCTTTGGCTTTCCGCAAGAACTGACGAGATTCCAATAGAAAGTGAAGCAGAATTTAACGAGAAAACATCAGCTAAAAAATTAGCATTCAATATAAACAATAAAATAAGCAAAATAGAATATGAAAGAATATTGAGAAAATAATTATTTTATTTAATTGTTTTTCTCTTTCTTATGCTTTTCTCTATATCGCATATATAAACCAGTCATATATTCAACTACACCCATTGGCAAGAATATCATTCCAGTGGCAACAAGACTTAATCCAAGAAGACCTGCACCCATCAGAGCAACATAGTGTAAAGAGCCCCAGTCCAGAAATCCTCCACCTATAAGGCTTAGCAACGAAAGACCTATTGTTTTCTTAGCGAATTTAATCATTTTATTTGATTCGCTACTATCATTATTTTCGTTTTTATTATTTCTCTGTTTGTTTGCTTGAACAGCATGAGCATTTTGTATAGTTGCAGGCTTCTTTTCTACATTCTTTGCTTCTTCCTGCTTCTCTTTAACATAATTGTTTATAGTTAAAGGCGAAGTTTCATTGGTTGCTGTTTCTTTATTTTCATTCACAGTTTTTAAATCTCTAAGCAAAGGCTTGAGATCCAACATGTGTTTGTTTATTAGCACAAAACCCATTTTAGAAACAGTTTCTAAATTACTCACTTTGAATTCTGATTCCAATATGTTTTTTATTTCTTCTATGTGCTTGCCATCAAACTTTGAGATATCGTATGTAGAGGTGCCAAAGCCATTTTGCTTTGCATATTCCTCTATCTTTTTGTTTACTTCATTAAGTTTATTAAGCAGCTCTGTATCATTTTCCTTATTGGCAAGACGATAGGCTAAATAATAGGTTGCAACCCAATTTGCGTTAAACTCGTTTAATGAATGATCCTTTAGATACGAGCTTAAATCGGCATACTTGTCTATAGATTCTTTTATCTCTTTTTTAATAGAATCTAAATCTGTCTCTTTATCATTTTTTTGTTGGAAAATGGTAGGGTTGTTGTTTGAGTTTTCTACAGGAATATTGTTCTTAATCTTCAACATCCTTAACACCTATAATTTATATGGGCTTTCTCATTTAAATAGTTTGCTTTTGTTTTGTATATTAAAATAGATTGGAGATTTAAGAATAAAAAGCCCATTTAGCTAGTGTTAGATTTGGTTTTTCTCTATTTTGTTTATATAATTTTGAATGCTTTCTTCCAAATTTTTTCTTATTTTAGAGATAGTCTCACTACTTATATATTCGCCATAAGCATTTAAGAAATATTTAAATGAGCGATATATCTCTCTAGATCTCCTTTCTTTCTCTTCAAGCGGCATGTCGCTATCTATTATATTTTCTATTTTAATAGATACAATACTAGATGCTAAAATAGCAGCCTCATTAGCATATTTTGAAGGCTCTTCATTTACCTTGAATAGCAACAATTCTAGCTTTTTAATCTTGTCTTCTATTTCATCATCACTATGTTTTATGGTGCTCATTTAAACGTATGCTTTATAAATAAAATATTAATAAAATCAAGCCTTTATTTCTTTAGGATTGGGCTTCTTATGATATACTAAATCGAACTTCATGCACCTATTTGAACAATAGTACCTTATGCTGCCATTTTTTCTTACGAACATTATGCCGGTGCCTTTCTCTATCTCTCTTCCGCAATAGGAGCACTTCATAAAATTTCACCTATTACCTAGCCTTAATCTGCTTAGCTTCCCTTGTAGTGTCTGGCAGCCTTACCTTGTCGCCCACCTTTACAAAGCCTATCATATTTCTTCTTATAACTCTTCCTTTGTCATTACCTTCAAGTATTCTTACCATTACTTGCTTCGCCTCTCCGAATATACCTGTCCTTATTTTTGGCACCTCTACTATCTCGCCGAGGTAGCCTTCAAACTCCTTCTCAGCATTTTGCGAAGCAGTTTGGCTTTGTTCCTTCTTTGAATCTTTATCTGCTGCCATACTTTTCACACTTAACTAATTATAATTATTTTTTCTTTTGCTCTTTTTGCTTGCTCTGATCTTTCTGCTCCTTCTGTTCCTTGCTTTGCTCCTTTGGCTGCTCTTTGCTCTGCGGCTCCTTACCAGTTATCCTTGATACTATCTCTTTTATTGCGCTCTCTGCCTGTCCTGCTTTTTCTACTGCTATCGAAGTGCAAGGCACGTTCAAGCCCACTGCCTTGCCTAATGCCTCTTTTGTAGGCACATAAGCGTAAGGTATCTTCTTCTGTTCACATAGTGTAGGTATGTGCATGACCACTTCTTCAGGCTCAACATCCTCTGCTATTACAACAAATGTAGCCAAGCCTCTTTCTACGCTCTTTGTGACTTCGTTTGCTCCTTTCTTTACTGAACCGCTCTGCTTTGCTAGCCTTATAGCTTCTACTATTTTGTCTGCCACTTCCTTTGAAACTTCAAACTTTACATAAGATTTTGCCATTTAGACACCTCGTCTCATTGGTGCAACAATAAGTTGCATTAATATAATTTATTAAGGTATAAAAGCCTTGCTATCAATCCATGAACTGCTCCGGCTTT
>JAGDYD010000021.1:2789-16481 GCA_023256515.1 Microcaldota archaeon
CCTAGTTCTTATTTCTCTAACCACCTTATCCTGCAACTCTTTAGGCAGCTTTTCGAAACCTGCATATTCGAAATACCATATTGCCCTTCCTTGTGTAAGGCCTCTAAGCTCATTAGAAAAGCCTTTTATTACCTCAGCCACTGGCATCTTTGCTATTATTGTAGCCTGCTCGTTCTCTTGCTGTATCTCCAATATTTGGCCTCTCTTGCCCTGCAAGAATGTTATTACATCAGACATATACTCTTGAGGTAAGTTGATTGTGAATTTCTGCTTAGGCTCAAGAAGGACAACGCCCGCTTTTAGCATGCCAGCGTATATTGGCCTTCTCATTGCTGGTATAATCTGCGCAGGACCCCTGTGCACAGGATCTTCATGTATAGTTGCATCTGTTATCATAACTTTTATTCCTGAGCATTTCTCTCTTGCAAGAGGACCATCGTTCATTGCCTCTTCAAATCCATCTATAAGCAGTTCCATAACTTCATTCATGTATTGTACTCCATGGGTCATGTCTATTAGAAGGCTATTGTTTGATATGTCTACAATTCCTTTTGCCTCTTCTCTAGGCAATCCAGCTTTTACGAAATCCTCAATATATTGCTTGCCCTTTGGCTTTCCTTCCCTTATGCCACTATTCTCTATGAATTCCTGCACACTTTGCTCCAAAGGAGCTACAGTAACATAAAATCTTGAATGCTTGTTAGGCGACTTTCCTTCTACATTCTCTACTTTATTTTCTATAGTTTCACGGTAAAGCACTATAGGCTCGCTTGTAATTATAGGTATTTTGTATTCGTCTTTTAGCTTTGTTTCTATAACCTCTAAGTGGAGCTCGCCCATTCCTTTTACAAGGTGCTCGCCAGTCTCTTGATTTAGCTCTACCTGTATTGTAGGATCCTCTTTTGAAAGCTCCATCAAAGCCTCTACAAGCTTTGTTGTATCCCTAGGGTCTTTTGCCTCTATTGCTTTTGTTACTACAGGCTGTGAATAGTGCTTTATCTGCTCGAAAGGCTCCATCTCTACTTCGCTTGCTGTATCTCCTATTGATATATCTTTAAGACCTACAAGTGCTGCAATGTTGCCCGCAGGCACTTCATCTATTGCAACCCTATCAGGACCCATATAAAGACCGACTTGTTGAACTCTTTGTGGCTCTGACTTGCCAGATATATACAATGTTGTGCCTTTCCTTACAGTGCCTGAAAATACTCTTCCTATAGCAACCTCTCCGCTGTGTTGATCATATGTTATTCCAAATATAACCATTGCGACCTTTGCATTTCTGTCTACACTTATCATAGCCTTTCCTATATCGCTGCTCAAATCCCCATGCCAAAGGTGAGGTATTCTGTAAGGCTGAGCCTCTTTTGGATTTGGCAGATGCTCTATGATCATCGATAGCACAGCCTCGTCTATTGGAGCCATTTCTTGTAGCTTTTCTTCTTCACCAGCAGCTGTCAATGCAAAGATATTCTTGAAGGTTATCTTGTACTTTTCCATTATTCTTTTTGATATCGCCCATTTCTTGTAAGCTGATCCAAAGCATACGCTTCCTGCTTCTACGCTTACAGTCCATTTGTCAGCAACATCCTCAGGTGCATATCTTCTTATAAGCCTATTGACTTCGTTTATTAGATTGAGCAACCTTTCATAAGTCTGTTCAGGAGTGAGCCTAAGCTCGTTGAGCAATCTGTCTACTTTATTTACAAAAAGAACAGGCTTTGCCTTTTCCTTAAGGGCCTGCCTAACAACTGTCTCTGTTTGAGGCATAACGCCTTCTACAGGGTCTACAACAAGCACTATGCCGTCGACAGCGCGCATAGACCTTGTTACATGGCCTCCAAAATCAACGTGCCCTGGCGTGTCTATCAAATTTATAATATAATCTTTGCCGCCATAATCGAAAGCCAGTGATATGTTTGCTGATTTTATTGTCATCCTTCTCTCTTTTTCTATTTCATCATAGTTTGTATAGAGCACTTCTCCTGCAACGCTCTTTGATATTATTCCTGCTTTCGCAAGAAGCGAATCTGTAAGAGTGGTTTTTCCATGATGAACATGAGCTACAATAGCAACGTTCCTTATCCTCTCTGGCTCATCCATTATTTTTGCTACTTCTTCAGCAACAAATTCTTTTCTTACCATAGCAACTACCTCGCACTTCTAGCCATGCGCTCAGCATCTACACGCTTCTTTATCGCATAGCTTTCTGGGCTCTTAGAAGCTGCAAGAATAAGTTCGCTTGCTAAAGCTTCCGCAAGCCTCTTCCTATTTTTAAAGCTGCTTGTTATTGCAGCTAATGCTATATTTTTAAGCGCAACATTTACCCTTCTCAGAGAACTGACATCAACAGCCACATTGTAATTTATGCCACCATACCTTACTCTTGTTGTATCTTCTATAGGTGCTGCATTCTCTATTGCATTTACAAGCACTTGTATTGGGTTCTTCCCTGTCTGCTTGTTTACTATATCAAATGCTTCCTCTACAATATGCATTACTTTTATCTTTTTGCCTTGAAGCCTTCCCTCTGTTCTTATTACTTTGCCTCCAACCTTTTTGCCTGTGCCGCCACGCATAAGCTTGTTTATTAGCCTTTCAACAATATTTACATGCGATAGGTAATAGCTTCTGTTCTTCCTCCTGCCGAATATGTTTGGGTATTTTGAAGGTGTAAGATTTATATAATCGGCAAGGCTTAGGTCAGAGATTACAACATCTGAAAATGAATACTTTCCAAAGAGGAGCTGTTCTTGGGTTTCTATCTTCCTAGACCTCTTTTCCTTTTTCTCTTCTTCAGCTTTTTCATTTTGAGTAGTGGTTGTAGCTTGTGCTTCCTGCTTCTCTGCTTGTTGCTGCTCAGCCTTTTCTTGCTTAGGCTCTGCTGATTCTTTTTTCTTTAACTGCCTCCTTTTCTTGTAATCAGCAACTGCTTCCTCTTTTTCCTCTTTAATTGTGTTAGCATCTGCCATAAAAATTACCTCTTAGGCTTCTCCTTCTTTCCTTTTACTATCTGTCTAAGATCAACACCATTTATTGCTATAACCTTATATTTCAATCCAGGTATGCTACCCATCTGACCTCTCTGTGAGCCACTCAATCCTTGTATAGTAACTTCATCATGCTCATCTATGAAGTTTATGGCACCGTCTTCAGGCACGTATGCGCCTACAACCTTGCCATTTTTGACTAGCTGCACCTTTACACATTTTATAAGACCGCTGTGAGGCTGCTTTTGCTGAAGCATGAACTTTTGCAAGACTATGCCTTTAGCCATAGGCACAGGACCCATAGGGTCATATTTTGCTTTGAGCTTGAAGAATTTCCTTTTCCACCATTTTTTAAGCATCCTATACCTTTTTCTCTTTTTTATTATTTCCTTAGCTGCAAATTCTCCTCTTGGCACATAAACACCTAATAATTTTCATTCAATATATTTGAGTTGCCCTGGTCAATTATTGCAATTGCATTTACAGAATAAGGCTTTCCGCAGATTATTCCGAGCTCCATAGAGCCTTCGTCAAACTTTATTACCTTTATACCTGCAACATTGCACATATGCGTTATATCATCTATCATGCTCTTTTTGCCTTTAGAAGCAACTACAACAGCCTTAGCCTCTGAGCCGCTTATACTTTTGACTACCTCTCTATATCCAAGGGCTACCTTGCCCGTATCTACTGCGAGCCTTATATCTCTAGCTAAATCGGCCATAAAACCACAAGCATTAATATTAATCAGAAAAGATTTAAAATAATATCAACAAGTTGATTTAGATATTTTTATGCAAAGATATTTAATCTTTGCTAGTCTGCAATTGTCAGAAACTACCTTATTATTGTTTGATTGCAGCCTGCAACGCTGCCAAATTGGCCGCTCAATATCAATTTTATGTAGCCAACAATAGGCACATCAAATACCACATAGCCAACAACATTTGAAGAGCTTGGAGGATAGTTTGCAAACTCTATGTCAAGCCCAGGATTGTTGTCACCCATTGTCAGGAAATAATATGAGCCGCTTGCATTTATCAATGCATAAACCCTGTGTATTATGTCGCCTGAGAAGTAGTCTTTTTCTGTAGTCTTATAAACTATTATTGGATTGCTAAAGTTTTGACTTATAGTTATATTTCCTATTTTTATGCTTGATGTATATACAATATTGTACTCTTTCCCGCCTATTATTGCATTGCCTATAGAATAATAATATTTTATCAGATTGTTGTTTTGAGAATTTACATAGCACTTGTATATTTCATTGCTCCTACCTAGGTATGCATAGTTGTATATGCAATATGTATTGTACAAGCCTATGCTATAGCTAGAGCCTTGAGGTATTATTGAGCTTATATTTGATTTGTTTGAGCCGAAGTATGCATAGTATGCAAGAAACTCGCTTTCCATGTTGCTTTCCATGCTGTTGAATTCTTGAGCGCTCATGTTTATTATTGGCACTTTATGCGCTTCTGCAAATTCTATTGGATTTCCTATGCCATGCAAAACTACCAAATCGCCCCTATGAAGCGCAGGCAGCATGCTGCAGCTTGCTACTGCATCTATAGGCGATGAAGTATCTAGAACTATAACCAATATTATCCAAAAAAGTAAAGCTGCACCCAATGCTATAAGAATATCTAAGATGCTCTTTTTCTCGCCTTCAATTGCTATGCTTATCTTTGCTTCTAGAAACAGTATCAAAATTATAAGCAGGAATATAAGAACTCCAATTATGAATGAATTGTGGACTGCATATAAAACTACAAGCAGGATTAAGATAAGATAAAATGGCCACATTGGAAAATGCTTTTGGCTAACCTTTTGCTTGGCCTGCGCTTTCTTATTACTCTTTCTTTTCATCTACAGCACTTGTATTGCTCAATATGCTAGACACTTGGAGCCCAAAAATCTTTGATTCTCCGTTTACTTTTGCAACCCCTATTGCAGCATCTGCATTTGATATAAGCGTATCATTGTGGCTTACAACTATAAACTGTGAATTGCTGCTAAGCTGTTTGAGCAGCTGAGAAAGCTTCTTTGAATTCTCCTTGTCTAGCGCTGAATCTATCTCATCAAATATATAAATAGATGACGGTTTGTACATATGCATTGCAAAAACTAGAGTAAGCATAAGCATTGATTTTTCTCCACCAGACATGCTTTCGGCTCTTTTTGAAGCGTTGTTTTTAGTCTTTACTTTTATTAAAAGCTCGCTATTGAAAGGATCTTTTTCATCGCTCAATGCAAGCTCAGCCTTGTCTTCTGATATGTAGCTATAGAGCTTTGAGAAGTTCTTGCTCACCGCATTAAATGTCTCCATGAATATAGAATATTTCTTTGCGTCTATCTCTTCTATCATCTTTAGCACGGCCTCCCTCTCGTTTTCCAGCATATTTACCTTTTCCCTTGCCTCTGCAACATCTTTTTCTTTTTCTTTGTATATTTCAGGCGCCTTGAGATTAACGCTTCCAAGCTCTCGTATCTTATCATTCAGCAATGCTGCTTCTCTTTCCATTTCTTCTATCTTTCCGTTTATGGGCTCTATCTTTTCATTTGAATAAACGCTTATTTCTGCGCGGAGGTCGCCAAGCCTCACTTCAAGTTGGCTTCTCCTTAGCTTGAGCTCTTGAAGCTTTGAATTTATTGTGTTTATCTCTGCTGCAAGCTTGCCCTGCTCATTGCTAAGCTTTGCTATTTCGCTCTCAATTTTTTCAAGCTTTTCATAAACCTCTTTGTTTGCTTCGCTGCTTTTCTTTATCTTTTCTTCAAGCTCTTCTTTTTCTTTTGAAACATGGGCTATGCTTTCATTCTTTTCCTTGATCTTCTGCTCTATCTCCTTAAGCTCTGCCTTCTTTGAATTTATTGAATTATTTATCTCAGATATTCTTTTCTCAAGAAGCTCATTCTCTTTTTGAAGCTCTGCTATCTTTATCTTTATTCCCTCTGCCCTCTGCCTTTCTTGTTCTATTTTTTCGCGCTCTTTTTTGCTTACTGACTTTACAACAGCTTTTGCAATAGCTATCGACTCTTCATATAGCTTGTTCCTCTCATTTTTCAATTCTACAACATTTTTCTTTATTTGCTCTATGCTCGAAAGCAGAGATTCTATATTTGAATTCATCTCTTCTATGTGCTTTGAAAGCTTGTTTATTTCCTCTTCTTTTTTCTTAATCTCATCTTTCCTTGCTTCGATGTTTGCTGACTCTTTCTTGAGCTCTTCCTGCTTCTCGCTGAGCTTTATCTTTGCAAGCGTCTCTTCCTTTATAATCTCATTTAAGGATGAAGTACTGACATTTATCTCATTGTTCAATAAATCCTTCTCTTTAGACAAGTCTGCAATTATCTTCTCTATTGCATTTACGCTTAGCTTTTTTTGCGAGCCTCCAGAGACAATACCAGATTGCTCAACAAGGTCACCATCTATTGTCACATATCTATGGCCTAGGCCAAACTCCTTTGCATTGCTTATGCTATCTATAAGATAAGTGTCAAAGAAAATGTATTGGAATGCTTTTTCAAATTTCTTGTCATATTGGACAAGTTCTATTATCGGGGTTAGGCCAACCTTTTCCTTGCTTCCTATGCTTATATCTCTTAGAGGTATGAATGTTGCTCTGCCTATCTTGTTTTCCCTAAGATACTTTATTATCTTGTTCGCCGTCTCTATTGAATCAACTACAAAATATTCAAGCCTATTGCCTGCAGCAGCCTCCACCGCAAATGCATATTCACTTTTATAGCTCAATAATTTTGCAGCTTTTCCGAAGAAACCGTCTTTCTCGCCGAATTTGGAAGAGATTGCATCCCCTATATCGCTTCCTTGCCTGCTCATAGCTCTTTGCTCCTTTAGCTCTATTATTTTTGAATCTATCTCATCAAGCCTTTTCTTTAGCCCTTCAAGCTTGGCGGCTTCTTCTTTTTTCTTTGCAGAGACCTCTTCTATATAAAGGTTAAGCTTGTTTATCTCTTCGTTTATCTGTTTTATTGAAGAGTCATCAATAGCTTGTGAAGAAAGCTCTTTCTTGATAAGCTCATATTTTGAACTTTCTACATAAAGATCTGCCTGCATCTTTGCAAGTTCTGAACTTTTCTCTTGAATTTCTTTTTCATCTTTTTCTATTTTTTTGTCTATCTGTGCAAGCTTCTCTTCAAAATCAGAAGACTGGTCTTCGCTAGGCAGCTCAGGCACTTTTATTTTTGCAAGCTCAGATCTATTGTATTCTATCTCTTTTTGATTTGATGACACTTTCTCTTTAGAGGCTTCGAGTTCTGCAAGCAATGATTCTATATATTTGCTTGCTGCCTCTTTCTCTTTTGCCAATGAATCCAATTCAACCCTCAGCTTGACAAGGCTACTGTTTGCAATTTCTAGCTTTTTGTTGACCTCACCCAATGCTGTTGTGCCTTCAGTAAGAGATTTTGTCAGCATCTGCCTTTCCATGCTTAGCTCTCCTATTTTTTCATTGTATTCTTTAACTGCTTCTGCAAGCTTTGACCTGCTTTGCTCATTGGCTAATATCTCTTTGTCTATCTCGTTAATTTCATTTTGCACAAGCTTTTCCTTACCAATTAGAACACTATAATTCAAAGCCTTCATCCTTGTGCTCATGCTTATGTATTTTTCTGCTGCCTCTTTCTCTTTTGCAAGCTCTTCCAGGAATCCACTCCTTTCATTCAACATTATTTTTGCTTCACCTATCTTTATGTTTACTTTGTCAAGCTCCTTCAAAGCTTCCTTCTTTTTCTCTTCAAATTCTTTTATGCCTGAAGCTATCTCTATCAATTCTCTCCTCTCTTTAGGCGAAAGCTCAAGCAATTTGCTTATTTCGCCTTGCGTTATTGTGTTTGTCTCATTTGCATCCATTTTGTGGCTTCTTAGCACCTCTAGAACTTCTTGCCTTGTAACATGCTTGCCATTAAGCCTATATGCACTTTTACCATCGGATCTTGCTATCCTTACAAGCTCTATGTTTTCATCTCCATCAAGAATAAGCTTTACATACGCCTTTGAAATCTCTTTTTTCTTGCTTTTGTATGAATCGTTTATAAGATTTTCAAGCTTATCAACCCTAAGTCTGTGCAATCCATTTTCCCCTAAGCCGAAGAGCAAAGCATCGCATATGTTGCTTTTTCCACTTCCATTTGGGCCCACTATGCATGTAAAACCTTTGCTGAAAAAAAGCTCTGAGCTTTTTATAGACTTAAAGCCCTTTATGCTCATGCTTTTTAGATAAAGCATTACTCCACCGGTCGCATAAAATATTTGGCTTATTAAGCCTTTTATAGCTTACCCTTTCTTCCTTTGCTTAGCATATGCAGGGATATTATAGACTGTATGCTTGATATAGTTGCTATGCCAAGAAGCTTGTTTCCCTTTGTAATCACTGCAACAATGTTTGCATTATTATTGCCCATTTGGTAAAGGGCATCTGAGAGAGGTGTATTTGCATTCATGCTCATTATAGGCACTGCAGCATCCTTTGCATGAGCTATAGGCTGGTTTCTTTTCTTATAAAGGTCTATATATGCATATGAGCCATCTATCTTTGTTATTACAGTATGCTCTTGCTCCTTTAATATTCTAGCATATATGTGCTCTACACTAGCTTCTGGCTTTACAAATATGTAATGCTTCGTAATAGCGTTCCTAAGCTTAAGCCCTTTGGTCTCTTTCTTTATTTTTGCGCTTTCTTCTTCAGCTTCTGCGCCGTTGTATAGGAACATTACTATTATAAGATCCCATAATGTTACAAATTCTCTGTATGAAAAAGAGAATGATGTTCCAAAAATTAAGAAAGCAAAAGTGCCTATAACTATTATACCCATCAGATACTTGCTCACACTTACAGTAATCTCTGTGGCTTTGTAGAAATCCCTTTTCCTCTGTAGATAGCTCCTAAATACCCTGCCGCCATCCATAGGAAATGCAGGCAAAAGGTTAAATGCACCCAAAAGAAGATTCATTTCAAACATTATCTGCATTGTCTCTCTTATAATGCCGATAGGTGAAAATATGGCAAATATGCCAAAAAGGCCTGCTAGAAATAGGCTCATTATTGGACCCGCTATTGCAATGTTGAATTCTGTCCTTGGATCTATAGATATGTCGTCTATTATAGAAGCCCCGCCTATAGGGAGCAATACTATCTTTTTCACTTTTATACCATTTCTAATAGATGTCACAGAATGGGCAAGCTCATGCAATAGCACACATATGAAAAGTAACACTATAAGCAAGAAAACATAAAAGCTGATAAGCAGAGTTAGCAACAGAAGCAAGATAAAGGTCCAATGTAGCTCTATGTCTATGCCAAATATCTTTCCTATGCTTGGTGATGAGTCCATCAAAAGCACTTATTATTAAATTTTTAGTGTAAATAATTTATATTAATTAGATGCTTAGTGAGCTGAGCTTATGGAAGCGAGCATAATCATACCTGCACTTAATGAAGAAAAATATATAGGCTATGTTTTTGAAGGCCTCAAGAAGCAGAGCTTCAAGGATTTTGAAGTAATAGTTGCAGATGGAGGAAGCAAAGACAAGACTAGGGAGATTGCAAAAAGGTATGGGGCCAAGGTTGTTATAGAAAGGAGGAAGGGCATAGCGAGGGGCAGAAATGCCGGTGCAAAAATAGCCAAAGGGAGGGTTTTAATCTTTATAGACGCAGACACCATGCCTTCAAAAGATCTTGTAAAGCTCTATGTAAATGAGCTTAAAGGCAATACTATTGCAGCAACAGGGCCAATACTTCCTTTAGAAAAAACAAAAAAGAGCATAGAGCTAGGCTACAAATTTGTTTCTATACTTTTTGTAAAAACGGCAATAAAGATAGGAAGACCAACTATAGTGGGCTCTAATTTTGCGGTTGTAAGGGATGTATTTGAAAAAGTAGGTGGCTTTGACGAAAGGCTTATGACATATGAAGATTGGGATTTGTCAAAAAAAATAAAGAAATATGGAAGGATAAAATACCTAGATGATGCTGTTGTATACACAAGCGCAAGGCGTATTTTTGCATGGGGCATACACGGATTCTTTAGCTACCATTTTGGCAATATAATAAGATACAATTTGCTTAAAAAGCCAAAAGAAGAATATGAGCCAATAAGATAGCTTTGGACAAACATAAAGAAAAATATTTAAACCGCGTAATAAAAATCTTAAATCATGGAAAAAGAAATATCAGATAAGGAAAAAGAAACGAAAGAGTTTTTAAGCCTGTTCAACAAAGAGGGCAAGCTTAGCGATGAAGAGATCGAAAAGATAGTCTCTTTTCTAAATAAAAGAAGAGATGAAGCAGATAAAATTCTAGATGAATATTACAGAAGCTTGCTTGAAAATTCTAAAAAGATGATCTTACTTAAAGGAAGCGAGAGAAGGGATTTTAAAGAATATATTGATGGTCTAATGCCTTCATTTGAAAAAATAGGCAGCTTGAAAGATATAAGCATTATTTTTGAATTTGACTTCAGAAGGGCTATGATATCTTATTATTTAGATAATGTAAATTATCCTTTCAGCCCAAGCGCACTTTTTAACATAATGCTTTTAGATGCTTATAGATACTTCCTAAGCAAATACGATAACAAAGATGATGAAAAAAATTTGATAGATATTGAAATGAGTGCCAAAGAGTTTATCAGCGAAGGCAAAACAGCAGAGGCATCTATATATGTGTTGTCATATTTATCAATGAAGCTTTTAGACATATATAAAGAGATAGACGATAAGAAGGAAAAAGTAGAGAATGGCAGAAGATTCTATGAAAAACCTGGAGAATTGATAGAAATGAGCTTAAACCAGATAGAGATACACAATATAAAAGACAAAGAGGATGTGAATAGGATAAGCAAAGAGATATATGAATCAATAAAGAAAAAAGGCTATATATCAAATGAGCTACCACCTTATGAAGAGCTCATAAAACTGATGCCAAACTTTCCGGATATACTTATTAACAGCATAGAAAAATACAGGGATTCAGAAACAAAATTGGGAGTATTGTCTGTTGCAAGTTACTATACAGCAATAATAGATTTCTTAATGCGCAAGAGTATAAACAAAGATAATATAAAGGATTTGGAAGAGATGGTTACTAAAATAATGAGGGAAAATTACGTTGACCAACTGCACCATAGCGGCATTTCCAAGATATTATATGATGATGTGGTAAAAATAGACAAAGAAGAGAAAGAGAGGAAAGAAAGGGATAGGAATATTTTAGACTATAGCTAAGAATTAACACCATTTTTATATTTTTCCTTCATAATAGTGATTTGCTAAGTGGTTCAGATGGAAGAATATACTAAATTTGAAAAAGCAAGAATAATTGGAGCAAGGGCTCTTCAATTGGCATATGGTGCTCCACCTCTTATTAAGGTCCCAAAAGGTGTTTACGAGCCTTTGCAGCTTGCTGAATTGGAATTTGAAGAAGGAGTTATACCAATAGTAATCATAAGGAAGAAGGATTGATTCTATGGATTATGATGTAATAGTAGCTGGTGGTGGCGTAGCTGGTACTCTTGCTGCTGCTGCGGCAGCAAAAGGAGGAGCAAAGGTTGCACTTCTTGACAGAAACCAAGAGAATGAGATTGGCAAAAAGACAAACTGGGGTTGGGTTTGCGGAGATGCTGTAGCAGAAGACCACATAAAATTTGTAGAAAAGGAACTAAATGTAAGCTTCGGCAAACCAGAGCTAAACCTCAAGGTCGGAGGCGTGTATGTAATAAGCCCAAGTATGAAAAAGAAGGTCATGTTTGAGGGTGCAGGCTATAGCTTAAACAGGCCAGAGTTCGCAAGGAAGCTACTAAGCATTGCAAAGAAAGAGGGTGTTTATTACTTCCCAAAAACAGAAGTAGAGGGGCCTTTGCTTGATGGCGACAGAGTAGTAGGAGTATTTGGAAAAAATGAGGAAAACAAGCATTTTGAGCTTAGGGCAAAGCTTGTCATAGATGCCCTAGGCATGGCTAGCACATTGAGGAGAAGGCTTCCGAAGAATGAATTTATAGAAAATGATGTTGATATACATGATATCGAGTCGACTGGCAGGTATATAATGGAGTTTGAAAAGGTAGAAGAGAATGATTATTATTATGATCCAAAAAATGCAATAATACACCTTAATCAGGTTATGGCTCCCGGCGGCTATGGCTGGGTATTTCCTAAAGAGGGCAACATAGTAAACATAGGCATAGGAGTAGAAAAAGCTAGCATAGAGCTAAGGAACAAAAAGCTCAATAAAAAAGACACGCTTCATAGCTTGATAGACCAATATGTTGATTGGAACAAGGCTATAAAGAGGAAGGAGATAACAAAAGATGACAACAATGGAAAAGGATACTGGTCTGTTTCTGTAAGAAGGCAACAGGAAAGCCTTGTATACAATGGCTATATGGGTGCTGGAGACAGCATGTCAATGCCGAACCCTATAAGCGCAGGAGGCATAGGGCCTGCTATTGTGGCAGGGGTTTTGGCTGGAGAGGTAGCGGCAGAAGCAGTAGCAAACAATGATACAAGCATAGAAGGCCTTTGGGAATACAACCTAAGATATAATGAAAAATACGGAAAGAAAACAGCAGCATTAGAGGCTTTTAGAGTGTACCTTCAATCTTTAAACAATGATCTTATAGATTATGGCATGGAGCATTTCGTTACAGAAGAGGAAGCAATACAGATGAGCTACGGGATAACGCCAGAAATAAGCTTCTCTAGCGCTTTGAAAAAGGCCATAAGCGGATTGGCAAATATAAATGCATTCAAGAACCTTGTATATGTAGTCGGCAAGATGAAAGAGCTAAACAACCTATACCAAAGATATCCAAAAAGCCCTAGAGAATTTACCCAGTGGAAAGAGGAGGTGCAAGGAATAATGAGAGATGTAAAAGAGAGGTTCAAGCCTAACCCTGTTTAGACAGCTCTTTTATTGTGCCTAGTGGCCTGCCTTCTAAGTCAAACACTTTTGCGGAATAAATATCAAAGGAGCCAGACCTAAAAATACCTATATCTGAATCCCAATTTGCTATATTGCTACCTGTTATCATTGGATTAAATGCAGGAACAAGCACCAGCTTTTTATTCTTCCTCGATTTTGCTATTATCCAAACCTTTTCTAAGCTACCGCCTAAAGGACCATATGCTGCATGCCCATGGCCTATGATAAGATATTTTTTTCTCAATGCTTCTTTTGAAGGATATGCATGCCCATGTATAAGAGCAGCCTCTTTTAGGATGAGCTCTTTTACTATATTGCATTCAAATCCTATAATTGACATTACTTCTTTTATGTGGGCATCATGGTTGCCTTTGACTATTATCACATCTATGCCTTTTAGCTGCTCAAAAAAGCTTCGCAGGCTAGAATAGCCTTGCTTTGTTGGATAGCCTATGCTTTCTTTTATATCACCAAGCAGTATAAGCTTTTCAGCTCCGCTGCTATCGAAAAGTCTCTTGATTTCTAAGCCCATAGAAGAAGAAAGATTGCCTACATTTATTCCTTTTTCTTCAAGCTTTTCTTCTAAACCAATATGCAGATCGCTTACCACAAGGCTTTTTTCTATTATCAATGCAGGCTTGCCAGATATGAATTTTATCATAAGCACCACATTGCAGGGGGAGAGATTTGAACTCTCGAATCCACTAAAGGAAACGGGCCCTAAACCCGTCGCGTTTGACCAGGCTCCGCCACCCCTGCAC
>JAGDYD010000011.1 GCA_023256515.1 Microcaldota archaeon
AACCCAGACCTTCACCGTGTAAGGGTGACGTCCTACCATTAGACTATGCCTCCCTATAAAGCTCTTTTAATGAAAAGTCTATTTATATCTTTTTGTTGAGCTATGACTCATTTATTATTCTTTCTTTTCTTCAAGCACAGCCTCTTTTATTATATATACGCCGTTCATTCCATTTATTTTTTTCTCTGCGCTCTTTATTTTTATCCTTTTTTTGAATAACGGTGCATCAAGCACAAAGCTCTCCGCCTCTCCTCCCTCAAAGAGCATATTTATATGATATTTTTCATGTGCTTTTTTCAATTCATTTATCAAATTTTCATCTATTCTCTTTCCAAGCAGATCTGTGCTCAGGCCTTCTGCAGAAACAGACGTTATTATGGCATTAAATTTTCTAGCTATTTCGTTTAGCTCTTCAAAAGGGTCTATGTGCCAAAGCGGCGCAATGTGCTCTATGCCAAGCTTTTGGGCTATGTTGTTTATTCTATCTGCCTGGTACCTGCTATATGTGGCGCCTGTTATTATAGCGCTTACTTTGTTATCTATCAAAGCTTTTTCTAGATCTTTTAGCTCTTCTTCTTTTACTCCTTTTGTATCAACAATCACTTGCTTTATGCCAAGAGCTTCTGCCTGAAGCTTTGTAAACTCGACATTTGGGTAGTGGAACATGTAGCTTTCTGGATTTGCGCTTCTGAATGTTATAAGTATGTCTGGCTTTGCCCCAAGCTCGTAAGCTTTATGCAATGCCAATGTAGAGTCTTTGCCTCCGCTGAAAAGGCAGGCTATCATGCTTATCCTCTTTTCTCTATTTTCTTCTTTACATGCTTGAGAGCTGAGAACATATCTCTATCCATTTCTTCTAGCCTCATTGTTATATATTTGGCTTGAGCATTTAGCTCAGGTATACGCACATATTCAAGGGCATTCACCCTTCTTTTTGTCTTGTCTATCTCAATTACTATTCTTTTTAGCCCTTGCTCTCTTTTTGCTATTTCTATTATCATGCTTTCTGCTTTTTGGAACAAGTCGCTTACATCATCAACAGCAGTGCTTGTTGTTATAAGGCTATAGCCCCTCTCTTTTATGCCTATATTTTCACCCCCCACCCTTTCTATCTCTGGCACTTTTACGCCCATTATATTCTTCAATTTTATCTTTATTGGAGAGGCTTCAGTTACGTGCATCGCTATTGCTTCAAGCTGGAAATTGCCTATATAAGCTACTGCTATTGCTACACTTTTGTAAGCCTCTTGCAGCACAGCATATAAGCTGCTTCTATCAGATTGTAGGCTCTGCAGGAGCTTCATAAATTCCATTACGAGCACTTCATTCTTCTTCTCCAATATCTTGTAGCCTTTGTTGGCTAAAGCTATGCTTCTTCTTAGATTTATCAAGTTCATTCTTGTTGGATTTGGCATTTTCATTGCTGCACCTTGGCAATTCCTTTCCTATAATATTTCTCTATATACTCTTTCTTTACCCTTGTAAGCTCTACTTCAGGAAGCATCGAAAGAAGTTCCCATCCTATATCAAGTGTTTTTTCAATATCTCTTCTTTCCTTTATCCCCTGTCTTATGAAGCTGTTCTCAAATTCATTGCCAAACTTCAAGTATAGCTTGTCTATCTCGCTCAATGCCTCCTCTCCAACTATAGAGCTTAAGTTTTTGGATTCAATAGCCCTTGAATATGCACCATAAAGCTGGTCTGCAACTCCCCTATGGTCTGCCCTTGTCTTCCCTTCTCCTATTCCATTGTTCATAAGCCTTGAAAGAGATCCCTGGGGATTTATTGGTGGGTAAATCCCTTTGTTGTTCAAATTCCTGTCAAGGTATATTTGGCCTTCAGTTATATAGCCGGTAAGGTCTGGTATTGGATGCGTAACATCGTCTCCAGGCATTGTTACTACGTTGAGCTGCGTTATACTTCCTTTCTTGCCAACTATCACTCCTGCCCTTTCATATATGCTTGCGAGGTCAGTATACATATATCCAGGATAGCCTCTCCTTCCAGGCACTTCTTCTCTTGCGCTAGAAAGCTCTCTCAATGCTTCTGCATAGTTTGTCATATCATTCAATATGACAAGAACGTGCATGTCTTTTTCATAAGCCAAATACTCAGCAGCTGTTAGTGCTATTCTTGGGGTAAGTATCCTCTCTATGCTTGGGTCATTTGCAAGGTTTATGAACGCAACAGTCCTTGAAAGAGAGCCAGCTTTCCTAAATTCATTTATGAAGAATGTTGCATCGTCATATGTTATTCCAATAGCCGCAAATACAACTGCAAACTCTTTGCTTCCTTTGACGCTTGCCTGCCTTGCAATCTGCGCAGCAAGCTGATTGTGTGGAAGGCCTGAGCCAGAAAATATAGGCAATTTCTGCCCTCTAACAAGGGTCATAAGCCCATCTATTGCTGATATTCCCGTTTCTATGAAATCATTTGGCATGGCTCTCCTGCTCGGATTTATTGGGGCTCCATTAATATCATATTCTTCCTTATGAGCTATGCTTGCCCCAACATCTATAGGCTTGCCTTGGCCGTTAAAAACCCTTCCGAGCATCTCTTCAGAAACTCCTATTCTAAAAACGTCTCCAAGAAATGTTACGCTGCTTTTGTCTATGCTTATGCCATCTGTCTGGCCAAATACTTGAACTATTGCATAATTGCTTGCGCTTTCCAATACCTGGCCAAGCCTTGATTCTCCATTGCCGAGCTCTATCTTTACTATCTCTCCATATGCTGCATGCCTTACTTTATTTACAACAACAAGCGGCCCTGCAACGCTTTCTATACTTTTATAATTTATTTCAAACCTCATTTTTGCACCTCTTGATCACTTTTTCCGCTTTCAGCCTCTTCCCTTATCAGCCTGTCAAATTCTGAATCTATCTCTTTGGCCAATTTCGAGCTCTCAGAAGAAACATCCTTCTCATTCCACTCCTTCATCCTTGCAAGTGCACCTATACTATTTATTTTCTCCACAGCATCAAGGCCCACTCCTTTCTTGATTGCATCATGAAGCTTTTCATTGAAGTGGAGTATCAAGCTTAGCATTGCTTCCTGCTTCTTTATGCTTGAGTATGCATCTATAGGATCAAAAGCGCTCTGCCTTAAGAAATATTCTCTTAGCATCCTTCCAACAAGAAGGGTTGCTCTCTCGCTTTCAGGAAGTGCATCTTCGCCTACTAGCTGCACAATCTCTTTTAGTTCAGCTTCCCTTTGAAGTATCTCCATAGCCTTTTCTCTTTCTTCAGGGAATTCCTTGCTTGCATTCTTTTCATACCACTCTTTCAATTGCTCTAGGTATTGTGAATAGCTGTTGAGCCAATTTATTGAAGGAAAGTGCCTTGAATCTGCGAGCGCTTTATCCAATGCCCAAAATACTTTGGTAATTCTAAGCGTTCCTTGTGATACTGGCTCTGATATGTCGCCACCTGGAGGCGATACTGCGCCTATGATTGTAAGCGAGCCTATCTTTCCATTGAGTGTCTCTACCTTTCCAGCCCTTTCATAGAATTCTGCAAGCCTTTTGGGCAGATAAGCTGGATAAGCTTCTTCGCCAGGCATCTCTTCAAGCCTTGCAGATATTTCTCTCATAGCCTCAGCCCATCTTGATGTGCTGTCTGCCATAAGTGCAACATTGTAGCCCATGTCTCTAAAGTATTCTCCAATGGTTACGCCTGTGTATATGCTAGCTTCCCTTGCAGCTACAGGCATATTGCTTGTATTTGCTATGAGCACTGTCCTTTCCATAAGGGGCCTTCCAGTAAGAGGGTCTTTTAGCTCAGGAAACTCTGTAAGAACTTCTGCCATTTCGTTTCCTCTCTCTCCGCACCCTATAAATATTACTATCTGCGCATCAGACCATTTTGCAAGGCTGTGCTGCAATACTGTCTTTCCGCTTCCAAATGGGCCTGGAACAGCCGCTGTGCCTCCTTTTGCTATAGGGAAGAATGTGTCTACAACCCTTTGGCCTGTTATCAAAGGCTCATCGCTCCTTATTTTTCTTGCATATCTTCCAGGCTGCCTTACAGACCTTTTTTGGAGCATGTATATTTCATATTCTTGCTCACTTCCTTTTACGCTTGCTACATTTTCATTCAATGTGTATTTCCCGCTTTTGATCTCTTCTAGCCTTCCTTTAATTCCATATGGCACCATTATGTAATGCTTTATTATAGGAGTTTCTTGCACATAGCCTATTATCTCTCCCTCTTTTACAAAATCCCCCTTCTTC
Organism: Microcaldota archaeon; assembly: GCA_023256515.1. Lineage (GTDB taxonomy): Archaea > Micrarchaeota > Micrarchaeia > Micrarchaeales > CABMGC01 > JAGDYD01. The sequence continues at coordinate 4,232 of JAGDYD010000011.1, forward strand.
TTTGTAGCAACAAAATCCCATTTCTTCTTTTTGTCCAATGGATCAACATCTATTCCTTTTGCTATAAAGTTGCCGCTTCTTGCTGCTATAGAGTCCAAAGGCCTTTGAACTCCATCAAATATGCTTGATAGCAAGCCTGGGCCAAGCTCTACAGAGAGCGGTTTGCCTGTGCTTTTTACAGGCTCGCCTGGCCTCAAGCCAGAGGTTTCTTCATATACCTGTATTATTGCTTTCTCTCCCTTAAGCTGTATTATCTCACCTATAAGCTTGGCATTTCCAACTCTGACAACATCATACATGTTAGATCCAAGCATATCTCCTGCTATTACAAGAGGTCCTGATATTTTTTCTATTACTCCCAAAAAATCACCTACTCTTTCTTAATCTTAGTTTTTGTTATGTCAATTCCAACAGCCCTAAGTATAAGCCTCCTAAGGGCATCGCTTTCTTCTTCTTTTTCTCCATAGTCAGGTATCTCTACAATCAACGGCATTAAGCTTGTGTCTATAATATGCTTTATTCTTCTGCTCCTTATCATGTTTGAAACTCCTTCTCCTATTATAATCATACCTATATCATCCCTTTCCATAAAATCCTCTATTGCTTTCTCAGCCTCTTCTCCACTCTTTGCGATTCTAGCCTCTTTTACGCCGGCAAGCCTCAAGCCTGTTATTAATGGCTCGCTTCCTATTGAAGCTATCTTGTACCTTTTTTCCCCTTTGCTGCTCAGCTCATCCATGGCATCATCTCTATCAATTCTTTTTCAGGCAAGCCGTATTCCCTTCCTTTTGAAAGTATCCTTAGCATAAGGACTTCGCTTTCTTTTATATATGCATAAGCCAATAGAGTACCAAATGACAAAAGGGTGTGGCTTAGAACGCTTATGCTCTCTTTGAATATTCTGTTCCTCATGCCTATTTCAAATATAAACAGTCTTTTTTCTTTTTTGTAGAGCTCAGCCTCTTTTGATAAATCAAATACCTTTAAGCTTCTAGCCACCTCTTCTTCATTCTTTGAATTTTCATATATGAGCCTGAGCTCCTCTAATGCTATAGAGCCGCTAGGTATGAAATCATCTTTTATCTCATTGAATGGCATATTATATTTCTTCGAGCGCATTAGCATCAAGATATTTTTCATATCTATGTCTAATTTTATTATCTTTGCAGCTCCATTGCTAAGGCTTCTTATTCTTGGCATGAGCAGGCCTAGCTTTTGGTAATACAGCTTGTCTATAGTAATGCTTGCTTGTATTGCATTATTGCTTTTCCTATAAGCCTCTAAAGCCTGTGAAAGCATTTCTTTGTATGGGCTGTTTATCATCATCTTTGATATAAGCCCCTCAACACTTTCTTCTTCGTATGCCTCTTTAAGCGAAGCCATGTTGTATGGGCCATAATCTATTATATATTTTGAGATTTCTTCAAAACCAGCTTTCCTCGCTTTTGCATCTATTGCCAATTCTATATTGTATATGTCCCATTTGCCAAGTACAGCTCTTGTTATGCTCTTGTCTTCCATAGGGGTTATTGTTATGAGCTTGCCTACATTAGATGCAAGGTTCTTGCTTAATGCAAAATCCAATATCTCTCCTTTCTCTTTACCTCCAAGCTGGTCGAGCTCTTTCTTGTAATCAGTCTGCAAAAGAATAGATATTATGCTCTCTTGGTCCTTGGAATTTATTATCTTTTCTATCTCTTCTTTTTTTATCAATGTCGACTCCATAGCCTTGACTCTAGCGGTTGAGTATGCATATCTTTTTAAGACAGGCCCTATATAGCTCATCTCTTACTCATCCTCTTCTTTTTCTTTTCTTTTGCCTTTTGATCCTTTTCTCTGCTCTCTCCCTTTTTAGATTCCTCGAACATCATGCCTATTGCGAGACCTTCAGCCTTTTCTAAAATCATGCTTGCTATGCTGCTTGGAGTAATGTCTATGCTTATGCTTCCATCTTTGCTCTTGACAAAAACTCCTTTATCTCCTTTTGTTGCCTCGAAGCCAAGCTTTTTTATCTGGCTAATGTGCTTTTCATCTGCAAATATTACTGAGCCATAGCCTTCCTGCTCAATTCTATTTACTGCTTCTCTTATTATCTCTTTGTAGTTCTTGTTTACTTCTTCTAGGATATATTTCTTGACTTTTGAAAGCTCTCTTTTTGCTGCTTCATCTTCTGCAACTAGAAGTGCATCGTGCTTGTTTATTTCATTTTCTGTTTCATACTCTGTTATCATATTCTTTGCTTCTTCATTTGCCTTCTTTTTTGCCTCTTCTATTATCTGCTCTGCCTTTTTCTTAGCCTCGCTTATCAAGATCTGCTTTTCTTCTTCTGCCTGCTTCAATATGCTTTCTCTTTTCTTTTTTGCATCTTCTATTATCTTCTTGGTTATCTCTTCCAGTGGCATATGCGCACCTTATATGAGGCCTGCATCTATCATTATCAATATTGATATTACGAATCCGAATATGAGCAATGTCTCTGGCAGGACCAAGAAGAGAAGCACTATACCCATCTGGTTTGGCTTCTCAGCAATTAAGCCGAGGCCAGCAGCTCCTATGGCTGATTGCGCTACTCCAGTTCCTATTGCTCCTCCTGCTATTGCTATTCCAGCTCCTATTGCAGCAATCGCTGAATCAATTCCTATTGCCATTTTTCCACCATTTTAATTTTATTTAACATACTTCTTTTTGTAATAGAACGGCTTGAACTTTATGCCGCCACCTATATAAAATTTGGAGAAAAACTCAACAAAGTTAAGCCTTACCCCTTGTACAATTCCTTCAAATATGCCAAGTATCATATTCATGAAATGAAGCAATATGAATAGTATCAGAAGCAAAAGAAATATAATTATACCATGGCTTAGCGTTGGTGTAAATGCTTGGTCTATAAGCATTGCTATAATCACGCTGCTCATGCCAAAGCCAAGAATTCTAGCATAGCTCAATGGATGCGTCATAAGGTTTGTTATCTCTGCAGCCTCTATGCCGCTCATGAGCGCAGTTGCTACCAAAAAAGCAATTGCAGCTATGCCAAAATAAATAGTAAGGCTAGCGCTTATAATGTGGAAGAAGAAGCCGCCAACTGCAAAAATGCCTGTGAATATTGTAAGTATTGATGTTATCTTGCTTATGGCAACAATCTTCTCTCCATGGTCCCATTTGTTTATAAATCCGAAAAATAGACCAAGGCTTACCTGTGCTACTCCAAACAATATTGTAGCTAAAAGTATTGTTGTTGCGTCTTTGAGCCAGTCAAAGCCAAAGTTGCCCAAGCCTATGTATTTATTTAGCTGATAGCCAAAGTATTGGTTTGAAAGTACGCCAAAGAATATAGAAGATATAGCAGCTATCTGCCAGATCTTTGCTGCATTGTAAACAAGGCCTTCTGGATTGGTAAATCTTGTTATCCATGTTACAAATATAAGAGAAGCTATTCCATAGCCTACATCGCTGAGCATAAGCCCGTAGAATATTGGAAAGGATATTATAAAGATCCATGTTGGATCTATTTCATCGCTTCTTGGTATAGAATAAAACTCCATCATGTAGTCAAAAGGCTTTAGGAATTTCGGCCTATTGGTAAGCGTAGGGGCAAGCTCATCTTTCTCTTTTTCAAGCACTTCAAGCTCAAATTCGCCATTTGTTATTTTGTCAAGCCCATTCTTTATTTTCTCAGCATCTTTCTTTGGTATCCAGCCTTCTACAAGAAAAACATAGCCTGTTTTTTTGAAGTTTGACTTTACCGATTCTCTCTCTATTTCTATCTCAAGCATCTCTCTGTATGCTAGAAGTTCGCCAAGATTCTTTTGCATTCTTTTTATTGAATTCTCTGCCTCTTTTATTTTATTCTTTATTTTGTCTATTTCTCTGCTGCATTTTTCAACCACATAATCTGGATCTTTTTCAAGGTGCTTTGCCTTTAAATCTAGTTCTTCAGCCCCTATGTTGCCAAAAATGCTCTCTATCTCCATGCCTTTTTCATAGGCTATGAAAAACAGAACTTTTTTTCCAAATCTTTCGTCAAGCTCTTTCTTTATCACTTCAGCATTTTCAATTTTTTTTAAAGCATTTGAAAATTGCTCTGCTTTGTTTCTGCTTACCAAATAAGCTTTGTATGATATATAATCGCTATCAAGCTTTGAGAAGTTTATCATTATGCCTTGGAACATCAAGCCTATATTCAATGCCTTCTTGAGGCTTTCTATATTGCTTTCTTCCTCTTTTATCAATTCATTTAGCTTTAATGCCTTTTCAACAGTTTTGAGCCTTTTTGCCTTTTCTATGAGCTCTTTTCTGCTTAGCTTTTTGTATGGCCTGAAATTGTTATCTGCTTTTTTCTCTTTTTTGTTTGAAAACTTCTCTATTGTTTCTATTGCTCCATCCACTCTTATAAGAAGCTCAGAAAGTTCATTAAGCTCAAAAGAAGGAGCATCATCTTCAAGCTCAAGCCTGCTTTTCCTTATGTCAAGAAATCCATTTTCATGAAGGTAGCTTATTACTTTATCCTTAAGTCTATCGCTAAATAGCATCCTTACCTTCTCCATCCTTTCTGTGCGCAGCAAATCAACCACTCAGATAAGAATCAAAAAGGGCTTTTGCTATTTTCTTTGCATCCGCCTCTCTAAGCCTTTTTTCTTTTGCTTTTTTTGCCAGCTTCTCTATCTCTTTCTTGTCATTTTTCTTCCTATCTTCTATCTCCTTTTCTGCATTTTTTATTGCTTCTTCAATTATCTTCTTCGATTCCTCAATAGCGCTTTCTATTATCTTCTCTGCCTCTTTTTTTGCCTCTTCCAAGATCTCTCTTTTTTCCTCTTCAGCCTTTGCTATTATATTCTTAGCTTCGCTCTCAGCCTTCTGAACTTCCTCTATAGAGTTTATGCCCATAAAATCACAAAAAAGAATCAATAATATTAACTAACCAATTATTAAATATTTTCTTTGTTTTCATTTCTAATTGTATTGGTGTTTTTATGCTAAGAAGCGCAGGCATACTTGCATATAAAAAGAGCAGTAAGGGCTTAGAGGTGTTGCTAGCCCATCCTGGCGGTCCATACAGGTCTAATAAGGATCTTGGCGTATGGTCTATACCAAAGGGCATTGTAGAGGAAGGGGAAGATGAGATAGAAGCAGCAAGGAGAGAGTTCAAAGAAGAAACAGGCTTTGAGCCAAAAGGAGCGCTTTTTGATCTTGGCACTGTAAAATACTCTAATAAGGTAGTCCATATCTGGGCTTTGGAAAGCGACTTTGATGTTTCTAAGGCAAAGAGCAATATGTTTGAGATTGAATGGCCCAAAGGTTCTGGAAAGATTCAGAAATTCCCAGAAATGGATAAGGTTTCTTGGTTTCCAATAGATGAAGCGTATAAGAAGATAATAAGCGCTCAATCCCCATTCCTAGACAGGCTAAAAGAGAAGCTTGGCATGGAACTGCCTAAAATATTTAAGCTTTAAATATGCTATACCAATGATCAAATGAAGGGTATTTTCATATTCATCTCAGCAATTCTTTTAATTCTCTTAGAAGCAGAACTACTTGCTTCACAGAGCACAATATCTGCCAGTGTCACTGTTGTATGCCCCGGCATAATAAGCATAAAAACAGCCCCTGCCTACATAAAATATCTAAACTTGAGCTTAAACTATTCTTTGGAAGAAGCAGCAAATTGCATAATACCAAATGCAACAGGGATTTTAAATATAATAAACAAGGCTAATTCATCGGTAGTATTTTCAAAGCATGTTGGCTTCTACAATGTTTCAAGCATATCAACGCAAAGATTAAGCATAAGTACAAATTCTCTGCCAAATACAACCTATTATGCAAGCTTGAATTTGAGCGAGCTTGGGTATGCAATAAAAGGAGCATCAAGCGAATTTGAGCTTTTAAGCCCTGCAAATGTAGTTGTTAAAATATCTGCATATCCTAGTACAATAAATCCAGGCACTCCAATAAGTATAAGCATAGAATTGAACAATACTGGCTCTTTGGCATCAAGCAGCATAGGCATTAATGGTTTGATCTCAGGCCCTCAAAAAATATATTTTAATTATTTGGCAAGCCCTCTTGCGCCACACCAAGAGGAAAACATAAGCTTTTCATTCTCAAATATAACAGCTCCGGGGTCTTATACTATATATGCAGTTGCTTCTTATAATTCACTGCTCAAGTCAAGCAATCAGATTCTTAACAGCTCCTCATATGCATTTTCAAGCTTTTTGGTTTCGCATCCTACTCCTAGCCCAACATCACCTTCTCCTTCTCCAAAACCTGTTCCTGTACCAAAGCCTATAAGATCTATTCCACAAGTTGGAATAATTTCTGCTCCTTTGTTGGCATCAGCCATAGCAGGAACCTCTTTATTATCTCAGCTCAGCATTGTAGACACTTCGAATGCAACAGAAATTATAAATCTATCCGTGCCATCTCTATATTCAAGCATGCTTAAGCTTTCCGCCTCTTCTTTCTTTATCAAGCCAAATGAGAGTGTGGCTATACAACTCGGCTTCTTTTCAAATTCAACTACACAGAGTGGAATATATAATATACCAATAAACATAACCGCATCTATAGCCAACAAGTCAAGCACTGTTACAGAATATGTGCAGTTTGAAGTTTTAAGGAGCAGAAACAGCAGCATATTGAACCAGCTTATATTGGCAAACAACACAAATGTGGCAGATGGTATATTGAAGATATACAACCCTACAAATGCTACGATGGTAAATGTAAGGGCGTCAACATTAATACCAAAGAGCGCAGTATCAAATATATCTCAAATTAATGCATATGGGCTTATAAACAACATAACAGAAGAAAACGGCTATTATGTTATAAATTGGCTTGTTCCATACCTGCCAAAAGGTTCAAGCACTTATGCTTACTATTCTATATACAAGCCAGAAAGCGAAACCCTGCTTTCATCTATACAAAACATCATGGAAGTGCCAAGCTATGTAAAGCCTTCCAGCACTCTTAGGCTGATAAATATAAATGTGCCTACATTCTATGCAAACACCACTGGCCATATAGTTGCAGAAGAGCTTTATACTGGCACCAGCATTCAAAGCGTTGCTGTGCAGCTTCTCGGGCCGCCAGGCATAAGCATAGTGCCAAGCCTTATAATAGAAAACGCAAGCCCAAATCAGGTTTTGGTGCAAATATTTAATGTTAGCATGCTTTCTTCTGGAACTACAATGCTTAATTTGTATATCTCTATGCAAGGCTTCAATGAAACCTATTCAATACCTGCGCTTGTATTGGCTCCTACAACAACCACAACCATACCCCAAACTATGCAGCCTAAGCCATCGAGCCTCAGCCAATCATTAGAAAGTGCTTTAATCTTTACCATCTTAATAATTTTAATTTTTAGCATAATTGTTGCAAATAGGAAGAGAGGTCCAAGGTATAGCGAGGAGCGTGCATCCTCTCTTAAGGAGATTAGAGAGATGATAAAGAGGGAGTGAATGCCTTATATAATGCGCATATCTTCTCAGAAGGGCGGGGTTGGCAAGACCACTGTTGCTGTCAATCTTGCTGTTTCTTTGCAGAGGCGAGGTTATAGGACGCTGCTAATAGATGCTGACACTGCAAACCCTAGTGTAGGCTTTCATCTAGGAATGACAAACGTAAATGTAGGCTTTAAGAATTTAGTCAAAAAAGAGGCCCAGCTCAAAGATTTTATATCAATACATGCGCCAAGCGGCCTGCATACAATATGTGGCACTATTGATTCCAAGCCTTTCACAATAAGCGAAGAGAATGCAAAGACAATATATTCAAAGATAAAAAATACAAACTATGCATTTGTAATAGTTGATACGCAGCCTGGATTTACAACTGACTACATAGCAAAAGTCTATGATGAAGCTATATTGATAACAACCCCAGAAGATACGGCTGTTGCAAGCATTATCAGGCTTGCCCATTCATTCGACAAAATTCATCTGAAGCACCACCTTGTAATAAACAAGATAGGAAGGCACAAGTATGAGCTGCATCCAAAAGAGATAGAAGAGGCATATGAAGGAAAAGCTATTGGCATGCTGCCAGAGGATGAGATAGTTCCAATGAGCATAGCAGAGCACATACCTGCTGTTATGCTTTCAAAAAGAGCTAAGTTCAGCCAAGCAACTGTAGCTCTTGCTGAGACATATTCTGCCATGTCTGAATATACGCCTGATGAGGGTATTTCAAAAGTTTCTTTTTGGAATAGGCTTTGGTCTTTGTTCAAGAGAAGATAATCTAAGAAATCATCAATTAATAAAAAGATTAATAAACAATATTTATTGGTTGCATGGCCTCTCTCAATTCTTACCTACCAGCATTATATTTGATTGCTATAGCATTGCTCAGCATTTTTGCATCGACAGCGCCGAGCAATTCTATAGGAACAAACTCTATAGGGTCAAATGTTTTTATTGGCAATTCGACTTCAAACACTCCTATAAATGAACCTATACAGAACAGCATACTTGTAGGTTTTATAACAGTTCCAAGCAGTCAGGAGATACTTTTCAATAATTCTATATATTATTCTGGCAACTCTATAAGCATAGCTCTAGGAAATTATCCAATAAATGCTATAGCTAGTGGCAATTTTGTTTTTTCAAGTTGGCTTTCAAGCAATGCAAATGCAAGTTTCTTAAATCCAGCTTCACAAAACACAATAGTAAGCCTGAACGGAAATAGCATTATTACCGCAAGCTTCAATGCATTAACAGTATTTTCAGAAAATGGCCTGCCTATAAATGCAACTTGGGGCATAATATATAATGGCGTTTTGAAAAACGCAACTTCGCCAAACAAAATACTGTTTTATACACATCCTGGCGTTTACAATTTCTCAGCAGGTAACGTTACATTGGCAAACAATACATACGTGCCAAATCCATCAAGCGGCAATCTTTTGGCAGGAAGCTCTGCTATTATAAATTTTGTTTTAAAGCAAAATAGCTTAAAGCAAAACTCAACCAATTCTTCTCAATTAATTCAAAATTTTGGTTTTAACACATCCTACCTAAATAATCTGACTTTATTAATAACAAACAGTTCAAATGTGCAAAACAATTTATTGCAAAATATGATAAATAAATTCAGGGGCATAAAGAATTCGTTGCATAGTAAAAAGTTTGTAAATCAACAAATAGAGGTAAATAAAATAGCCAATATCTTTTTGAATTCAAGCAATTATTTTGGGGCTAATATAGTTATAATTTCAGGCAATTACAATTCAAATAAATTATATTTACTAAACATAAGCATAAAATCAAACTTTTCAAATAATCAAATATTTTCAAAAGTTAATATAATCAGAGCAAATATAACTTCTCCTATCTTATACAATCCACATTCGATCCTAAAGGAAATATCAGTTACACCTAAAGCCGGATTCAGCAATGTATCCACTTATGTCCAAATATTGAATAGCATACCAAGTAGCTATACAAAATTTAGCCTGCCTTTCTACTCTTTATTCCAAATAAATAGCAGCCTAAATGATTCATTTGTTAAAAATGCAATATACAATTTCTCAGTAAGCAAAGCATGGGTAAGCGGCTTAGGCATAAGCCCGAGCCAAGTTACTCTTTACAAATATATTGCTTTAAATAATACATGGGTGCCTTTGCCAACAAATCTTGTAGGAAGCAATGCAAGCTCATATTTCTACAATGCTTATTCTAGCTCTCTATCTACTTATCTTGTGTCTTTTTCGACTAACGGTATATACGGCGACGCAAATCCAGAATCAATCACGCTTCCAACAGGGTATAAGTTGTATATTTGTGCTGCAGGCGCAAACTATACATTTGCAACTTCATCTCCCGCTGTTTCTTGGACAATAGACATCAATGCACCACCAGGCGCATCGATATTGGGCTCTGCCAATGCTTCTATAGGGCATCAAACAAGCAACATATGCACAGCATACACTACAGGTGCGCAATATAATGGGCTTGCTATTGCTGGAATGGGCTTAAATCAAACTCGATACAATTTATACACAAACGCTGTCGGATCTTCAACAAGCGTTTCTCTTTCATATACTGTATCGACGCCTAATTCTTTTGTAGTACTAGCCGGCGCAGCAGGATACTACAATTTTACAACTATAACACTACCTGCAGGCTGCACGATGCAGGTTAGGAAAGATAATACAGATACTTATGAAACTGCCTTTATTGCTACCTGCCAAAATGTAGCTGCTAGCACTACACAATATAAGCTA
>JAGDYD010000020.1 GCA_023256515.1 Microcaldota archaeon
CAAAGTTGTTTATTGCCTGGTCATATACTGGGAAGCCGCTTATGTAAAGTGCTTCACTCTCAGAGTATGGACCAGTTGCACTCATCAGGCTAGGAAGGTATGCATTTGTAAGACCTACTAGGTTGTCGTAGTAGTAAGGACTTGCATATGTTGTGAATGAGGAGAATGATACTCCGCCGCCGTTTGTTGATGGAGTTACTGCTGTTATTGGTATATAATTGTATATACCTTCATAAGGGCTTGCACCTGTTATTGTGCTAGGTATATTATATGTTTGGCCTGTCCCTGATTTCTGGTAAGAGTATGTGCCTGTATTGTCCAAAGTCTTTGTATACTGTAGGTTGCCTGTTGAGAATACGCCATTGTTTAGTACTGAGCCGATAAGTGCGCTTATCTCGTAGCTTCCTGTTGGCGCAACCAATCCTCTAACGCCAAGGTATACCTGCTTGTTTGTTAATGTGCATGTCGGTGTTGTTACGCTGCAAGTTAGTGCGCCCTCGCCATTTACTGTTGCTGTCACAGGTGTTGAGGTGTATGCCAAGTTGCCTATTACTGCAGCAATGTTTGCCGCTACCACACCGTCGCTTGGCTTTGCCTGCGAACCCACTACGATTTGCACTACTGGTTGGCCGGCACTGTTTATTATTGGTATGTTGCTAAAACTGACAGATCCTGCCAATGCAAGACCTACCAGCAAACTAGCTGCCACAGCAGCTATCCTCTTTGCGTTTAGGCTTTTCATACTATCACTTAAAACATTTTTTTGTGAATATTCATTATTATATAGTATTTAAATACCTTATGTTTTGTTTAACTTTTTTTATATAAATTAAATTTAAAATTTCGTCATTTGTTATTGTTGGCTTCTTTCATAGACGCATATGTTCGACGAAATGCTATTTTTTAATTTTCCCTATTTTTCCTACCTTTCTGCTTTTTGATTTCTTCTTTGTTTGCCTACTTGCTTTTTGCTTATTTGCCCTTGCTGTTTAGTTGCTCAACCAATCCTTAAAAACCTTTTCATTTTCTGTACAAAATTAAAACAAGCTTTTTAAAACCTTAGTGTGTTTATCAAAAATATGCTGTTCAAAGACATTAAAATAGGTTTCAAAGAAGCATACTACCAATTCAACCTCACATATTACAAAAACAATGTAGATATAGGATTTTCCACACAGGCGATGCGTGCCAATTATCAAGAGGCATTTGGGAACTTGCTCTATGCAAACCTATCTAGCTCTAGAATGCCTATGCCTTATTTCCATGAAAATATTTACAAGCTCTTTGAGCCCAAAGAGGAGCTTAGGATTTTGGAGATCGGCGCAAGAGGCGTTTACTTCGAGCGTGGAGTTTATAAGCAGATTAAAAAGCTTGATGACAAATATGGCACCGATGCAAAAGATAAGATAATGTATGCTGTGCTTGACATCTCCAAGCCTGCAGTTGAGAAGGCAAAAGAAGAGTATAAAGTACATGGCAGGGAAAGCTTCTTCAATACAGAGTTTTTTGTTGCAGATGTGCTGAATAATGAGGAGATGAAAGATATAGGCATGTTCAAGCTCGTGCTTATGAATGAATTGATAGATGATATACCACATATGGTTGTAACAATAAAAAATAAGCATTATCGCGAAATAGTATTCAAGCCTACTTATGATGAAGAGAGAGCCATGATAACATTATCAAAAAGTGGGCTGAGGAAGCTTAGCAAGGAAGATTCTGATAAGCTTGAAGCTTTCTGCAAGCTCGAGGAGGGCAAGGCCATAACCTTCTCCCCTAGCCTTGACGACTTGATTGCAAATGTCTCTGCTCGCTTGGAAAGAGAGGGGGCGCTCTTTATACATGATTATTTTATAAGAGCACCTGTAGAGGAAAGGCGCGCATCAAGCCTTAGGAGAATATATGGATATAAAATGCCTGATATACTCTATGAAAGAAAACCAGAAGAGAAGGTGCAGATAACTGCAGATGTCAACCTCTCTCAGCTGCTCTTTGGGCTCAGCAAAGAAGGATTCAATGCAGTTGCACTGCCCCACCAAGTCTTCATCAACGACATGCTAGGCATAAAAGAGGTCTCTCTCAAAGAGATTGCCTTCTCTTTGAATACGCTGCACATGAATGAAAGGATAGAGTTGCTCAAGAAGCTGGGCAGGGATGTTGAGGGTGCAAGCGATAAAGCAGTAAACAAGGCCCTTCTGCAAGAAGTGAACAAAATAATAAGGGGCGAAAGCAATGCAAAAGATTCTATAATTCTACACAAAGGATTCTTCAATGCGCCTGATCACAAAATTGAACTTATGTTTGTAAAAAGCGAAGAATGGAAGAAGAAAATTCTATATGATATTTACAGGAATTCGTTTGGAGTGAAGAACCCTCTCATGGACGTTATAGCCAAAACCCAGGCTCATTAATGGTAAGATATTTTAATTAATATAGTAAATTAATTCATAGTGATTATTTGGAAGAAGACTCTTTTGTAGCAAAGATAGCTCATAGGCTTGTAAAGAAGCACATTGCAGGAAACATGATGAGCTCAGCCATAAAGAAGGCAAAGGCTTTGAATGCAAAAGGAATAGTTGCTTCTATAAGCTTCTTGAGCGAGCCACCAAAGGATGCTGCAAAAAGTAATTATATAACCACAACATACGCCCAATTAATAAGAGAAATATCAAGGCTAGGCTTGAAAGCAAGCGTTCATGTGCCTATAGAGCAGCTAGGAACCAGCATATCTGAAGAAAACGCATTGTCAAATATGCAGAAGCTTATAGAATTTGGAAACAGATACGGCGTTTTCATCTGGTTTGAAGGAGACGAACACAAGATGCTTGAAAAGCTCTCAAAATCAAAAGGCGTTGGAATAGCATGCAGGAGCATAGACAGCGCAAGAAAATATATGAAAAATTCAAAGGCGAGCATGCTTAAAGTAATATGCTTGAGCAAAAAAACAGAAGATAAAGAGCTGAAAGAGCTAAAGGAGCTTGCCGAGAGGTCAAAGCTTGTAATATTGTCGCACAATGACTATATGATAGAGAAGCTTACAAAGAATAATGGATACAAAAAGTCTTTAGTTTTTGAATTCCAATTGGGCTACAGCGAGAAAAGGCTGGGCAAATGGCTCAAGAAAGGGGCAACTGTGAGCGTATTTATACCTTTTGGCAGGGATTGGATAAGCTATATAATAAACAATATGCCGCAGGGGTATATGCAGAACATAGTGACAAACCTGCTTTTGGAGAAAAAGAGTGGTTCGAATGAAAAGGCAAAAAGATAGCACAAAAGATAGCAACGACCCAAAGCAAAGCGAAGCTAAGGAAGAGCAAACGCTAAAGAGAGAGATAGACGTAGTTACAGGAGCGAATGGCAAGGTAGGCAGGGAGCTTGTAAAAGCTCTTATAAAAAAAGGGGATGTTGTAAGGGCTGTAGTAAGAGAAAAGAGCCAGATTGTAGAGTTGCCAAATGGAGTAATACCATATATTGGCGATATAAGTCAGCAGCGCGTTTTGGATGATGCATGCCAAGGGGCAGATAATGTATTCCATTTAGCTGCAGCTGTAAGCGAGTATAGATACAAAACAGAGGAGCTCATGAAATCAAATGTTATAGGAACAAGGAATGTTTTGGATGCTGCAGAGAAAGGAGGAGTCAAGCATGTAATATTCACAAGCACAGTAGATGTTTATGGAAGGAAGAGAAGGGATGTTTTGACTGAGGAATCAGAGCTAAGGCCAAGCGACAAATATGGCTACAGCAAGATGCTTGCTGAAAATATAGTAAAAGAGTATTCAAACACTGTGCCACATACTATATTGAGGCTTGCAACAATATATGGGCCTGGATTTGAAGGGCCTTACTTCAAAGTATTCAAGGCGCTGCAAGAGAATAAGGTTTATCTAATTGGCAACGGCCAAAACCACTTGGCACTGGTTCACATTTATGATGCATTGCAAGCACTTATACTGCCAAGAGTATTCGAAAATATAAGCAAAAACAAGACATACAATGTAACAGACGGCAATTCATACACGCAAGAGCTTCTTTTCAACATGGCTGCAGACATGCTGAATGTGCCAAGACCAAAAAAGCATGCAAGCGAATTCATTGTAAAGCTCATAGCAAAGAGCAGGGGCTTGGATACAGATGAATTGCGCTTCTTGACAAGCAATAGAATTATTGATATAAGCAAAATAAAAAATGAATTGAACTATAGGCCTATGGTTGAGATGCGCATAGGCATGGGCGAGCTTGTTAGCGCTTATCTGAAAAAGCACCACAAATAATGGTGATTTCTTGAAAATAGGAAAAACAGAGAAATATATTTACGAAAAGCTTGAGGAGAAAGGGGCTATGATGTTCATGCTAGTAGACCCTGTAGATTACAAAACGCCAGACGATGCTATAAAAACAGCAGTTTCTAGCATAGAAGGAGGGGCAGACATGATCTTGCTTGGCGGCAGCATAGGCGCTCAAGGGGAGCTTCTCGATTATGTAGCCAAAGGGATAAAAGACAAGGTTGATGCACCCCTTATACTCTTCCCCGGCAATATAGCAACAATAACAAGGTATGCAGACGCTATTTATTTCATGTCTCTGCTCAATGCAAGGAACCCTTATTGGATAATACAAGCCCAGATGCTTGCTGCTCCAATAATAAAATACCTAAAGCTTGAAACCCTGCCTGTGGGCTATATTGTTGTATCGCCTGGAGGTACAGTAGGCTGGGTCGGGGATGTCAACCTTGTACCAAGAGAAAAGCCAAAGATAGCGGCTGCGCTTGCAGAAGCTGGCGAGATGCTTGGCAACAGGTTTATAGTTACTGATGTAGGCTCAAACCCTGCCCTTCAGCATTCAGGGCCTGTGCCGCCAGAAATGATAAGGGCTGTAAGAGAATCAATAAGCGTGCCTTACATAGTTGCAGGAGGCATAACAAATGAAGAGCTGCTGAGGCAGACATTGAAGGCTGGAGCAGATATTGTCCAGATAGGCACAGCAATAGAGCAAAGCGAGGATGCAAGAAAGAAAACAGAGCTCTTTGCAAAAGTAATAAAAGAAGAGGGGCTCAAGAAGCTAAAAAGCTGAGGAGATGCGCGAGCTAGCTTCGCTTGAGCTTAAAAGGCTTGCAAAAGAGCTTGAAGGCATAGAAGGTTTTTACCTTAGAAAGTTCTATGAGGTTGGAAAAGAAGAATTTGAACTCTCTTTCTACAAAGAGGTGCAAAAGATAGTATATGCAAAGCTTCTTAAGACAATAAATCTCAGCAGCTACTTGAGCGAGCATGAAGATGCAAGCGAGTTTGCAATGCAGATGAGAAGAAGGCTTGAGAACCATATGCTTGAGAAGGTTTACCAGCATGAAAACGACAGGATAATTGTTTTTGAATTCAAAGATTACAAGCTTATATTCGAGATGTTTGCAAAAGGGAATTTGATATTGGTAGATAGTGCATACAATATAATAGCCCTTTACAAGAGGGTTAAAACTAAAGAGAGAAGCCTGGATTACAAAGAAAAGTACTCTTTTCCTAAAAAAGAGCCTGTTGTGGGAAGCACTGAAGAGATATTAGC
Organism: Microcaldota archaeon; assembly: GCA_023256515.1. Lineage (GTDB taxonomy): Archaea > Micrarchaeota > Micrarchaeia > Micrarchaeales > CABMGC01 > JAGDYD01. Next base: position 5,560 of record JAGDYD010000020.1, read on the forward strand.
AAGGCTTTCAAAAGAAAAAGGAGATGACAAGCTCATAAGCATATCAAAATACTTTGATTATGGCCCGCTATATGTTGAAAATGCAATATTGGAAGCAGGCCTTGATCCAAAATCAAAGCTTGGTATTTTAAATGAAGAAAGCATTAAAGCCTTGGCAAAAAACTTGGATAAAACAAATGAAGAGGCTATGAATTCAAAGCCCAGGCTTTACAAGAAGGAGCATGATTATGCATTGGTAAAGATAAAAAAGTATGATAATAGCAATGAAAATGTAAAGGAATATGATACATTGAGCGCTCTGCTCGATGAGTTCTACCTTGAAGAGAGGGGCGAAAAGGAAGAAAGCAGTATAGAAAAGGAGAAAGAGTCTATTAAAAAGAGCATAGAGCAGCAAAAAGAGCTCATAAAGAAGCTTGATGAAGATGCCGATAGGTATTCAAGGCTGGGCAATGCTATAATGCTTAATATAAACCAATTGAACCAAATGATAAGCTATGCAAATAAAGCAAAAAGGTTCAGCATAGAAGAGCTTAAAAGCTTCGAAACAGATTCAATAAAGATTATTGGCATAGACCTAAAGAACAAAAAGATAAAGATAAAAATAATTTATTAGGTGCTTTCATGTTCAAAGTGGTTGTTTTAGGAACCTCAGGCTCTACCCCAACAAAGAGCCGTGGCTTGCCGAGCGTTGCTGTAATAAAAGATGGCAGCATATATTTGTTTGACTGCGGAGAAGGCACTCAAATGAAAATGATGCAAAATGGGGTAAACATATCAAAGGTAAAGGCAATATTCATAAGCCACACGCATGGAGACCATGTAATAGGCATAGCAGGCCTTGTAAGGACATTTGCTTTGAATAATAGGCAGGAGCCACTAGAGATATATGTGCCATTAGGCTATGAAAATGTAATAAGCAATTTGATAACATTCGACAAAGCGATAATAAGGTACCCTATAATAATAAAGGGAGTAGAGCCAGGCAAGATATTCTCAAATGATGAGATAGAGGTGAGGGCTTTCAGGCTTGACCATACCATAAAGTGCTATGGCTATTCCTTATATGAAAAGAGCAAAAGGCGCTTCATAAAAGAAAAATGCGAAAGGCTTGGAATAAAGGGAGAAGAATATAGCATAATTTCAAGGAGGGGCTTTATAATAAAGAATGGCAGGAGGATAAGCCTAAGAGATGTCACATACCTGCAAGAAGGCAGGAAGATAGTTTATGCTACAGATACAAGGCCCTGCATATCAACTATAAGAATAGCCAGGAATGCTGATCTGCTTATACATGAAGCCACATTCACCGAAGAAGAGATTGAGTTGGCAATAGAAAGGAAGCACTCTACAGCAAAAGAGGCTGCGCTTATAGCAAAAAAAGCGCATGCAAAGATGCTTGTGCTCATGCACATAAGCGCAAGGTATAGAAATACCTTGCCAATAAAAAATGAAGCAAAGAAGTTTTTTGAAAACACAGTAGTTGCAAAAGACGGCTACTCTTTTGAGATTGATAAAAAAGGTAAGAAATAAAAGAAAGAATGTATAATAAAAAAGAGAGGAGGCATCGTCTAGTGGTAGGATGGCAGATTGACATTCTGCAGGCCGGGGTTCGATTCCCTGTGCCTCCAAATCAAAAGGTGTTCTCTGCATGGAGAAAGAAACTGCCAATCAAGAAAATGCAAATGTTTCAAACAACAAAAACATGAAAATGTTTGACAAGGACACTATACTTTTTATACTTGCAGTCTTTGCAACCTTGATAATAACAGTATATTTCAGAACCCCGTTGCTCAAATACCAAGGCTTTTATGAGCCTGACGGCTTCTACCATTATGCTGTCATAAAAGCTGCAATAAAAAATCATTTTGTAATACCAGAATACCTTAATCTATCTGGCTGGCCTGCACACACATATATAAGCGAGCCGCATGGGTTTTATTGGGTAACATTGTTTCCATACTTGATACTTCATTCGATAGATTCAAGCATAAGCGCATATACAGTAATGAGGCTAGTGCCAATACTTTTTGGCATATTCGATGTTTTAGGCGCATGGCTTCTTGCAAGGCATATAAGCAAAAATAGGCTTTTTGGGCTTCTTGTGATGCTTTTTGTAGCTTTGAGCATGGGGGATGCTGCTAGGACCAGCGCATTAATATATAGAGGAGATGGATTTGTAACAATATTTCTTATATTATCCCTTCTCTTCTTTGTAAAAGTGCTAAAAGAGGATAACCAAAGGAAGAGATTAATTTATGCATTCTTGTCAGGCTTCTTGCTAAGCGGAGGCAATTTCGTATGGAATGGCGCCCCATTTGCAACGGCTACATATGTATTCGCTTTCATGGTTGTATTGCTTTATGGGTTTGTATTCTACAAGAAAAAAATAGTTGATAGAGGAAGCTATCTTTTATTTGGTGCGTTTGTTTGGTATATATTTGTAAATATATACAAGTATCTGCACTTCTTTATATCCCAAACATTTACTGGAAGATACTTTATAGTGCTGCTTGCCCTTATGACATTAGGCTGGTACTTGGCAGTTTACTTCTTAAATAATATAAGCAAATACTACAAGCTTGTAGGAACTCCTTTAAGAAGGCTTGGATTTGCAGCAGCGTTTATAGCAGTTGCTGCGATATTTATAGATGTTGCGCTGCCAACATTTGTATACCAGATATTCATAGGAAATGGATTCATAACAAATGGAAACAATTTTGCAATAACAATAGAAGAGCTGCAGCCGCCAAATCCTGGCTTTTTGTTTGCGAGCTTCGGAGCCTTCTTGTTCTCAACGCCTATGTCAATAATATTATACATATCCTCATATTACCTGCACAAGACCCTTTTCTGGATAATTATGCTCATTTCATTTGCCCCATACCTTTTCATGCAGCTAGAAAATGATGAAAACATAAAGAGCGCAAGAGCATATATAAAATTTGGACCAAATGAGATGATGCTAACTGTAATATCTTATTATGCTACAACTGCGTACCTGCAGATACATGCTGTAAGGTTCAACTCATTGCTCTCAGTGCCTTTGGCAATATTGTCTGCATATACAATATATTGGCTTATAATTTACTTCAAGGAGCGCAGGCAGATTTACTTGTATGCAGGATATGGTATAATAATAGCCTTCCTGCTATATACAGCGATAGTTGACTATTTATCTTCAAATGTCCTCACCCAAGCAGACAATATAAATCCGCAATTCCTAAGCGCATTGAGCTGGATAAAGAATAATACGCCATCAAATTCTATATTCCTAACACTTTGGCCAGATGGAAGCCCAATAGAGGGCTGGGCAGACAGGATAAGCGTAACAGACAGTGTAGGCTCGCAGAATGCTACAAAAGCGGATGCATTTGCTAGATGGCTATATAATTCAAGCCCAGACGGCCAATTCCTGCTAAGCAACATAAATGGAAAGCCAAATTACTTATTAGTAAGATATTCTTGGCTTACAGAAACACTTGGCATATTTGAAGAGGCCAACTTAAGCCTCTCTGAAGCATCGCTCTACGGATACGAAGACTTTGTTCACCTTAATGAGCAACTCAACAAAACTACAGATGTGTTTACATTTATAGGAAGCAATGTTGCAGATAGGACAATAATATTGAATAACAATGGCCAGCAAAACATAGCAAGCTATCTGATATTTTCAAACGGCACAGTATCGCCAGTAACTTATATTGCATTTTACAATGAATACAACGGAAGCTTTGCAATAGTGAAGCAAACGGCATATAATGTAACAAATGGAGGCATGATGCTAATAGTTTATTCAAGCATTCCAAACCCATCAGAAGCGATAAATATAACGGGTGCATTCTTTTTTGCTTCAGGGCTTGCAAACAGCAATATGATTAAGCTTCTTTACTTCTGCAACAACAACGAGTGCTTATGGGACAACAATGTGGCAAGGCTTGACCTTGTTTACATGAATTCAGACACTAAAATATACAAGATAATCTACAATAGCACTTTAGCAAACACAACAAAATAAGAAAAATAAAAAGAGAGATTACTTCTTATAACCCATTCCGCTTCCTAGGAATGCGAATATGAAGCCTATCAGTGTTGCTGCAAAATAGGTTGAGCTGCCGTATGTCAATGCAGCGAGCACTATTCCTGTGCATACTGTTGCTTTCATTGCACCCATTGAAACTGCTTTTTCATCCAGGGCCATCAGGTTTCCAAAGCTAACGAAAAACAAAGCTATAGAGCCTATCACTGCAACTGCATATAGTAGAGGCAGCCAAAGCGCTGCTGAAGACCATGCATTGTTCATGTAGCTGCCGCTTGTTGTGAAAACCACTGCAAGGTAGAAGAGGCTTCCTATGAACTCTAAGGCAAAAACTCCCCAATTTGTTGTTTGTTTTGCCATTCTAATCACACTACTATACAAGATAATTAAATTTTTAAGCTTAACTAAGGAATAGGTTAATTTGCCAAAATTAATTTGACATTTGACTAATTTTATCGCAAAGTTGATGCGATTCCTTATTTTTCTTTGCTTCTCCACCTTTCTTATACCTTTAAAAATCCTTTTTCTCAAATTAGATTTATGAAGAAATTGAAGCTTGCTTTTGCATATGATAGCGCATATCCCTGGTTTAATGGAGGCATAGAAAAGAGGAGATTTTTAATAATGCAAAGCCTTGCAAAAGCAGGCCATGAAGTGCATTGCTTTACAATGCTTAGGGAAGGAATGCCAAAAAGCGAATTCAAATACAAAGGTATATATTATCACTGCGCAGGCTCTGCAATACCAAATAGCAAGATGTATGTTAAAGGAAGAAGAAATATAAGATGGCCATTGAAGTATGCATTATTGATACCTTTCAAGCTTGCAAAGTATGACCATTTTGACCTTATAGATGCAGACGCTTTTCCTTTTTTGCATTTATTTACAATAGCTGCATATGCAAAGATAAGGAGAATAAAGTTTGTAATAACATGGCATGAGGTTTGGAGCATCGAATACTGGCAGAGATATTTGGGCAAGGTAGGCGGTGCAATAGGCTATTTGGTAGAGTACCTTTCATCAAAGCTTACAGATTATTTTATATCAAATTCATTGGAAACCTCAAAAGAATTGTATAAAAGATTTGGAAAGAAAAGCATTGTATTCCAAGCTGCTGTTTCAAGCTACGAAGCAAAAATAGAAAAAGCAGAGAAGAAGGGTTATTTCATATCGATAGGCAGGCTTATACCTGAAAAGAGAGTGGATATGATATTAAGGGCCATAGCTGAGAGCAAAGAGCGCGTAAAGGTAATTGGCATAGGGCCAGAAGAATCAAACCTCAAAGGCTTGGCTAAAGATCTAAAAATAGAAGATAGGGTTACATTTATAAGAAGATTGCCACAAAGCAAGCTCTTCAAAAGCTTGAAAGAGTCTATGGGCCTTCTCATGTTTTCAGAAAGGGAGGGGCTCTCTTTAATAACACTAGAAGCTATGCTACTAGGCGTGCCCGTATTTGTTGTAGGCTCAACCTCATTGCCTAAAGAAGTAAAGAGGCTCTGCTTTGAATTAGATGAAAAAAAGCTCGGCAAAAGCCTTGACAATGTTGCAAAAAATTACAGCATATACCAAAAGAGGGCTGAAGAGGTAAAAGAAATAGTCAAAAAAGAGTTCTCGGCAGATTATGCTGAAGAGATCTACAAAAAAATAATAAGCAGAGATGGAAAAACCTATTAAATTATCATTCTTATTTTGAATTATGGAAAATAAAACCCCTATAGGAGAAGTAACCCATTACTATGACAAGATAGGAGTTGCAATAGTAAAGCTCAGCGGAAGGCTCAAGGTAGGGGATACTATATCAATAGAGGGCAAGACTACAAACTTCCAGCAGAAGGTGCAGAGCATACAAATAGAGCACATAAACGTTGAACAGGCAGGTGAGGGAGAGTCAATAGGGCTAAAAGTAGACCAAAGGGTAAGGGAAGGAGATAAGATTTATAAGGTATTTTAAGCATATTCTCATAAAATAAGCCCCTGTAGCTCAGTGGCAGAGCGACTGCATGGTAAATGCCTATATAGCAGTAGGCCGCGAGTTCAATTCTCGCCAGGGGCTATATTAACAACGAGCCTTGAGCCTCTTTCTATGCCCAGCTTTTTTGAAGCACCAGCCTTGAGCTCTATTACATATCTTGCTGGGCTTATTGGCACATATGTTTTGCATCCGAATATGCTTTGGCAAGGCTCTGCATTCTCAACTATATCGACAACCTTAAACTTTTCATCAAGCCAGATTATATCTATTGGAAAGAGCATGTTGCGCATCCATATGCCATGAT
>JAGDYD010000043.1:0-5004 GCA_023256515.1 Microcaldota archaeon
GTATATAAACAACGTTTTTTGTGAACCTCTCCATGCGCTCCTTTTGTTCTAAATTGAGGGCTATGCACCTGTCGAAAAAGCCGAGAAACTTCCTTTTATACGCATTCGTGCCGCATGCGATAATGCCTGATCCCATTGTAAGGGGCAGCGAATTTTTAGAGAGCATGCCAGAGAACGTGTCCATTGACAAATTTACATGGTCTATGTATAATGTCTTGAATTCCATTCCATTTGAACGCAAATATCTTATTATGGGGAAATCTGCTATTGAATTGGCTATTATAACATCTGGCTTAATCCTTTTGGCGTATTCCAGAATAGTTTTTTTGCTTATGCCAAGGTTCGAAAGCCTGCCGCTCAGGAAATAGTAGCCTGCGCGCATTATCCAGTTTTCAGACAGTTTGGTTCGCATCTGCCTAGACAATTTGACTTTTTCCCTTCTTATGCAAATATCTTGTTTTGCGGGCTTTATGTAATATGTCTCATATCCGAAGTAATAGGTGCTGAAGTATCTCTTCAGCTTGTGGTAAAGCTGCGCAGCTACCCTTGCCTCGCCCCCGAACCTGTTCATGCGCGAGCCCATATCCATTATCAGCACTTTCATGCAATCAACCACGTAGAAAAATGTGTCCTGCTCCAGCTTGCATGCCATGCAGCTGCTTCTCAAGCAGCGCTTTATTCTATCCTGCCCTGCTCCTTCGTATATATTATAAGCTCCGGATGCTTCTTCGGCATTGGGTTTGCGCGTATTCCGTACAAGGCCTTTACCCCCTTCTGCAGCGCAAGCTCGATGAGACGCTGCGTTATTATCCCGTTGAGCACTACAGCGTATATGTTGTTTGTATCCTGCATTGCCGGTATAAGCTCCCTTATAGGTATGTCCTTTCCGTATATAATGTCGCCGGCGCTGTTGTAGAGCCTCGCATTCAACGTATTTGAGAGTTCGTCAAGGCCTTTTGCCAACTGCGATAAAACAATCGCCTGCAATACCGGTTTTTCCTGCTTCTGCGGCGCTTCCTGTTGAGCGCTGCTCGAATATCCGACTTGTTCTATTTGCGCATCCTCGTTGTCTATATCCAAATCTGAAACCTGCTCGCTTGCTTCGCTGTTTGCATAAGCATTCTCATCAGGTCTCTTTGCCTGCGTAACCTCTTGTTGATGCCTTTCAACCGTATCTAAGCCATGTTCAGCCTGCGATCCGTTGTAATTGCCCTGATTGTTTTGATTGTTCTGGCCACCTTGCACTGCCTGATTGCCCTGGTGCTGCTCCTTGCTGTAATATTTCTGCTGCTGGCTCTGATTCTGCTGCATCTTTATCTTGTTGATTTCCAGATACTGCTCTATAGGCACTTTGGTTCGCAGCGCCTTTATTATCTCCTTCCTTGTCAATTCTTCTACCTCCTTGCCATCAGGAGCCTTTACCACAAAATCTATTTCGGCGAACTTTATAAGAGACCTTATTATCATGTCCCCTCCGCGGTCTCCGTCTACAAACAACGTAACCTCCTTCTCGTTGCACAGGTTTATTATGCTCTTGGGAATATTGTTGGTGGCTCCGCCTATGGCTATTGCATTCGTTATGTCATTCCTTAGCAGGTTAAGCACGTCTGCCCTCCCCTCTACTATTATCACCTCGCTGCTTTTTGCTATATCTGGGCCAGCAGGCAGGTTCTCAGGCCCGTAATTTACGACTTCGCTTATCTTCACCTCGCTCTGGACCATCTCCGCAAGCTCCTTGCTATCTGGTATCTCTGTTGTCAATAATTGCTTTACAAGCTCTTTTGCCCTCTCTAGGAGCTTCCTTCTTTTCTCAGCCCTTGTATCCTCTACTTTTGTTATCTTGAATTGTGCCTCGTAAGGGCCTACTCTGTCTACTGACTCTATTGCTGCTGCAAGTATGCATGTCTCTACTCTGTCAAGAGATGCCGGCAAGTATATCTTTCCATATGTCTTGCTCCCTGATTGGGATAACTCTATCTCTATCCTGCCAATTTTGCCGTTTTTCTGGAGCTCCCTTAAATCAAGATCATCTCCGAGAAGGCCTTCAGTCTGGCCGAATACTGCTCCAATCAGATCAGGCTTGTCAACAAGCCCTTCTATGCTAAATGTTCCTTCAATCATGTACTTTACAATATCAAGGTATGTTTTTGCCATAATATCACCTTTTTACTTTTTCAAACTCTTTTATTGGTCCTAATACACCTTCTATGTGGTTGGTTCCAAGTATTTTAAGGAGTCTTCTCCCTGTACTCTCATCTATTGTGGATTGAGGGTACCTTTCTCTTATCAGAGCTATTGCTTGCTCTTTCTTTTCTTCTCCTCTTCTGTCGCCGTCCATTGCTACTATTATCTTTTGTCCATTTATCTGCAAGTGATTATATAGAAGCCTGTCGAAGGTTACTGCATATACCTCTTTTTTCTCTATCTTGCCTTTGCTGCTTAGGTATTCTACTACTTCACTTAAAGTGCTTATGTCATGCTGCCCCTCTACTATTACTACTGTATTATCTTGCTGCATCTTCTTTATTATTTCAACCACAACAGCGCTTATTTCTTTGCTTTTTTTCAACCCAACCACTGCATAGGATTAGCTGCAGTCAATTGCCCACGCTACCTTTATATTTGCGCGAAAGCGCTGAAAAGGTTAAGCATGAATAAGGCATAATTGAACCTGCAACTAATTTTAATATAATATTCAAAGCAAAACTTAATATATATTTCCACTATTCAATTATTCGATGAACAGGTATGTAAAAGGCGCCAGGGGAGAAAGAGAACTCTTGTCAATATTTGCCCAGATGGGCTTTTCAGTAATGAGGAGTGCAGGAAGCGGAGTTAATTCTATAAGCCCTGATATAATAGCAATAAAATCTGGCAAGGGCTTTGCCTTTGAGTGCAAGGCTTGGGAAAGCAGTGTAGCTATAGAGCCTGAGAAGTATGAAGTGCTTAAATCATGGGAATCAAATACTGGGCTTAGGACCTTTATAGCTTGGCGCATGAATGGCAAGGGCTGGTTCTTCATACCTATAGCAAAGCTCAGGCAGGCTGAGAAGAGCTATAGGATAAGCAAAAAGGAAGCTTTTGAAAATGGAATGAGCATGGAGCAGCTTATATCTATGGATATGAATGCCACTATTCAAAAATAACGCAAATGCTTTTTAAAGCTTGTTTGCAATAAGCTTATGCTTTTCAAGTGGGGTGATGTTTTTGAGTGGTAGGGGGTACAGTCTATACGATATAGAGCTCTTCATAAGAGAAGCTGGAGCTGAAAAAGTAACAGAGGATGCAGTCCTTGAGCTCGAAAAAGAGCTCGAAAGGCTAACAGAAAAGATAGCAGAGAAGGCTTTGAAATATGCGAGCCATGCTGGAAGGAAAAAGCTTATAAAAGGGGAAGACATTCTTCTTTTCAAAAAGGCTTAAAAGCCCAATTTTCTTTTATCTTCTTTTTGTTAATACTGTCGCGTCAAAATTGGATTTAGGTATTAATAGATTTCTAATCACTTGAGGATACGTTGAGCCTCAAGAAATTCGTGTGCCACAATTGTGGCCACGTAGACCATGCTCTATAGACCTTATTTCGGTGTTTTCCATTAAATCTCTAAGCTGCTTATCCTCTGATCTGTTGATTGATTCAACTATTGATGTTACACAAGCTATTCCGCAGGAATCGTCATTAGGTTGCTTTATCTGTTCTATATCTCTTATTTCAACTTTTCTTTCTTTTAATCTCTCTGGCCCTATGCCTTTAAAATTGTACACAATAAATATTTTGCTACTTCTCACAGCTACTTCTCATATATAAACCTTTTTAGCGATATACTAAATATGGAAATTTTACCTATACGATATAAGCTTATTATATACCCAGATGCAGACTCAAAAAGGTTTGAAGGAAAGGTTGAGATAGAGATAGAGGCAAAGGAGGAAACAAAAGAGATAAAGATGAATGCAAAGGAGCTTGATATAAAGGACGCAACCGTTTTTGCAAAATCAGAGCAGAAGCCAAAGATAAAGCTCGACAAAAGAAAGCAGGAGCTTAAGCTTCTCCTTCAAAAGCCTATAAAAGGTAAGGCAAAGATACTGATAAGCTACTATGGTATTCACAACGAATCGATGTATGGCTTTTACTTGTCAAAATACATGCTTAATGGAAAGGAAGAAAAGCTGTTGACAACACAGTTCGAGTCTTCAGACGCCCGTGCCGCCTTCCCATGCTTTGACGAGCCTTCAAAAAAGGCTGTATTCGAGCTTACTCTTGTCATAGACAAAGAGCTTGAAGCTATTTCAAACATGCCTATAAAATCCGAGAAAATAATAGGCAGCAAAAAAGAGGTCTCATTTTATCCAACTCCAAAAATGTCTACTTATTTGCTATATATGGGGGTTGGAAGATTTGAATACTTAAACGGGAGCCTAGGCAAGCTTAAGATAAGAGTAGCAACTACTCCAGGCAAGCTAGGCTATGCAAAACTGGCTATGGAATTTACCAAGAAGTTTGTGGCATTTTATGAAAAATACTTTGGAATAAAATATCCTCTGCCAAAGCTTGACATAATAGCGATACCAGACTTCGCAGCAGGAGCAATGGAAAATTGGGGTGCAATAACATTCAGAGAAGTGGATCTTCTTGCAGATGAAAAAAATGCTTCTATAAGAAACAAGAGAGGCATAGCAGAAACCATAGCGCATGAGCTTGCCCACCAGTGGTTTGGTGATCTCGTAACAATGAAATGGTGGGATGACCTTTGGCTTAATGAGAGCTTTGCAACATATATGAGCTATAAAGCAATGCAGAGCGTATATCCTGAGTGGAAGGTGGATTTAGAATACCTTATTGATGTGGTTTCTGTTGCCATGGCTGCAGACCAGCTTGAGAAGACGCATCCAATAAATGTAAAAGTAAAGTCGCCAGAAGAGATTGAGAGCATATTTGACAGGATAAGCTATGAAAAAGGAGGCTCAATATTGAGGATGCTTGAAGATTATGTTGGCCCAGAAACTTTT
>JAGDYD010000043.1:5014-9579 GCA_023256515.1 Microcaldota archaeon
CTGCACAATTATCTTTCAAAGAATGCTTATGGCAATGCAACCAAGTTTGACCTTTGGAATGCATTGGATGATGAAGCAAGAAAAGAGGGCAAGAAGATAAAGGCAAAAGAGGTTGCAAGCGCATGGATAGACAAAAAAGGCTACCCTATAGTAAAGGTCCAGAAAGATAGAAAAAATGCCGGATTCTCTTTAGGGCAAGAAAGATTTACAACATTGGGCAAGAGCAAGGGTGGAATATGGCCCATACCAATAACATACTTTTCTTATCTTGCTGGAAATGGAAAAGAGGCAAGGATTCTTCTTGAGAAAAAGAATGGCATTATAAAAGATGAGGCAGACTGGATAAAACTAAATTACGGCCAAAAAGGCTTCTACAGGGTAAAATATGAAAAAGAAATGCTTGAGAAGCTTGGCAAAGCATACAGAGATGGCATACTAGACGATGCAGATGGCTGCGGCATAGAAAGCGACCTATACAATATGCTAAGGGCAAGGCAAATAGGTCTTGATGATTATCTGAGCTTCATAAAAGAATATATGATGGAGCCCTCTTATCCTTTGAATATGCAGATAGCTGGCCATATAATGGGCTTGAACAACATTACCTATTCAACAGAGCAGAATAAAAAGATAAAGGAGCTTGGCTTGCTCTATTTCAAAAAAGCTCTTGATAAGCTGGGCTTGAATCCAAAGAAGAATGAAGATGAATTTAGTAGCATGTTCAGGCCTAGCGTTATAACAGGCTTGGGCATACTTGGAGATGAAAAAATAGCAGAATTTGCCAAAGAGAATATTGAAAAAGCTATAAAAGGAGATATAGACCCAAATATAAGGAACGCGATATACTTTGTATCTGCATGGAACGGAGATAAGGAAGTATTTGAGATGCTTAAAAATGCCTATATAAAAGAAGAGTTCCCTGAGAAGAAGGTTTATCTGCTTCTCTCTCTTGGTTTTTTCAAAGAGGAGCAGCTATGCAAGGAAGCTCTTGAATTTTCATTGTCAAAGCATGTAAAGCTTCAAGACTCTTTCTATGTTGCAAGCGAAGTAGCTTCAAATCCTGCAAACAAGTGGATATTGCTCGATTGGGTAGAAAAGAATTGGAATGAGCTAAGGTCTAGGTTTGGTGCAGGTAACCACATACTTCCAAGATTTGTCTCTGTATTCTCTTCATACTATGGCTATGAAAAGCTAAATGAGATAAAAAGATTCTTTACAAACAAGAAGAATTATACACCTATGATAAAGAAAGATCTTGATGAAACACTTGAGAGCATTGAGATAAATACCTTATTCATGGAGCATATCAGGAAATAATCCTTGATATTCTTGCAAGCTTGTGCCCTTTTGCCTTCAGCTCTATCTCATAGAACATGCCAAATGAAAGCCTCAACACATTAAAGCCCCTATCTTCAAGCCTTTTTTGCAATTCATTGAGCATATCCATTGCCTCATTTGGCTTTGCAAGCTCTCCAAACATATGTGCAAATGGATTTATCACTATTGTATTTATCTTTAGTTGCGATGCTATGCTGTGAACCTCATTAACTGCTTTGTCTATAATATCCACCTTCTTTTCATAATCTCCTTTTTCAAAGCTTACAAAAAGGAGCATAGCCTCTCCGCATTCTATATCTTTTGCATCCTCAACAATGCTTGAACGGCCTTTCTCAGTTGGGTGTGCTTTGAAATATTCTACATGCCAAGCCATAAACCTCATAACACTACACCGCTTGCAAATAGCCTTGGCTGCCTCTGCCTTATCAAAAAGAATTGGTCCCCTTTTGCAAAAGGTAAAGGCTTATCCAATGATAATTTGATCTTCTTGCCTTCAACATTTTTTATTGTGCAAGAAGTATAAGAAAAGTTGATTGCAAAGCCGTAGGTGCTGCCTTCCTTAAGCTCTTCCTTTACTATCTCTGATTGCTTTATCTCGGCCTCGAGCTCCTGGATGGGCTTTATCTGCTCGTTAGAGAATATATCTCCTTTCTCTACTTCATCATATTCTATACCTTTGACAGCCAAGCCCACTCTAGTGTATAAAGGCGCGCTTTCTATATCTCTGTCTTGGCTTTGTATGGATCTTATAAACACCTCTTTTCCATTTGGCGCATAAAGGGTATCATGCACAGCTATACTGCCTGAGGTTACAATCCCAAGCACAACTGTGCCTACGCCCCTAACAACAAAAGACTTGTCTATGTCTACCCTTTTAATCCTACTTGATGCAAGCTCCTCTTTAGGCTTGAATTCTACAATTTTGTCTAGTATTTCTTCCTTTCCATGTATTGAATAAGCCCTTATTCCAGCGCTTTTTGCCAATTCACCTATTTCATTTTCGTTTGTGAATATTACTCTTTTTTCTAATAGGCCAGATGCAACCAATGCCTCTCCAAAATTCTTGTCTATGTTTGATGTGCTTATTATTATTTGGCTTGAAAGGAGAAGAGATTGCGCTAAGCCATAAGGCTTCTCTTCAATGTTTGAAGGCATTAAGGCAACTACAACATCATCATTGTAAACTCTATTGTAGAATGTTATACTATTCTCTGAGCCTTTTTTGCCTATGAAGCTTGCAAGCTCTTTGTCTAGAGGCACGGCAACTATAAAGTGCATAATAGAGTTTTTAGTTGGAATGCTTATAAAAGTATCTGCCTAACTTTTGAAAAACAAGCATGATTGCTAAGAGGCTATTAAATGAAAGCATTTTATTTTTTTAGCTAGCAATTTGATTTGGTTAAATGGAAGAGGTAATACTGGTTGACGAGAATGATAGGCAGATAGGCACAGAAGAGAAGATGCAGGCCCATATGAATGGGGGCAAGCTGCATAGAGCCATTTCAATATTTGTATTCAACAGCAAAGGAGAGCTAATGCTCCAGAAGAGGGCTATGAGCAAATACCATAGCAAAGGCCTATGGACCAATACTGTATGCACACATCCTAGGCCAGGCGAGAGCCTTGAAGATGCTGCGCACAGAAGATTAAAGGAAGAGATGGGCTTTGACTGCCCTCTTAAAGAGGTTTTTAGCTTTATCTACAAGGCCGATGTTGGCTCAGGCCTTACTGAAAACGAATATGACCATGTATTCTTTGGCATATACGATAAAGAGCCATATCCAAACCCTGAAGAGGCAGATGATTGGAAATGGGAGAAGCTAGAGAATATATATGCCGACATGAAAAAGAACCCAGACAAATATACTGCTTGGTTCAAAATAATAATAGAAAGAGTGATTCAAGAGAAAAAGAGGCTTGAAAGCGATTAATGCTCTTCTGCTATTTTCTTTGCTATATTCATAAACCACTCTTTTGCTTCTTCATCTTCCAAAACTGGTATCTTGCCCTGGTCTGAAAGCATGCTTATTTTATCGCTCTTTTTTATTACGCCAAGTATATCGCAGCCAAGCTCCTCTGCAACCTCTCTTGCGCCTTTTGGTTCGCCATCAGACATGTTTTCAACTACCCCAAGAAGTGCAATATTGAATTTTTTGATCATTGTGCCTGATCTTATAGCATTTACAGCTGCTATATGCTGAGGTGTTGTTACTATTATAAATCCTGTCAAGCTTAGGAGCTGCATTATAGAAAGAGGTGCATCGCTTGTGCCTGGGGGCAGATCTATTATAAGGTAGTCAAGCTCTCCCCATTCTGTCTCTTTCAAGAAGTCGCTCACCATCTTTGCTATCATAGGGCCACGCCATATTATGGGCTTAGATGGATCTTCAACAAGCATTGCGCTAGAAAGAACCTTTACTCCTTTGTATTCTATTGGCTTTAAAGGATACTCTTTTATCCTTTCATTTATGCCCAGAAAAAGCGTAACATTTGGGCAGTCTATATCTGCATCGAGTAGCCCAACTTTGAAGCCCATGCTGCTCAAAGCATAAGCTATGTTTATTGCTGTAGTTGTCTTGCCAACTCCTCCTTTTGCACTATAAATGCCTATCCTGTGCTTTACCTTTAGCATTTTGTCTTCTATTTCTCTTTTCTCCCTTATAACCCCAAAAATAGAGGGATGCACATCTCTTTTTTCTTTTACAACATCTTCTGGCTTATAGCTTTGCATATCTTCTACCTAATCATATATTGCACAAAAAGTATATTAATTAGTTATAAACAAAACAAAATAAAAATTTATAAATTTGGAAAGCCGAGAATTAATAGATCTTTATGGAAAACTTCAAAGTTAAAGATAAAGAGTCTGAGGAGCAAAAAGAGGCGCAAGAAATATACTATGATTTAGTGAAAAGCCATGTTGAAATGAATGAAACCAAACTGCCTGCCTATTTGGAATTTAGAATACTGGGCTATGACCTAAATCCAAATGGCGGTGTTGATTTTAGACTTGAGCATTATGAATATGATTCTAAAAAAGAGATGTTCAAGCAGTTGAAGAGCATAAGAGATATAGAGCACGAAAAAGAGCTAAACAGGAAAGCAGTCTTAATAACAAACATACCGCAAGGCGAGCAAGAAGGAATTGGGGCAAAGAGATATGTTCCTCTTTTCGTTGACAAGGAAGATCCAATGCTAAGCGAATTGCTAAAGTTCCTAAAGAGCAA
>JAGDYD010000043.1:9589-10226 GCA_023256515.1 Microcaldota archaeon
TATTCTTATCTGGATAGAAGAAATGCCGGGTTGAAGTTTTATGCAATGGAAGGCAACTGGGAATTTGTAGTTGAAATGCCTGAAGGCCAAATTAGGCTAGATGATCCAGTTCAGAATGATGATAAAGATGTTAAAGAATAGCGAAAAAGGTGGCAAACTCCTAGCTTATTATACAGAATCTAAGGATATAAAAGGCGTTTTTTCATTTAGGGACGAGTCGATTATTCTGGTTTTTTCGAATGGGGTGCAAATAAGCGGCAATAGTATAGACTTTAAGATATTGGCAGAATCTCTTGCATCTCAGGGTGCAGTTTTAAAAGGAATAAGGGATAAAATACTCTCTGATAATATACTTTTTTCAAATTATGAAGTAAACAGTATAGCTAAATGGTATGATTTCAAGAATGTAGACATATTCATGGAAAGAGGCAAAGCGTATTGGCTTAAAAATATAGAGGAGGCTTCTTTTAGCAAGCAGCGATTGCTTAATGCCTATTTCAAAGCGGAAGACAAAAAGAGTTTTGTATTCACTGTTGTTTTTAAAGATGGTGATGAGCCATATATATTGAGAATGGCAAATTTCTTCGCAGATATTGGAAAATACACTGTAATTCCTGAGCACAATATTGGGCCTGTA
>JAGDYD010000043.1:10236-11772 GCA_023256515.1 Microcaldota archaeon
AACACGGAAGGAATAAATGAGATCTTCAAAGAGATGCGCCTCTTTACGAAAGAAGGAAAAATGGTGGAGCCAAAGATGAGGCAAGGAAGTGCTTATTTTCTTAATGAGGTTTCTTTGAAGGGTGAAAATGTCTATCTATCATATACAGAATTAGACACAGGCGAGAAGCAAAGCATCTCAATCAAGTGCTATAAAGACAATTCACCAAATATTGGCTCAGAAAGGTGGGTAAGTACAGTCTATAAATTCTTTAGAAACAAAGTAGGTAGATATTTCGCAGTTGGAGAAGACATATATGAGCACGAGCTTGACTTTATGAAAGAACCGAGAAGTGATGAGCCTTTTATAATGAGGTTTGCGAATATTGGCAAAGAAGAATTGGATTTTCAGATTGAATGGCTTAAAAGAGATTCATTAAAATTTGATTGGAACAAAGTTGTTTTCAATTCTTTTTCTACTGGAAGCCGCATCAAGTATTATCCAAGGCGAGTACTTTAGCTAATATCTGCTTCCGATAATTCCCAATGTCATGCCAAGTAAGAAACCGCCTCCTGAAAACATGCTTAATATAGAAAATACCAATGCAGTAACAGACCACATTACCTTCCATACCTGCTTTGTTGAGGTTGTAAGCAAACCAGCGCCTATTATCATAATACCCAGCACTATTCCAAGAGGCGCCATCCTATAGCCAAGCCCAAATTCCGCAAAGCTTGCTAAGCTCATGCCGCCTTGGTAATAAGGTGCATTTGCATAAGAATAAAGGCCGCTTGCAAGTATTAATATGCCTCCTAAAACCATAAGTGCCTGTTCATATCCGGGCTTGCAAATATTTTTTGCTTTCATATGATCATATTCTAATCGAACTAAAATTTTAAAAGCTTATGCGCAAGCGAATGTTTTATCTTTGTGAAAGATTGAAAATTTTTATAATTAGATTTTTAAATCTTATAACTTAGTTATAAAAAAGTGATAATATGAACAAACTCGGAGTATTGCTTGGATTGATAATCCTAATAGCAGACCTATACTGGACAGCAACAAGCTACTCTGTTCCATTGTGGCTTGCACTAGGTATAATAATATTGATAGCCGACCTTGCTTGGATAGCCTTGGATGCAAAGAAGTAAAAAGAATAAAAGGTGTCTTTAATGAGGCTAAAAATATATGCATTAGCTTTTCTTTTTTCTCTTTTCCAAGCTTTGTTTGCCCAAGGGTATGGATCATCGCAGATATCTCTTAGCAGCAGCAACGTTAGCCTTATGCAAGGCTCTAGCACATCAATACAATACACAGTAAGCCTGTATTCTGGAGCAACTTGGGGGACCACAATAAGCGTTTCAAATGCATCTGCTCTTTCCTCTGACGGCATTTCAATAAGCTTCTCGCAGGCTTATGGCGACCCAACGTATAGCGGAACAATGACAATAAGCGCATCAAGCTCAGCAAAGCCTGGGAAATATACTGTTTATCTAGTCGCTACTGGGGATGATCCTTCAATATCTGCTGTGCCACTTACAATAAACATACAAGCGC
>JAGDYD010000004.1:0-5884 GCA_023256515.1 Microcaldota archaeon
ACATATCCTGTAAATGGTGTTCCTACTGTAGTATATGAGGAAGGATATGGTGAAGTTGGCGGCAGTGCTATTGTTACTGGAACAGTCTGACCAGAGGCAAGACCTCCTGTAATAACCGCGTTCGCATCAGAAGTGCTAAAGGTAGAACCACTTGGCACTACATATACTGTTGCAGAACTGAAGCTTGTTCCTGTTGCCTGGCCTATTGTAAGTGTAAGTGTGCCGCTTGTGCTAAGTACAGGGTTTGCGCAGTAATAGCCTGAAAGTGCTACGCAACTTGTGCCTATAAGCGAGGAGCTGTTGAAAACTCCAAGGCTGAAGAGTGCGCCCAGAACTACTGCTATGATGAGGATCGCCCATCCGTACGTCATTAGATATTCCATTGCGCTTTGCGCTTTGGAGCTCCTCTTATTAAAGAATATGCGCGCGATTTTTTTAGCAAGCGTATATTGCATGTTCATCATTCCTATTACTAGAAGAAAAGCTATAAAGCATAATATATACTAGCAGATAAAAAGTAAAATTTTTATTTTTGTTCCTACATAATATATAACAAGAGTAGATAAAAGTGGGGTGATAGCGTGGAGAAGAAAAATAAGGAGTGGTTAGCGCCAAGCGACTTTTTCGCAGATCCATTTTCAGCATTCAAGAACTTCTTCCCGACAAGATTTGGATCAGACTTCAGTTTCCCTGAGATAGACATGATAGACGAAGGGGATTCGATAAGGATAAAAGCAGACATGCCAGGCGTAGACAAGCAGGATATAAAAGTCAAAGTAGAAAAGAACAACCTCATAATAAAGGCAGAGAAGGAAAGCGAGAAGGAGAAAAAGGAAGAGAACTACTATTACAGGGAGAGAAGCTCAAGACATTACTACAGATCAATTCCATTGCCAGCTGAAGTAGATGCAAAAAGCGCCAAAGCAACGCTCAAGAACGGCACTTTGGAGATAGTGCTTAAGAAGAAAGAGGGTGCCGGAGAAGAAATAAAAATAGAGTAGCAATTTATTTTTCTTCTTTTATTTTCACTTCAGGAACATAAAGCTTGTTTGGGCTTTTTATCTCATTAAGGCTTTTGAGTGCTCTATAGGTTGCCAAAGCCATGTTGTATATGTCTCTAGTCCTTCCTCTCGAAAAGCTCCAAACATCTTTTATGCCTGTAAGCTCCAACACCTGTTTTGCTGTTTCACCAGCAACTATGCCTACACCCCTAGGAGCAGGCTTCAATATTATCTCTGCAGTGCCACACCTGCCTCTTACAGTTATAGGCAGGCTGTGAGGAGTGCCGCAGTTGCATTCCCATGAGCCGCAGCCAAATGAAACAGAGATTATCTTCTTCTTTGCATCCTTTGTTGCTGCGCTTATTGCAGGCTTTACTTCTACATCCTTGCCTACACCTATGCCTATGTGGCCGTTCTTGTCTCCAACAACAACAGTTGCTCTATATTTTTGCTTTCTGCTGTTTTTGGTCATTCTCTGGACAGATGCTATTTCAAGAACCTTGCTTTCAAGATTTGGAAGCAGAGCATCGACAATCTCTACCTCTTTTATAGGTACACCTTTTTCAAATATCTGCTCTATGCTTTTTATTTGGCCGCTTTTTACTAGCTCGCCTATCTTTGTTCTAGGCTTCCATGCATCAATACTAAATTTTTCCTCTTCTCCGTTCATTTAGCTACCTCCTTCATGTTCATTATTTTTGACTTTACCTCTTCGAAAAGCTTTGGCAATTCTTCTAATTTTATAGAATCTTTTATATATTTGCCGAACTGCCTTTTATACTTGGCTTCATCAGACTTAAGCAAAGAAGCATACTTGCTTATTGTAGAGCCGTTATATTCGCTCTCTTCCATTTCAAATCCTGCTTTTACCTTCATGCCTCCATCTATGCAGCCTTTTGCAAATACAAAAGGTATTGAATTCTTGACAGGGGATGAAAGGCCTATGTCGAGCACAAGTTCGCCAGAGCCTTTGTACTTCTTTGCAAGGAGCAAGCCTGTAAGATATGCTGTAGGCTTGTTTGCCCTAGCTGGCCAGTTGAATTTCAAAAGCTCTTTTGAATGAGCAGTAGCAAGAACAACATCACCTTTTTCATTATACTTTACGACTTGGCCCATTATGTGCCTATTGCTCTTCCTTACAACTACCCTCTCCAAGCCACTTTTGACAAAAGCTAGCCTTTTCTTGTAGTTTGTAAGGCCAAGCCTCCTTCTTTTAAATGGAAGTTCTTTTACTCTCATTTTCTCACGCATACCTCATTTTTAGTGCTTCGTCTATTTTCTTCTTTTCCTCATCGCTTATTGATATGCCTTCATCCCTAAGGTGAAGAAGCAAAGATGCTTTGTCTGGGAATGCATTTCCTTTAATTAGCATATAAAACTTCTTAAAGCTTGCATTGTCTATCTTGCCCATCTTCTTGAGCTCTTTTAGCAAAGCGCGCTGTGACCTAACTTTCTTTTCCCAGGTTATACCACCCCTAGCCTTCCTCGTTCCCTTTCTCCTTCCAAATCCACGCCTTCTTCCCTCTTCCCTTTTCTTTTTAAGCAGCTTTGAATTTAGGCTAAGGTTGTGCTTTGGTTTTACAGCAAATATAGAGCCGTTTTGTATAAGCCTTCTTATGTCATCCTTTGTTAATGCCTTTTTTATCTCTTCCAAAGCATTCTTGTTGAACCTTATTGAGCTCTCCCCACGATTCAGTATTTCAGCAGCAGCCCTTCTTGCAAACTTCATGCTCATACTTTCACCTTGTTAGAAACCTTCATGCCGTGCATCTCTGCAAGCCTTTGAAGCTCCATTTTCTTCCTCTTTGAAAGCTCATGCGCAAGGACAACCTCATAATCTTTCTTGCCTATTATTTGGTTGAGCTCATTCTCATTATGAATTACTATTTTAAGCATTCCATTCTTTTCTTTGAACCTTACTTCATCTGGATTCTTATAGCCTATGCTTGGCATCTTTCCATAGCCACTCTTCTTTAGCTTTTTCTTGTTGTCTTCTCCACGTTGGCTCCTCCATCTATCCTTAACCCTTTTCCTATTCTTTGCGCCATAGTTAGGCACAACAAACCTTGGATGCTCTCTTTTTTTCAACATAATCATTCACCTGCAACCTCGTATATTCCATCTTGGAAAATGCGCGTATCTTTGTCCACTATTTTGCATGCCTTTTGTATGTTTGTTATTGTCTGGCCTACTTCATAAGGATCAATTCCTTTTATAGTTATCTCCTGCCCCTTTATCTCTAGCTTTGTATTGCCAACTATCTTAGCCTTTCTGGGGGCCCTTTCTCCGAATAAGTTTTTAATCAATAGAGTATCACCTTTAAGCTCCAATGCTATTGGAAAATGAACAAATGCTACTTGAAGCTTCTTTTCTATACCTTTCTGAACTCCTTCAGACACAGCCTTTATCCTGCCAACCAATGCATTTTCAGCCATTGCTGCAACTCTTTTTAGCCTTTTCTCTTTTGAAGGTTCAATAATTATTTTATTGCCCTCTACCTTTACAGATAAAAGCTTGTCGTTTATCTTTATCCTTCCAGAGCCAAGCTTTCCTTTGAGAATGAGCTCAGCTCCTTCAACCTTTGCTTCTACTCCATCTTGCAATTCAATCTGTTGCATGAGAATCAACTAATAAACATAAGCCAAAAGCCTGCCTCCGAGATGCTTCTCTTTGGCTTCCTTGTTTGTCATTATTCCTTTTGAGGTTGAAACTATCAATATACCAAAGTCCTTGCTTGGTATATACCTTGTCTCATATTTGTTGAATTCATCAATACCTACTGGGAACCTTGGCTTTATAACGCCTATGTTATTTATTGCTTTTGCAAGCTTTACCCTTATCTTTGGTATCTTGTTCTCTTTGAATTCTTCATAATCTGCTATGTACTTGTTAGCTTTGAGCACTTCCAGTACTGCCTTTATAAGCTTTGTAGAAGGTATTATGCACTCATCCTTGCCTACCATTTCATTGACTTTTATTGCATTTATTGCATTGTCAAAAACGTTCATTTAGATCATCAAGAGTATTTTTCAAAGCCTAATTCTTTTGCATGTTCTCTAAAGCATCTCCTGCATATATAAAGATCATACATCCTAATAAGGCCTCTGCTTGTGCCGCATATTTTGCACTTCCTTGCGCCCTTTCCTTTGTGCCTTAATTCATACTTTACTTTTATAAAAACACCCTTTATTCAGTTGATATATTTGCATTGAATTTATTCTTTAAGTATTCTATTATTTCTTCCCTTTTTACTACTGCATGCTCTTTTCCCATCGAGCTCCTCTTCCTTTTCCTTTCCTGGACTCTCTTGCCTTTTCTTGAGAATACTGCATTTACATTCATTCCGAACATGCCTATCTTTGGATCATACTTTACGCCTGAGAAATCTATATATTCCCTTATGCCGAAGCTGAGGGTATTCTCTTTTATATTGCTCTCTTTGAGCTTGCCTACAGCATCTATTGCTTTTGCAAGCATTGATTCAGCATCTGCTTTCCTAAGAGTAACATAAGCGCCTATTATCTGGCCCTTTCTTATCTTAAGAGAAGGGTCTCTTGTCTTTGCCTTTGCCGGTGCAGCATCATGGCCAGTAAGCCTCTTTAATAATGTTTTTGCATTGTCGAAAAGCTGCTCGTTCTGCCCTATGCCTATGTTTATTACTACCTTTTCGAGCATTATGTTTGTATTTGGATTCTTTTCCATGATCAAGCACCAACAACTATTATATTGTCTACAACAGTCTCAAAGCTTTCCCCTTTCTCTGGCTTTATCTCTACTTTTGCATCCATGAGCATATCTCCTTTGGTTATCTTGCTTATCTTTCCTGTTTCAGGGGCATGTATTCCTTTGTAAACCATGCAATGCGCCCCTTGCTCGAATTTCAGCACTTTCTCTATCTTGCCCTTTGAGAGTATTACTGAATCGTTTACTTTTACATCTTTGCTTCCTTCCATTATTGAGCCGTCGTGAAGCTTTAGCATTATCTTGCCTCCTTTTGAAGTATATTTTCCAACAACTTTCATTGTTGATTTCTCTGAATCTTCCTTGCTTATCTTTTCAAAACTGAAAACTCCGTATTTGCCAACTGTGATCCTGTAATAAGAGTCTTCAGGCTTTATGTAAACAACATCCCCAAATCCTATTGGGAATTTTGGATCCTTTACAACATTTCCATTTACATATACAAAGCCGCTTGCTATTGCCTTTTTAGCCTCTTTTGCATTTAAGTTCATGAGCTTCTCTTTCAAGAATGTTATCAAAGCTATGCTTGAATCAAGAGAATGCCTTCCAGGATTTGGCTTAGTCACAAATTTGCTTGCCTTCCTGTTTATCTTTAAGTATCTGCTTGCAGCAAGCCTCTTTACGTGACCAGAACCTCCTTTTTTGCTCATTTGCTCACCATTTTATCTATAATCTCTTTCCTGTACTTATCGCTAAGATCAAGGTCTGTTATATAGAGATTTGAAGCTCTTATTGGTATCATAATTTCCTTGCCCTTTGAAGTCTTCCTTACTATGCCTTCTATATAAACAAAGCCTTTCTTTAAATCTACCCTGCTTACCTTGCCGCTCTTTCCTTTTTGTGCGCCGCTCATTACTTTTACAGTATCGCCGCGCCTTACCTCTATGCTTCTTGCTTTTATCTTCATCTTTTCCTTAAGCTCTTTTGATATATGAGCATTTACAAACTTGTGCCTAACATGAAGCGGTGCATTGAATCTGAATTTCCTTTGTTTTCTTGGTTTTGAGCTCTCCATTACACTAACCTCGAAGCAATTCCAGCTACTTTTACAAATCTTTCAGCAACTTCCCTTGCCATTGCACCTTTTACCTCTGTACCTATAGGCAAGTTGCTGTCATCTATCATTATGCCAGCATTATCCT
>JAGDYD010000004.1:5894-11002 GCA_023256515.1 Microcaldota archaeon
TTGGTATTGGTATCTCCTTGCCTCTTGCATTCTTCCTTACTATGCCTTCTATATAAAGTACATTCTTCTTTAAATTAACTGCACTTACTTTACCTGTTTTGCCCTTGTTTGACCCCTTTATAATCTTTACTGTATCCCCTCTTCTTATCTCTATTGACCTTTTCTTTATTCCCAATTTTTGCTTTAATGCTTTATCAACATGGGCGTGAGCGAAATGCTTTAATATGTGTATTTTTGCTGTAAATCTAAATTTTCTTTGTTTTCTAGGTTTACTGCTCATCATTAGACCACCTTTGATGCAAGGCCAGCAAGATTTATATTAAGCTCTATAACCTCTCTTGCAATAGGTCCTTTTATATCTGTTCCGACAGGAAGTCCGCCTTCCTGTATCATTACTCCTGCATTATCCTCAAATCTTACACGCATGCCGTTGGCCCTTCTTATAGGGGCTTTCTGCCTTATTATTACAACTCTGACAGGCTTCTTCAAATACTGAGGAGTCCCTTTCTTTACGCTTGCTATTACTATATCCCCTACTCCAGCTGCTGCAAGCCTGCCTTTTCTGCCACCCTTGCCAACGTTGTGTATTATCATAAATTCAAAAGCGCCGCTGTTGTCAGCGCACACTAACCTAGATCCAGGGATAAGGGTTTTTGATATACGTGTAGAAAGACCTTTCATAAAAATCACGCCTTCTTGACTATTTCAGTTACAACAAAACTTTTTGTCTTGCTTATCCTTCTCGTCTCTCCTATCTTTACAATGTCTCCATTTTGAGCATTTATGCATTGTGGATTGTGAGCAGGAATCCTTGACCTCTTTCTCAAAGACCTCTCATACTTGTATATATATTTAGTATACTCCCTCTCTACTATCACTGTCTTCTTTCCTTTGTTGCTCACAACCTTGCCTATTATCTGAGCTCCTCTAACCTTTATATTGCCGTGTATTGGGCAGTTTGGATCGTTGCAATCGCTCAATCAATCAACCTTCTCAATTTGTAATATTTAAGCGCTTTTTCAGTCCTTTCAAAAGGCCTGAAGAGAATTTCTTCTCCTTTAACTGTAAATGATTTATTTCCAACATAAAATTTAAATACTGCTCTATTTTTTGCAATTCTTTTTATTCCTTTTTTTGTATCAAGCACTAGAGTGTTCTTGGTTTCATCTATCACTTTTCCTTCTATTCCTTCCTTGTTTTTATCTTTGCATTTTATTATTTTTGCCTTAAGCCCTATAAGCTCTGCGAGCACTATGTTTTTGTTGTTGTATTGCATAGATATTGTTTTAGTGCTTGCTATTTTTATATTTGGCTGTGACTGAGATATAGATTATACATGAATCTATAAAAATCTTATCTTATCTACCTTATTATTACCTTGTCAGAAATTTCGACTATTCTGTCTACTTTGTATGATATCTGCGTGCCGAAGCTTGTTGTAACAACTATAACACCTTTCTTGACATCTATTCCTGCAGCCTTGCCTATCATAGCGCCAAGCTCATTTACCACAAGCTTACCCTTGACCTTTCTCTTGCTTAACGCCTTTTTCCTAAGATGCCCTGTCAGAATCGATATGCCAATTCCTAGGAATATGGCTATAATTGTATATAGCAAGAATTGGCCAAAATAGATTTGGCCTATAAGCCAGGCAACAAAAGAGTATATAAGCACCCAGAAGATTATTGTTGAGCCTATATACATGCCGTAATTCAAGCCCCTGAACAAGTACTTTCTTCCTTTAACATCTATAATTCTGCCTATAAGATAAAGCACAAAAGAGATAGGAAGCAGAAGCAAGAAGCCCTCTATAGTATATGCCCAAACCAATAGGGGAGAGTTTGTTATGCTTTCCTCAGCATAGTAGTTGCCAGCAGCTATGAAAAGACTAGCTACAAAAAACACTATAGAGCTTAGATAAAATATGAAGCTCATCCTATCTATGCTAAAGCCAAAGCCTTTGAATGAATCTAGAAGTGCATCTTCCAAGCCAAACCCTTTTAATATGAGATAAATGCCTATAAGGGCAACTGGAAGCTCCCAGCCAGTCCCGATTGCATAGCTTATTGCAAATAAAAGGAGCAGCAGTGCAGGTATGCCAAAGATTATCCTAGCATAATGAGGCTCCTTCAATTTTTCAAGTATTACAAAATAAGTATTCTCAAACTTCTCTGCCTGCTTCATTGTTACTATTTTTACGCTGTTTATCTTCACCCTAGATTCTATTATGGGCAAAACCCTATTATCGCTTGCACCATCTGTTACAAATATGCATGCATCAGCTTTGTATTGATCTAGCACAAGCTCAAGCTGCCTTGCTACTTCCCTATCGGCTATATAGCCCTCTTTCTCTGAGCCTGTTATTGTTGCAACATTTACAGTATAGCCTTCTTTCTTAAGCTCATCATATAGTTTTACAGCTTGGAACATTGTATTTGCATCTGTTTCTTCAGGATCAGCAAGTGAAAGTTGTGTTGCTGCATTTAAATTTTGAACCCTTCCAATAACAGGTCCGGTTATTCCTGTTTTTCTATACAAATCGTTATCAACATCTACTGCTAACACTAAAAGGCGTTCTTCCTTTTCCTTAGGGCTTATCTTTGCTTGCATTATATCAATACTATTTAATAATGCAATATTTAAATACTATTTTAACCCATATAAGCTTGTTAATTTGGCATTATTGGCATAAATCCATTAAAAGATTATATTATGGTGATTTAATGGGAATGGTTGATGACATAAGATTGTGGTGGAACATAATAACAAATCCAGGCAAATATGCAGGCAAGCAAATGAGCATTGGATCTGCATTGAAGCTTTATTATGAAGCCTCAATAATACCTCTAATCCTATCGTTGATTGTTGGCTTGCCTATCGCTTCTCATGGAATGAGCCTTATGCCATTTACCAGCATATTCATAAGCTCTGGAGTCATGCTTGCCTTAGTTTTAAGCATTATAGTATCTCTCTGGATAATAATACCAATATTTATATTCATAAATGCGTTCATATACCACCTGATTGGAAAGTATGTACTAAATGCTTGGGGCAAAGAATATAACAAGACATTTGTAGCAACCCTTTTTGGAGCATTGCCACAGCTATTGCTATATTGGCTTCTAGCTATACCAGTAATAGATATATTTGCAATAATAGTGATATTTGTATGGGGCGCAATAGTGTTGATTGCAAGCCTTGCATTGCAGCAGAAGACAACTAGAGTAAATGCATTCGTAACATTGATAGCTTCAGGCTTCTTTACATTGATTATAGCTATGATCTTGATATCATTGCTTTATCTGCAAGCAGCGCCTATAGCAGGATATCGATACCCAATGATGTATCCTTGATTCATTTTCTTTTATTGTTTTTCTTGCTTACGAATTTTAGCTTAAAGCCTATATCTGCAAACCCTTCTATTATTTTTTCATAGTGTGACAAAAAAACAAGAGCCAAAAATAGTATTCCTGAAAATAATATCACACCAGTAAGCCCATAATTCAGATAGGTAAGTATTGTCTCTAGCTCTTTAGCATAGAAGTGTATTGAAGCTAGCGTAACTATAGATATTCCGAAATCAAATGCCAAAGAGCCATATGCTATATATTCGAGCATCTTTTTTATTTTCTTTATCCTTTGCAGATCTGAGTATCGCATAATTTATTCTCTAATATAAAAACAATAATAAAATTTACCTGCAAGATCTAATTAGTGGAATACTTCAATTCATTTAAGAGTATTTTGTTGAAATCGTCTGGCTTGTCTAGATAGCATGCGTGTCTTGCCCCTTTTATAAGATAAAATTTGCCGCCCAATCTGGCTATTTCTTTTTGAGCAAGAGAAGGATTGTATATATTGTCTTCGCTGCCCCATATGCCTATAACTTTTATGCTTTCAGGCAAATTTATCTCTTCAAGCCCAACTGCACCAACTAAGATCAGATTTTCCACCAAGTTGCTGTTAGATTCTGAGAACTTTGCAGCAAGATGGCCGCCAGCACTAGCGCCAAGTATAGAGATTTTTCCAAATTTCTTTGCAAACGAAGAAAAAAATGAAAAGAAGGTTTCTACATCAATATGCTTGTTCCTGCTTTTTGGGAAAGAAGGCATATCAAATGCATATACATCATACCCAACTTTGTTTAGATTAGATACTAAACCTATTTTTTCCCAAACACTGGATTCGAAACTATAGCCATGGAAAAGGGCTATACTTTTTGCCTCATTCATTTTACTTTCTGCAAAAAATATCTCCTTACCATTATAATTTTCTTTTTTGAAATCCATAAAACTTCACAATATTAATGTACCAACATCTTCTCCTTTTATTGCCTTAGCTAAATTGCCTTCTTTCCTCAGATTTATAATTCTTACCTTTATCCCTTTATTTGCTGCTTCTGCAGCATACTTGAGCTTTGCCTTTATGCCGCCGCTAACATCATTTACCTCCCAATATTCCACATTGTTTATTTGGTCCTTGCTAAGCTCTTTTATTAACTTTTTATCCTTATCCAAAACCCCATCTACATCTATGCCATATATTAACATCTCTGCTCCAAGAAGCTCTGCTATCCTCTCAGCCAGTATGTCACCAGACAATATTGATAGCCCTTTTACTTCATCTATTGGTGCATCGCTATGCAAAAAAGGTATAAAGCCATTTTTAATGAAGCCAATTATTGGATCGATGTTTAAGCCAGACAGCTCCCCATTTTTCATCTTTGCTATAGAAGATGTTGCTATATAAACTGCTGGTTTTTTAGCCTTTACCAAAGACTCTATGAATTGAGAGCTAATCTTCATTACTTCATTCCTAAGCCTTGCCCATGCGACTTGATTGTCTTTAAGCCCAGAAAGCTTTTCTTCCATTGCTATCTTATGGCCAATATAGCCTGCACCTTGAACAAGCACAAATTCCCCACCTTCAAGCTCTTTTGCCAAGTTGTCAGCAACTTTAGAAAAGTAAGACTCTCCGCTTTTCTTGTCTGAGAAGGAAGAGCCTCCAATTTTTATTACACATATCATATGCACACCCTTTCATTTGCTATTGTCAAATCTGCAAGGTCAAGAATAATATGCCCAAATCGTTTTATTGCTTCTATGTCT
>JAGDYD010000017.1:0-38454 GCA_023256515.1 Microcaldota archaeon
TGCCAATGATTGAAACGAACCTTGAAACCGTGAGGAACCCCACGAATTTATTCGTCGGGAAGATGTCAGATCTTTGTGAACGCTTCTGCGAACTTCTTGCTGAACTTTATAGAGCCGTAATAGTCATCTGAAAGCTTTATCCCTCTTTCGTTTACTCTCATTGTTGGGCATCCCGCGTTCGGATCGAAATGTGTGAGCACAACAACTAAACCATTGCTTTTTAGCAGTCTCATATTAATCAATGAATATTAAAAAGCATTTATTTTTATTCTTTTCTTAAAAACATCTTTACTCCTCTGCAAAGACCGTTACTGTGAATATACTAGCCATCAATTTTAGATTTTATTTGTGCAATTTCCTCTTCCGAAAGCTTGTCCTTGAGCACATTCAGCATTGTGCCAATGTCTGTGATAGCTCTGAGTTTAATGCCAGATTTTTCAATCTCAATCTTTGCGTTTTTGCTTGATCTGTCTATAACCACATATATTCCCTTTATCTCCACGTTTTTGATCCCAAGAACCTTTGCCTGATACTTTACCTGTTCTATTGCAAGTTCCTTGCTCGCGAAAGATGTCACTACATCATCAAACAGATACAATTTGTCGTTCTCGCATAGCAAGCCTTCGACAAGGGAATGTTGGCCATGGTGTTCTAGGTATGCGGATATTTCGGAAGGTTTGGTTATCTCCTCTGGCAACTTGCGGGTATAGAGCACAGGTATACCGCACTCTAGCCCAACACCGCTTGCTATCGGAACTCCCGCAGTAGCTATGCCCACAATCTTCGTCCCCGCATCTATATCTTCTTTTCTTAGCATCTCGCAAAAAGCTCTAGAGACATCGGCAAAGAGATCGGGAAAAGAAGGAAGGGGCCTTAGATTTATATAAAAAGGGCTCCAGGAGCCGTCAGCCAAAGTCCATCCCTCCGGCCTGTCTCTTAAAGTAAGAAAAAGTCCGTAGTCATAAATCTTCCTTATTATACTGTTTTCTAGCTTGTTTGGCATAGAAATTGTTAATTTGTTGAGCGTAAAGATTATAAAGGTATTTCCTCATATTATTAATGCTTTTTATAATGCTTTTGGCATTATCAGTGAAAATTGCGTCTCGCAATTGGATTTAGTCTTGAGGAGTGCAAAGAGGCTCGCAATTGCTTTTCGCGGCAAATCGACTCCAGTCGATGCTGCTGGAGGGCACTGCTATCAGATTTCGACAGCCATGCAAGTTCGCCCAACGGCTTCGTTGAGCGGCGTACGGCTCAGTAACGCGTAGTCAACCTAATGTAAGGAGGGGGATAACCTCGGGAAACTGAGGATAATACCCCATAGGCTAGGGATCCTGGAAGGGGCCTTAGCCGAAAGGTACGCAAATTGCAGCGCAACCACCTTACAATGGGACTGCGTCGGATCAGGCAGATGGCGGGGTAACGGCCCACCATACCTATGACCCGTAGGGGCTATGGAAGTAGGAGCCCCGAGAAGGGCACTGAGACAAGGGCCCTAGCGCTACGGCGTGCAGCAGGCGCGAAAACTCCACAATGCGCGAAAGCGTGATGGGGGAAGTCTGAGTGATGCACTTCGGTGCATCTTTTGCCAAGTATAGCAAGCTTGGCGAATAAGTGCTGGGTAAGACGGGTGGCAGCCGCCACGGTAATACCCGCGGCACAAGTGGTGTCCACGATTATTGGGCTTAAAGCGTCCGTAGCCGGTTGGAAAAGTCTCATGTGAAATATAGGTGCTTAACGCCTATGCTTGCACGAGATACTATCCGACTAGGGAGTGGGTGAGGTTGGGAGTACTTATAGGGGAGGGGTTAAATCCTGTAATCCTATAAGGACTACCGGTGGCGAAGGCGCCCAACCAGAACACATCCGACGGTGAGTGACGAAGGCTAGGAGAACGAATCGGATTAGATACCCGAGTAGCCCTAGCAGTAAATTATGCAGACTCTGGTGTTGCACTTGCTATGAGCTGGTGCAGTACCGTAGGGAAACTGTTAAGTCTGCCGCCTGGGGAGTACGGCCGCAAGGTTGAAACTTAAAGCAATTGGCGGGGGAGCACACAAGGGGTGGATGCTACGGTTTAATTGAATCCAACGTCGGAAACATTACCTGGAGCGACGGCAAGATGAAGGTCAGGCTAAAGACCTTACCAGATGAGCCGAGAGGTGGTGCATGGCGATCGTCAGTTCGTGGTGTGAACTGTCCGGTTAAGTCCGGTAAGCAATTGAGTGATGCAATGAAAGCGAAACTAAGCAAAGAATTTTGCTATCTTGCCGGCCTTTCGAGGCTGAGCAAGGAAGAGAAGTCTAAGGTAAGCGCAAAGAGCGAGATAAAGGAGATAATAGAGAGATTCGTGGAAATAGCAGTAAAGCTCGGCGTAGAGCCGAGGAAGATAGTCGTGGAAGAGAATGAAACATTTTTCTACCATTCCAAGATAGCTAGACAGATAAGAAAAATAAGGGAAAATGAGATAAAAGTATTCAGGCACAGAAACGAGTTGTCATCTAGCTACATAGCTGGCATATTCGATGCGAGAGGGAGCATAAGGTCAAAGAGCGTGGAGATTTCTTCAATGAAGCCAAGCGAGGCGATAATGCTGGAGAATCTTGGCATGCATGTAAGGGGAAACAGGATTGCAAACATAAGCGAGTTTATCATGCTTATAAAAGGCTATAGTCTTCGCATAGAGCTCATTCAATTGCCCGGTAACGAACGAGACCCTCGCTGACAGTTGCTACAGGTCTAGCGATAGATCTGGCACTCTGTTGGGACCGCCTCTGTTTAAAGAGGAGGAAGGAGAGGGCGACGGTACGTCAGTATGCCCCGAATCTCCAGGGCTACACGCGGCATACAAAGGTTGGTACAATGGGTTGCAACTCCGAAAGGAGAAGCTAATCCCCTAAAACCAACCGAAGTTCGGATTGAGGGCTGGAACTCGCCCTCATGAAGCTGGAATCCCTAGTAATCGCTTGTCACTATCGAGCGGTGAATATGTCCCCGCTCCTTGCACACACTGCCTGTCAGGTCATCCAAATGGGGTGCTAGTGAGGCGGCATCTTCATGGTGCTGTCGAACTAATATTCCGTGAGGAGGGCCAAGTCATAACAAGGTATCCGTAGGGGAACCTGCGGATAGATCACCTCAATTATTAGTGTGCAAAGTTGCGAAAGCCTCGCATAATTTCCTCAAGACTATGTCATTATCATAAGGTTTAAATAACCTCTATGATATATATAAACGAGATTATCTCGTTATTTGATGTTTAAAGGTGAAAAAGATGGCAGAAAAACCACACATGAATTTGATCTTTATAGGCCATATAGACCACGGAAAATCTACAACAGTAGGAAGGCTTCTTTATGAAACAGGGGCTATAAGCGAGCAGGATATAAAGAAGATGAAAGAAGAAGCTGCAAAATACAACAAGCCAACATTTGAGTTCGCTTTCGTTATGGACCAGCTAAAGGAAGAAAGAGAAAGAGGAATTACAATAGATATAGCCCACAAAGAATTTCAGACACCTAAATACTACTTCACAATAATAGATGCCCCTGGACATAGGGACTTTGTAAAGAACATGATTACAGGAGCAAGCCAAGCTGATGCTGCAGTATTAGTTGTATCATGCGTAGATGGTGTGCAGGCTCAAACAAGAGAGCATGCCTATCTTGCAAAGGTTTTGGGAATAAATCAGCTTGTAGTTGGTATAAACAAGATGGATGCTGCAAACTACGATAGAGTAAAATACGAAGAAGCAAAGAATTCAATAATGAATTTGCTTAAGACAATAGGCTATGATACAAGCAAGATAATGGCAATACCTTATTCTGCTCTTGCTGGAGACAATGTAAAAACAAAGTCAGACAAAATGCCATGGTATAATGGGCCTACACTCCTAGAAGCACTTGATACATTCCAAGTCCCTCCAAAGCCGGTTGACAAGCCATTAAGGTTGCCAATACAAGATGTTTACAGCATATCAGGTTTCGGTACAGTGCCTGTAGGAAGAGTAGAGACAGGAGTGATGAAGCCAGGCGACCAAATAATAATAATGCCTCCTGGTGTAAAGGCAGAGGTTAAAAGTATTGAGATGCACCACCAGCAGCTTCAGAAGGCAGAGCCTGGTGACAACATAGGATTCAACATAAAAGGTGTAGACAAGAAAGACATAAAGAGAGGCGATGTCGTTGGTCCTGTGAGCAATCCACCTACAGTTGCACAAGAGTTTACTGCTCAAATAGTAGTAATAAACCACCCTACAGCAATAGCTCCTGGTTATACCCCTGTATTCCACATACACACAGCTCAGGTTGCAGCTACAATAACAGAGATCATCGAAAAGAAGGATCCTAAGACTGGCCAGTCATTGCAGAAAAACCCAGAGTTCATAAAGAATGGCGATGTCGCAATAGTAAAGATAAGGCCAACAAAGCCAGTAGTTGTCGAGAAATACAGCGAATTCCCACAGCTTGGAAGGTTTGCAATAAGAGATATGGGCCAGACAGTTGCTGCAGGAGTAGTCCTTGATGTAGTGAAGAAAGAATAAATGATTGCATGCCAGTAGCCAGGATAAAACTTATAAGCAGAAATGCGAATGACGTCAAAAGCATAGCCAATCAAATAATAGAAATAGCAAAAGCTTTGAATATTAAGTACAAGGGGCCAATACCCCTCCCAACAAGGGTTCTAAGAATTACTACAAGGAAAACCCCTTGCGGTGATGGAAGCCATACATTTGAGCACTGGGAAATGCGCATGCACAAATGGATTGTGGAAATAGACGGCAGCGAGCAGGCACTTAGGCAAGTAACGAGAATACCAGTCCCTGATACAGTTCAAATAGAAATGACCCTTAGCTGATCTTTTTTTGCATATCTTTTTAAAGCTTTTTTTGTTTTTCGACAATCCTATAAATATCAAAGACTCTTTTTAAATATTTGTGTATAATGATTATTGATTTATATGAACGCTGTAGAGAAAATAGATAAAGAAACAGATTCGTCTAATTTCAAAGATGAAATCGGGTACCTTGGTAGTGACCTATTGCCGAGGGCAAAAGGGGTACGTGCAATAGATCAGCAAAATGATCAGCAAAAAGAACAGCAAGAGAAACAAGATCTTACCAAATTAAGAAGGCGAAGTAAATTTGAAGACGAATTTGATATGTTATAACCTAATTCTGAGATTTTTATTTTTTATTTTTATAACCTAAAAGTTTAAAAAGAAAAGAAAAAAGATCTTTTATACTTTGGTGGTTATTGGCACAATTGGTAAGTTATTAATAATAGAAAGACGTATAGTAATTACTATTATAGCAATTACTATGCTTGTTATCAAAATCACTCCAAAAGCAGCTAGTTTGCTGGTTTTCTGCTGGTTTGACAATGCAAATATAGATATTACAAATCCCCATATTTCAAAAATGATTGGCAAGAATGAAATGATGGGTATCAACTCTAGCCATAGAAATATTATTATTGGCATATATCCATAAACTACCGCTGTAAATGTCTTATTGTAGCCTCCTTTAAATAATTTGAATAGCTTGCCAAATATCTGGTAAAGGAAAGCAGAGACAAAGAACATAATGGGCACAAGCACAAGAAACGTTAATAAGCTAGACCCAACTAAAAATGCCCCTATAACTCCTCCTACAAAAATAAACACTGTCAGTATGTATATTATAAAAGGTATGGCCAATACCTTATAGTAAAACAAGATGGATTGGCTTATGCTCCTTTCTTTCATTGTTGCAGTCTGTGGATGCAACATTATGTTAAGCCCTTCTTTTATTTCTTCTATAAAGATCATCTAATCACTGACTTTATTATAGAGTTAATCTTTATATATAATGCCTAAATTAAATATGGCTAAACCAGTCCTTGGTAAAGTATAAAAATCTTTTTGAGCATAAAAATAAGTGCCAAACGGCCATAGGAGCAGGGTAACGCCCGATCCCTTACCGAACTCGGAAGCTAAGCCTGCTCACGATATGAAATACTGCCCAATAGGGTGGGAAAGCATATTGCTGTTTGGCATTTTGTCTACTTCTCTCTCACATATAGCTCTTCTATAGCACTTATCAGTATATCTTTATATTCATTGTTTGGCAACTGGTCGCTAAACTCTTTTACCTTCTCTTCAGCAGATTGGCCGTATCTCTTTGCAACCTCCTTTGCATAGCCTATGCCATCATATTTTTCTATAAGCCCTCTAAGATAATCAATCTCATCTTTTGTCTTGTCTTTCCTATCCTTTGCGTATATTGCATCTATTTTCTCTTTCTCTTCATTTGTTGCGTTTCTATATGTATGCAATATTATCAAAGTAACCTTTCCTTCATAGAGGTCTCCAAAATTCTTTTTGCCAAACTTCTTTTCATCTCCAACCATATCTAATATATCATCTGTAATCTGGAAGGCTATTCCTGCATCTTTGCCTATGCTTTTCAATTTTTCTAGTACATTATCGTTTTGATTTGCTGCTATAGCTCCTATCTGCAATGGTCCATATACTGTATAATAGCATGTTTTGCTGTCTGCTATCCTATAATATAAGCTCTCATCGACTCCTGCGAGCTTTTTTGTATGGTGTATAAATTCATTTTCAATATGCTGGCCTACTACAGTATATTCTAGCATATCATAAAATTTTTCATACATTCTTTTTCCTTTCTGCGGGCCATACTTTATTGTATAATCATGAAGCATTCTCCACATTGCCATATGGCCAAGGTTGCTTGCATTCATAGCATGTATCCAGCCATATAGTTTTTGTATTGCTGGCTTCCCTCTCCTTAGATCAGAGTCATCTTCACAATCATCTTGCATTAGTATCCAGTCTTCAGAAAGCTGCTGTGCTGCTGCAGGTAGCATTAGCTCATCTAAGCTTGCTCCAAAAAGCTGGCCGCTTAAAAGCACAAGGCCAGGCCTCCTATAGCTGCCTTGCCTATCTATATAATCCCTAGCTATCTGGTAAAAGCTCTTTGGCTCTTTAATTGGCACATAATTGCAGATTGTAGAATATATGCTCTGCCTATGCTTTTCTATATACTCTTTAAAGTTCATAAAATCAACATTATAGATACTATCTAGCTATTTTTATCTTTTTTGATCCATACAGGCAAATGCCTCTTATTGGACATTGAGTGCATAGGGGTTCTTTTTTGCAGTAATTCTTTGCAAGCTCTACAAATTGTGCATGGAAATCCTTATATAATTCTAGCTCTGGCTTTAAGCTCTTTTCAAAATAAGATTTAAGCTCGTCATAATTAATATCATCATTTATTCCATAAATCCTACTCATTATCCTCTTTGTATACGCGTCTATTACAAAAGTTGGCTTTTCTGCTGCATACAATATTATAGAATCTGCCGTTTCTTTTCCTATGCCATTTAAGCTTAGCAATTCTTCGCGCAGCTCATCTTTGCTTTTATTGAAAAAAGAATCTAAAGAACCATATTTGTCTTTTATATATTTGAAAAGATTTCTTAGCCTATATGCCTTTTGTTTGTAGAAGCCGCTGGGCTTTATTGCTTCCTCTATTTCTTTCAAGCTAGAATTTGCTATTTTTTCTTCAGAAAGCAAGCCCTTTTCCTTTAGCCTCTTTATTGCTTTTTCTACATTTTTCCATGCAGTATTCTGTGTAAGTATAGCCCCTACAACTATCTCTGTCTTTGTTTCGCCAGGCCACCAATTCAAAAATCCAAAATGTGATCTAAGCCTTCTATAAAGCTCTTTTAGCCCTGGCCCATTCTTCAAAGCTTTATCTCTCCAGAGTTTATTTTTGCTATTATCTCTTTTGGATCCTTTCCTTCGCATGTTATATTCATACTTTTGCATGTTCCAAGCACTTGCTTTACTTTTTCAGCAAAACTCTTCCCATATAGCATGCTTTCCTTCGCTTTGGCTATCTTCTTTACTTGCTCCAATGTTATGTTGCCAGCTACTTCATCTTTGCTTTTTGCCCCGTGCTGTATGCCCAATTCCTTTAAAATAAGCGCGCTTGTTTGAGGAGAGCCGACTTCTACTCTGTAATTCTTAGTTGCCGGATCTACAATAACCTTTACAGGCACTTTTATGCCTTCAAATGATTTTGTTTTTTGGTTTATTTCATCAACTATCTTTGCAATGTTTACCCCCAAAGGGCCTAGTGCAGGTCCAAATGGTGGCCCTCCTGTGGCTTTTCCTCCTTCAATCAATCCATTAATTACAACTTCAGCCATAAAAACACCTAAACATCAAGCATTTGCTTTCTCTACCACTCTAGCCGTATTTGATTTTGTTGTAACTGGTATTGGCACAGCAACATCCATAAGCTCTACTGTTATCTCATCTTTTGTCTGATCAATCTTTATAACCTTTGCTTTGTAGCCTTTGAAAGGTCCTGAAAGGAATTCGACTATATCATTAACACTTATCTCTTGTGCACTCTTCTTGGTCTCTAGCATAGCATTTAGCTCAGCCTCGCTTAGAGGCTTTGGAAGCATTCCCTTTACATGAGGCTCATTCATTATCAAATCCCTGCATGCAACCTCATTCTCAGCCTCTACTATAATGTAGCCTCTCATTCCTTCTACAAGCACTATTGAGTATATGGGCAGATTTGTCTTCATTACCTTGCTTTCTAATATATCTACTGTTATCTTCTCTTGGCTTGATGTAACCCTTATTACAAAATACATAATTCCAACCCGTTATATATTTTAAACTTCAATTTTTAAAACTATACTATGATTTTATGAAATGCTTAATCGTAAACAAGGAAAGTGCAGAAAAGGCAAGAAAGTACCTTTTAAGGTACGGACTGCTCAAAAAAGGATATAAAGTATTTAGTAAAGAATCTTTTATATATTTTCCTATTTCTGGCATTAGCGAAGAGGTTAAGAGGCTTGCCCAGTTTGGCACTATTGGAGATGCAAAATTTGAGAAGATAAAGACAAATAAAAATTATAAGGAAGAGCTTGAAAAGATTATAAGCTCAAGCGAAAGCGCATCAAAAGGCTATGACCTGCTAGGGGATATTGCAATAATAGATGCAGATCCAAAGACAGCAAGAAAAATGGCAAAGCTGCTTTTAGAGTCGAACAAGAACATAAAGACAGTTCTTAGAAAGGCAAGCGCAGTCAAAGGGCTATATAGAAAGAGGAGCTATGCTTATGTTATGGGGAAGAGGAATTATATAGCCCATTATAAAGAAAATGGCGCAATATTCGAATTTGATGTTAGGAAAGTTTTCTTTTCGCCAAGGCTTTCTTATGAGAGGCAGAGGATAGCTAGCATGGTTAAAAATGGGGAAAATGTAATGGTGATGTTTGCAGGGGTTGGCCCTTTTGCAATAGAGATAGCAAAGAAAGCCCCTAAATCGAAAGTCGTTGCAATAGAGTTGAACAAATATGGCTACAAATATATGCTGAAGAATATAGAATTGAACAAAGTCAAAAACGTAATACCTATACTCGGCGATGTTAAAAAGATGGCTATTAAATACAAGAACTTTGCAGATAGAATTGTGATGCCTTTGCCCAAAGAAGCCCATCATTTCTTGGATAGCGCATACATTGTCGCAAAGAAAAAAGCAATAGTGCATTATTACTCTTTTGTAGATAAAGAAAAAGAATTTGAAGCAGAGCAGATGATAAAAGAATTTTTTGAAAAATACGGGGCTAAGGTTAAAATAATAAATAAAAGGGTTGTAAGACCTTATTCCGCAAAAGAGGTAGAGGTTGTGATTGATTTCTCAATAGCAAAATAATTTTATATTTAGGTCTCTATGTTTATTGAGTGGTCAAATTGAAAGCACAAAGTGCTGTAGAATTCATGACGACATATGCATGGGCATTCTTAATAATAACCTTGTTTATCTCTATTGTAGTACTTCTTGTTACAATAAAAAATCCACAAGAATATACTCCATCATCATGCTACATAAGCCCGGAATTGCTATGCACACAATCATTGTTTTCTACTAATTCAACAGCCAGCACATTTGCAATACTTTTCATAAATGATCTTGGTGCTCCAATACAGTTCAATAAAACCTCTTTCTATGTTTATTCACCCTATCTAAATACATCTTACCCTGGAAACTGCTTGCCATCTTACCTACCTAAAAGGGGCGTTGCCACATGCATATCTAAAATACCCCATAGCTACTCAGTTGGTGTTCAGGTAAATCCAAATTTTGTAGTGCGTTATTCTGTTTGTCCTCCTCAAGGCATTTGCAGCGCATACCTAAACACAACAGGAGTTGCTTCTGATATAACAGTATTTAGCAAATCTGTCTTTAGCAATGTAACTTTGTTAACAAATACTGGCTCTGGAAACATCATTCTAGATGGTGTACCATACCAAAGCAATACTGTGCTATTCTTGATAAACAACCTAAAATATAGCATATATGCACAGCCTCCACCTGGCAAATCTTTTACAAGCTGGAGTGTATCTAGCGGCATAAATATAGGCAGCACTTCTCAGCAATCCACATTTATATACACCACAACAAACGGCTATGTTGAAGCAACATTTAGTTAGCCAATTATTAGCAAGAGTTAAAAATCTTTTTAGTCAAATAATAATACACTCAACGCTTACTGCGTGTTTTTTATGGCAAAGAAAGAGTTAGAAAATAAACTAATAGCCGCAATTAGAGTAAGAGGCAGG
Organism: Microcaldota archaeon; assembly: GCA_023256515.1. Lineage (GTDB taxonomy): Archaea > Micrarchaeota > Micrarchaeia > Micrarchaeales > CABMGC01 > JAGDYD01. The sequence goes on from JAGDYD010000017.1 coordinate 10,660, forward strand.
GTAAATGTAAGAGAGGATATATCAAAAACTCTAGAAAGGCTAAAGCTAAATAGGGTTAATAATCTCTCTCTTATACTCGGCACAAAATCAAATATAGGTATGATACACAAATGCAATGACTATATAACATATGGAGAGATAAGCAAGGAACATTTGAAAAAGCTTTTTGAGAAAAAGGGGATACAATTAAAGGAAGAAGATATAGATTCTCTATTCAAATGCTCAAAAACCCCGAAACAGTTGGGGATAAAATTGCCGATACGCATGAGGCCTCCAAAGCATGGGTATGAGGCAATTAAAAAGAGCTTTTCAATAGGAGGTTCTCTTGGATATAGAGGCAGCAAAATAAATGAACTTATAGAAAGGATGATCTAATGGTAGTTAGACACGAAAAGAAAAATAGGAAATATCATGGCACAAGAAGCTGGGGTGCTGGAAATATTAAAAATAGGAGAGGCGCTGGAGATAGGGGAGGAGTAGGAAGGGGAGGCAGAAAACACAAGTATACTTATCTTGTAGTTTATGAAAAAGATAAAATAGGAAAGAAAGGTTTCCACCCTTGGAAGAAAAAAGAGCTTATGGAAATAGATCTTTATCAGGTAAACAAGCTTGCTCTAGAAAAAAGCGAAGAAAAGCCCACAATCGAATTAAAAGGATATAAAGTATTGGGAGATGGTGAGATCCAGAAGCCTATAATTATAAAAGCAGAAGGCTTTTCAAAGAAGGCTTTAGAAAAGATAAAGGAAAAAGGAGGCGAAGCCATAATTTTTGGAGAAGAAAAAGCTTAAAATTTGAACTATTATTAGCTAATCAATTAAACTGGTTTCATGGATAAACTGAACATTGCTTTCTATTCAGACACTTATCTTCCAGCTGTTGATGGTGTAGTAACCTCTATGCTCAATTTCAAAAAAGAGCTTGAGAGAAGAGGGCATAAGGTGCTAATAGTTGCAAGCGGGGATCCTAAATACAGCAAAAAACATTCTAATAAGGGTGTGCTTGTTGTTCCTGGAATAAGCTTCAAGCCTTATCCTCAATATAAGCTTGCATTCTTTCCTTACCATACTGCAATAAACATACAAAAGGAAGATATTGATATATTACATGCGCAAACTCCTTTCTTCATGGGCTTCACAGCTTTGACAATAGCAAGAATATTAAAGCTGCCTATAGTTGGCTCTTTCCACACATTCATAAACGATAAAAAAGTCTTGGAAACATACTATCCTAAAAATAGATTCTTAAAGAGCATTACTAGCAAGTACCTTTGGAAGTATACAAAATTCTTTTACAGAAAATGCGACATTACAATAGTTCCAACAAAAACGGTTCAAGAATTTTTGAATAAGGAAGGCCTTCAAAATATAGAGATAGTGCCAAACAGCGTAGACACTACTAAATTCAATCCAAAAGTGGATGGGAGTTATATAAGGGAGAAGCTAAAGCTCAAGAAAAAAGTTGTATTGTATGTTGGTCGCATAAGCAAGGAAAAAAGATTGGAGGTTATGCTCAAAGCAGCTAAAATACTTTCCAAGAAGAGGGACGACATATCTTATCTGATAGTTGGCCATGGCCCTGCATTAGAACAATATAAAGCACTTGTCGCAAAGATGGGCTTGTCAAATGTTGTAAAATTTGCTGGTTTCGTAAGTGATGAAGAGTTGCCTATGTATTATGCAGCATCAGACATGTTTTGCATGCCTTCCACTTTCGAGACTCAGGGGATAGTAACGTTAGAGGCAATGGCTTGTGGCAAGCCAGTTGTAGGCGCAGATTATTTAGCTTTAAAGGAAGTAATTAAAAATGGCAAAACTGGTGAAAAGTTCAAACCAGGGGATTACCTTTCATGTGCAAGAAAAATAGAAAAGGTTTTAAATAGTTCTGAGAAATATAAAAGAAATGCTGTTGCTTTAGCAAATGAATTTTCAATACCTAAAGCAACAGATAAATTATTAGATGTTTATAATAAAGTTTTACAAAAGGCGATTTACTGAGCAGAGAAGAAAAGATTCAGCATGCAGATGCTAGCAATGAAGGTGCAAAAAGCATGGAATCAAGCGCAGAGGCTAAAGTAGATGTTAAGGCTAAGCCTAGCCAAATAGAAGAAGCCAAAACGGCCAACGAAAACGCAGAGCCAAAAGTTTCATCAGAAACAGAAAGCAACGCAGGGAAAGAGAAGCCTTCAGACCCTAGGATAGAAGAGATTAAAAAGAGCATAGAGGAAGAAAGGAAGAAGAGGTTTGGTATAATAGATGAACTCAAAAAGCTAAGGAAAAGGCTTGGCTTTAAGAAGGCTGAGCAATCTGCTATACTCAAGCTCCTTGAATCTGAAAAGGATGAGGGCAAGAAAATAGGCTATTTGCTAAGGCTAAAAGAGAAGCTTGAGTTCAAAATAGCTACAGAAGCCTCTACATTAAATGCTGAAAAAGAGCTTATTAGGAGAATAAACGAAGTGAATGAAGAGCTCGACAAAGCAATAAAGAAGAAGAGGCTCAAAAGGCGTGCAGAAATGCTCTCTGAAGATATAGAAGAGCTAAACAAACAGATAGAAGAAAAGGAAAAGCTTGTAAAAGAATCTGAAAAGAAATTAGATGAACTTTATGATAACCTTAGAGGGCTTATGGGCAAGAAGAAGCAGAAGCCAAAGGAGAGAAGAAGCCCTCCAAAACAGCAAGAGATAAGCCTTGCAGACATAGCTATTATAAAGGATAAGACAAATAAGAGTGGGAATAATTCTAATCCTGGTCTAAGTGACGATATAGAAAGCAATTAAAGGTGTTTTTTTGAAATTAAAATTCTACGGTGCTGCCCATGAAGTTGGGCGCAGCTGCATCCTAGTTGAAAGTGGCAATACAAAAGTTCTTTTGGATTGTGGCGTAAAATTGGGAGAGAAAGAGGAATATCCTCTAATAAGCGATGAAGAGCTAAAGAATATAGATGCAATAATAATAACGCATGCGCATCTTGACCATGTTGGCTATGTGCCTCATGTTTTTTCTACAGGCTGGACTGGGCATGTATACTCTACAAAGCCAACCTTTGAATTATCTAATGTGCTTATAAGCGATTATATAAGAATATCTAATCCTAGCAACATAACTAAAGAAGGGCTTGCGCGCATGCAAAGGGGCTTCAAACTCATGGAGTACCATAAGGAGTTCCAAATAAAAGACATTAAAGTAAGGCTGATACCTGCTGGACATATACTGGGCAGTGCGCTTATAGAGATAAGTGCAGAAGGGAAGAAGCTCATATATACTGGAGATATAAACCTAAGGAAAACAAGGCTTCTAGATTCTGCGCATATAGAGCATCTGCATGGAGAGATATTGCTTACAGAGAGCACATATGGCGGCGACAATGACTCATTTCCTCCAGAAAGGGAGCAGCTTAGCAAGATGCTTCAGAGCATAAAAGAGACAATACAGAAAGGAGGCAAGATAATAATACCAAGCTTTGCTGTTGGAAGGGCCCAAGAAGTCCTTTTCATATTAGATGATTATATAAGATCTGGGCTTTTGCCTAAAGTGCCGATATATGTAGATGGCATGATAAACAAGGCTATGAGGATACACAGGCACAATGTCATATACTGCAGGGATGAGCTCCAAAAGAGGATACTTATGAGCGAAGATGATCCTTTCAAAAGTAAGAATTTCCATATAATAGATACCAAGAAAAGCAGGAGCAGGGCAATAAACGAGCAGGAAGCAGGAATAATAGTTACAACAAGTGGGATGATGACAGGAGGTCCTGTAATGAAATATGTGGAAAGGCTTGGAGGCGATCCAAACAACAAGCTTATACTTGTTGGCTACCAGGCAGAAGGGACCCCAGGAAGGGCTCTTGCAGAAGGAGCCAAGGAATTAGAGATAAATGGCAAGAAAGTAGAAATAAAGATGGCTGTTGAGCTTTATCATTTATCAGCCCATGCTGATAGGCCTCAGCTTCAGAAGCTTGTAAGCAGCATAATAGGCTTGAAGAAAGTGTTTGTAATTCACGGAGAAGAGGGCAAAAGCGAGCAGTTTGCACGCTATTTATCAAGCAAATATGAAGCATATGTGCCAAAGCTTGAAGAAGAATTTATTGTGTAAAAGGCTAAGTGATAGGTTTTTATATATTTTCTAATATAATATCTTAAAGCTTGTTTTCCCGCAAGCACTGCAATTTTGCAGGAGGGGTGTTTTATGCTAGAGGATAAGTTTGAGGAATTTTCAAAATTCCTTTCAGAGGAAAAAGGCAAAAGAAAGTTCAAGCAGAGCGTTGAGCTGGCAATAAACTTCAAAGGAATTGATTTTTCCAAGCAGGATAATAGGCTAAACATGGAGATAATACTGCCATATAGCAAAGGCAAAGTGGGAAAAGCAGCTATATTTGCAACAGATAGGAATTTCATAACAAAAGCTCAGCAGCTTGGAGTAGAGGTTTTAGATGGCACAAAGATAGATTCTATAGCAAACGACAAGGAAAAGCTAAATTCACTTCTCAATTATGAGCTTCTTTCGCAGCCAAACCTGATGCCTGAGATAGCAAAGAAGCTTGGTCAATTCTTGGGCCCTAGGAATAAAATGCCAAAGCCAGTATTCAGCCCAGAAGAGCTTGAGAAGTTTGTATCCAACATTTCAAAAAGGATAACAATAAAGAGCAAAGGAAGGTTCTTGCCTACAGTCCATTGTGTGGTGGGAAGCGAAGACATGAAACCTGAAGAGATATTTGAGAACATAAAAGAAGTAATAAACAACATATCAAAGAAAGTAAGTCCAAACCATCTTAAATCAATTTATGTTAAGCTTAGCATGAGCAAGCCTTTGAGGCTATTGTAGTGATTTTTATGCCTATGCTGAAAAAAGAGAAGATAGAGCTTGTAAATAAGATTAAAGAAGAGCTTAAGGAGTATAAGACAGTAGGCGTTATGCCTATTGACTCAATACCTGACAGGCTGCTTCAAAAAGTAAGAAATTCAATGAGGGAAGAAACAAAAATAATATTTGCAAGGAAGAATCTTTTGCTAAAGGCTCTTGAATCCTCTCCAGAATTATCAAAGCTTTCACAATATGTTTCAGGCAATACTGTACTTGTTTTGTCAAATAAGGATCCTATTGAGCTTTATAATGAGATTAAATCAAACAAGCTAAAGTTAGCTGCTAAGCCAAATCAGATAGCTCCCAATGACATAGTTGTAGAGGCTGGGGAAACAAGCATACCTCCAGGCCAAGGAGTTACAGACCTTAAGGCTGCAGGAATAGATGTACAGATACAAAAAGGCAAGGTGGTAATATCAAAAAGCAAAGTGCTTGTGCCTAAAGGCTCCAAAATATCTGTAGCTGTTTCAAAGGCTTTAAGGATGCTTGACATATTGCCTTTTGAGGTTGCTCCAGAGCTTGCAGGAGCAGTATATGAAAATATCTTGTTTACAAAAGAAGTGTTTAGCATAAACAGAGAAAGCGTAATGAGAGACATAGCAATAGCTTTTGCACAGGCATACAACCTTACAATAGAAGCTGGCTATGTTACAGAATACAATGTAAATGCACTGATAAGGAAAGCATATCTCTCTGCTTTGGGCCTTGGACTTGCAGCAAACATATATGAGCCTGAAGTGGTGGAGAAGCTTTTAGCAAAAGCTGTTGCAGAAGCCCTTAATATAAAGCTTAGCGCTAATGTTGAATGATTTAAGAGGTGAAAAGAGATGGAATATATATATGCTGCACTTTTGCTTGATGCAGCTGGAAAAGAGATAAACGAGAAAGACCTCATGGAAGTAGTAAAGGCTGCTGGAATACAGCCAGACGAAGCAAGGGCAAAGGCTGTAGTTGCATCATTAAAAGGAGTAAACATAAAAGAGATAATAAAGAATGCACAGAACATACAAGTAGCTCCTCAAGGTGCACCTCAGCAGCAAGAGGCAAAGAAGGAAGAAAAGAAAGAGGAGAAGGAAGAAAAGAAGAGTGAAGAAGAAGCTGCTGGCGGACTAGCTAGCCTCTTTGGCTGACCTATGCAAGAATATGAGGGGATTGCAGATTATGCAATCTCCTACGGTCTCAAGCAAGGCTTTGATTACGTAGAGGCTTATCTAGAGTCTGGAGGGTCTTTTTCCTATTCAAGGAAGCAAGGCAATCCAAATAGTTCTTACAAATCAAAATATTCTGGCATAAGGCTAAGGCTAATAAAGAAGGGGAGCCTCTATACTTATTCTACAAACATCATAAGCAAAGAAAGGATAAAAGAAGCCTTCAAATTTTCAGGATTCAAGGGAGAAAAAGTAGGTCTCTCTGAAGAAAAAGCAGAAAAATACAGCTATAAGGTAAAAGAAAGGATAAAGGTAGAAGATTCTTATGAAAGCGCAGTAAAGGATGTAGAAGAGCTTGACAAGTCTTTGAATGGATTAGCATATAGATCTATTAGCATAAGCTTGGGAAAATACGAAAACCTTTTTGTAAATTCAGAAGGTAGCAGGGTATATAGCGAGATACCTTATATCTCATCTTTTATACTAATTATAGTAAAAGATGCAAATGACAGCAGGCAAAAGCTAATACAGCTAGGCAATACTGGTGGTTATGAGGTTTTCAAATGGGAAGAGATAAGAGATAATATTGAGGAAGAAATAAATTCTCTCAAAAAGGTTTTGAAAGAAGGAATAAGCCTTAGTAAATCTCAAATTAATGGTATAAAGAACGTAGTCGCTTCTTCAGAGATAATTGGTATAGCAGTTCATGAAAGCATTGGGCATCCGCTTGAAGCAGATAGGGTTTTTGGAAGAGAAGCAGCACAGGCAGGCACAAGCTATCTAATGCCTAGTAATCTAGGCTTGAAGATAGGAAGTAAAGAGGTAAATATATTCGATGATCCAACAATAAAAAATTCTTATGGCTTCTTCTTATACGATGAAGAAGGTGTAAAAGCAAGGAAAAAGCAATTAGTAAAAAAAGGCATTCAAAATGAGCTTTTGCTGAATAGAGAGTATGCTAAAGCATTAGGCACAAAAAGCAACGCTTCTTCAAGAAGCGATTTTTACTCAAACGAGCCAATAATAAGAATGTCGAATACATACCTTGAAAAAGGCAAAGCTGATTTTGAAGAATTGATAAGCGAGGCAAAGAATGGGATTTACATAAAGAGTTTTACTGAATGGAATATAGATGATACAAGGAGCTTTGCAAGGTATCAGGGCAATGAGGCTTATATAATAAAAAATGGAGATATAGAAAAGCCTGTTAAGAACTACAAGCTTGAAAAGTCTACCTTTGATTTTTGGAGCTCAGTTTATCTGCTTGGGAATGATTTCAATTTGTATGCAGGCACATGTGGCAAAGGCGAGCCGCAGCAAGGCGTACCAGTAATGCACGGAGGCCCATCTGCCTTGCTCAAATTCGGTGGTAAATAATGGAGCCCTCAGACATATTGAAGATCTTAAAGGATGAAGGCTTTGATGAAGCAGTGGTCTCAACTTCTTCTACTAGGTCTATATACATCAAGATAGCAAATTCAAAAGTTGATTCAATAGTTGAGAAAAAGAATGAGCGCGGAAGGCTCTTTGTAAGCAAAGAGAAGAAGGTTGCATTCTCGAATATAGAAAGACCAGACAAGCAAAGCATAAAGCTTGCTATACTAAATTTAAAGCAGGCAATAAATATTGCTGAGCCTAAGCCTGATTATTATGGGATAGCAGAAGGCCCATTTAAATACAGGTCTAATTTTATTTTTGACAAAAAGATATCAGAGATAAGCATAGAGGAAGCATCTGAAATAGCGAACCAAGCAATAAGCGAGTTTGATGTAGAAAATATTGCAGGAACTTTGCACCTTTCCAGCTATACTTATTCAATAGCTACTACAAAAAGAGTTGAAGCCTCTACTATGGGCACAGAGGCGAGGCTCTCTCTAAGAATATTCAAAAACGGCTTCTCGATGCAAGATTATATAGCAAGCAGGCAATTAAAAGAGATAGATGTATCTAAAATAAAAAACAGCATAAGCATGCTGGAATATACTAATGACACTGGCAAGGTAAAAAGTGGAAAATACGACATAATATATATGAGAAGCCCAGCAGGCCTGCTCTTTTCTAATGTAAACGATATGGCTTGCATAGACAGTGTAGAAATGGGTAGCTTTTTGTCTAACAAACTTGGTGATAAAATTGCAAACAGAGATTTAAGCATATATGATGATGGCTCAATAGAAAGTGGAATAGACTCTTCGCCTTTTGATGAAGAGGGCTACCCCACTCAAAGAACCCCAATAATAAAAAATGGCATATTGAAAAGCTACCTGCACAATTATTCTACAGCAAAGAAATATAATACAAAGAGCACAGGAAATGCTGGATTGGTTAATCCTAGCCCGAATACAATGGTGCTCTATCATAGAAAAAAGAAGAGTCTTGAAAAACTAATTTCAAGCATAGACAAAGGTATTATAGTTACAAATACTTGGTATACAAGATTCAGCAACTATCTTAAGGGCGATTTCTCCACAGTGCCCAGAGACTTGGCAATATATGTAGAAAAAGGTTCGCCTAAATTTGTTATAAAGAACCTCGGTTCAAGTTTTGGCATAGGTATAAGGATAAGTGATAATATTTTAAGGATGCTTGAAAAAACAACTTCTGTTGTTAACGATACTACTCAATCAACATCTTGGGATTCTGATAGCTATTATTATACTCCAAGCGTACTTGTGGAAGAAGTAAATATTTCAACAGTATAGTTTTTATATTTATTATAGCCATTTTTACTGTAAAATCCTGGTGATTTCTTGAAAGTTTGGGTAGATAAGACAAAGTGTACAGGATGCGCTCATTGCCATGATGTATGCCCTGTAGCAGTTTTCGAGATGAAAGACAGGACTGCAAATGATGTAAATAGTGATGTAGCGCCTCCAGAACAGCAATGGAATGGAAAGATAAACCCAGAAGTATATGCAAAGTGGAAGGATGTGCAAGACGGGCATCGTCATTTTGCAGATAAATATGAAAACGGGAGCGGTGGCTTGTCAGTCGCGGTAAATGGCGAAGCATGCATACTATGCCAAGCATGCTTGATAGAATGCGAAGGAGAGTGCATAACAATAGTCGACGATACTGGCTCTGAATATCATTCAATATACAAGTAATAATTTCTTTTATTTTTACTGCTTCTTGTTTTGTATCAAATTCTTGTTCTGAATGTAGCCATTTATAAATATCTCTGAAGATAGTTTAAATCTAGAGACGCTATGCAAGAAAACCCTGCCTTTCCCTTCAAATTTTGCAAGGAATAAGCCTACACCTCCAAATAGAGCTGTTCTTATATTATCTACAAATCTTATCTTATAGCTTAGCGTAGAATCGAATCCTGCTATATGCCCAGGCTCTACCTCCAATGCTTTTGTTCCGTCAAGGTCATATTCTATCATATCTCCAACAGTATGTATGAATACAGTACCAGATCCTTCAAACTTCTGTAGTATAAGGCCAGCTCCTCCGAAAAACGCAGCACCTATGCTTACTGTTTGCATTGTGAATTTTACAGAATCTTGCGCAGCTAGAAAAGCATAATGCTCTGCTATAAAGGCTTCACCATCGTCAATATCTATAGCCTTTATCTTTCCAGGCATAACGCCAGACATAGAAACTACTCCAGGGGAATCTTTTGCATAAAACTCTGTAAGCAGAGCTGTTGCACCAGTTATCTTTCTTTCTATTGCGCCAATAACTCCCCCCACAAGCCTTGGGGTCATCACCACATTCTCGCTTTTACTCAAAAGTTTGCCAGAATCTCCATATACTTTTTCTCCTTGGTCAAGCCCTATATCTAAAGACTGCATAGAGTTGCCAATTATGCTATATTTCATTTAATCACTTTGTTAAAATATCAATCTCTTTATTCATTTCTTCCCCATCTATGTTGAATCTATATCTTGACATTACTCCTGCAATTATCTTGCCTTTATCATTTCCATACTTGCTTATCTCTTCTTTTAATATTTTTTCCAATTCGCTTCCAGATATGCGTTGGAGACCTTTTTCTTCTATTATCCTCTCGACTTCTTTGCAATCTTTTGGAAGTGCTTTCAATATAGGCTCAAAGGCTTGCTTGGTTATCTTTTTGTCCATATATTTTTTGAATATGCATATTAGTGTGTCGTTTCCTATTGAATCTACATCAAATCCTTCTCTCTTGAGCTCTTTCATCTTCTGCAACAGTATGCTTGCAATAAGCTGGTGCTCTCCTTTTATCTTCTCAGAAATATACAAATAATCATGAAGCTTCTGTGACCTTATCAATTGTTCAACTATCTGCCTGTTGCCTATCTCTTTATTTAATCTCTTTTCAAGCTCATCTATATTTGGAGCTTCTTTCTTGAGCTTCTCATATAACTCATGGTCTGCCAATATAGGCCTTTCATCAGTTTCTGGATACATTCTAGAGCTGCCAGGAAGGGGCCTCATAAATTTTGTTATATTCTTCTTAGCATCTATAGATCTTGTCTCCTTTGGAACCCCTTTTATTGCGTATTCTGCCCTATAAATGGCAAGAGGCATAGCCTTCTCCACCTTCTCTTTTTCTCCTGCTATGAGCATAAATCCATCGTTGGCCTCTAAGCCAAGCTTAATTGACAATTCTCTAATCTCTTTTTCAGAAATGCCATATCCCTTGAGGTCTTCATCGCTGTGTATTATGCCGCCTATGCCCACAGCCTTTACATAATCGCTTATCTCGCTTCCAAGCCTCCTGTCTGGGTTTATCTCTTTTCCAATCAGGCCTTTAAATCCTGAGAGCTTGACAGCAAAAACAACTCCATTGTCTTTTATTGCATTTTTAATAATCCTTGATTCTGTATTCAGAAATATTGAAGTGGCATCTATAGCCTTACCAACCTCTGCATGCCTCTCTCTGAGCTCTTTGCTTATCTCTATCAGTTTTAATTGCCTCTCTACCTCATTTTCAATTACCTCATCCATAGAATCCAAGTCTTGGAATCCTTTTATCTCTACTCTGGCCCCATCTTTTATGGAAATGTTAACATCTTGCCTTATTGTCCCTATGCCTCTCTGCACCTTTCCTGTTAGCCTTATGAGAAGGCCTATCCTCATAGCGACCTCTTTTGCTTCAGATGGGTCTTTTATCTCAGGATCTGTATCTATCTCAACAAGTGGTATGCCGAGCCTGTTAATATTATATACAACCTTCTCGTTGTTTGATTCTTCTATACCGCTTGATTCCTCCTCTAGGAAGATAGAAGGTATATTTATCTTCCTTCCATTTATATCCAATGAGCCGCCATAGCCAATGAGCATGGTTCTTTGGAAAGCACTTGGGTCGCTGCCATCTACAACCTCTTTTCTCATTACTTCTATCTCATCAGGTATGTTGCAATTGAAAGTTGCAGCTATAAGATAAGATATGTTAAGCGCTTCTTCGTTTATCTTGTGAGGGGGCTCCTCATCCAGTTCAACAAGGCATGAGCTTATGTCGTATACATTGTATATGAACCTCCTTCCTTTCATGCTTTCAAATCCTGTGGCTTTGTCCAATTCCCCTGTTTCGCCTACTACTGCCCTTTGCATCCTCTCTACTTTCATTCCTGTCTTTTTACCTTCATTTATGGCATTGCAGGAGCAGAATAGCTTTTCTGTTGTTAATAATCTTTGGTGTATCTCTAAGCCGCATTTGAAGCCCAATTTTTCATAATATTCTTTTTCGTGCTTCATATAAACCAGTCTGCTTCAGATCTTTCTGTTATCTCTCCAGCCAAGTTGACATTCAGCAGTTTTTCAGCTTCTTCCTTTTTGTAATTTCCAAGTAGGAAGCCAAGCTTTACATATGCAACTTCTGGAAGCATGTCTTCACAGTATATTGCACCTGCATTGCTCAATAGCCTTAAGTTTCTATATACATTTGGGTTTACCCTACCATATAAGCACTGCGATGTTATTCCTATAATCATTCCAGAGTCGACAGCATTTTCAACCCTTTTAAGCCACGAGTAATCTGGATTCTGCGTCGATACTGGAGTGTGCCCAAGGCCTGTGCCCTCTATTATTATTCCTTTGTATCCTTTAGACAAGTAATAATCGATTATCAATGGATCTGAATTTGGGTAAGCTTTCACAAGAGCCACTTTAGGCTCATAGCCTATAAGCAGCTTAAGCTCCTTTTTTTCGCTCTCTACCTTTCTGTAATTGCTTGTATACTCTATACTGCCTTCTCTGCTTATCCTTGCAATAGGCTTGTTGTTTATGGGCTTAAAAGCATCTCTTCTTGATGTATGCATTTTCCTTGCCTTCGTGCCTCTTATGGCGCTGCAATATGTATCAGAAGAGCTTTCATGCATGCATATAACTACTTCTGCTATATCACTTTTAGAGGCCAAGTGTGCAGAGCATATCAAATTCATAAACGCATCGCTAGAGCCTCTGTCGCTACTCCTTTGTGAACCAGTCATTACTACAGGCGCATTCAATCCATTGAGCATAAAGCTCAATGCAGCAGAAGTGTAGTGCATGGTATCTGTTCCATGCGTTATTACTACTCCTCTATTCTTTTTCAGTGCATCCGCAACAGCCTTTGCAATTTTTTGCCATTCAACAAAAGTCATGTCTTCGCTTGCTACACTCATCAAAGGGTTTAAGTCTATATTGGCTATCCCTTCAAGCTCTGGAACTTCAGCAAGCAATTCTTCTGGCTTTGTAAGCATGAATACTCCACCACTTTTATAATCTATCTTGCTCCCTATTGTGCCCCCAGTATATATTAAGCCGATATCTGGCAACTCTTTTTTGTGCTTTATAGAAATTGTTTTTGGGCTCTCAATGCTCTTGCTTTTTATCTTCTCTATTTTTGAACCTTTTTCGAACTTTATACCTATATTATAACCATTTTCTAGCTTTATTACTAATATGCTGTTGTCTCCAAGCTCAGGCCTTGGCATAAGCGTTCCTTTGAACTCTCCTTTTTTAGAAATTAGCTTTATCTCATCTCCTGGTTCTATGTTCTGCTTTTTAAGTTCTTTTTCTATCTCTTCAGAATACATAAATTAAAATTGGATAAAGAGATTTAAATTACTTCTCTCTTGCTATAATTAATTTGCTTTTGCTTCGCCTATTAGGCATGCGGAAGAATTGCCTGTTAGCTCAACCTCTACAAAATCTCCTAGCTTGACATTTCCAAAAACAGCTATTTGGTTGTATCTCTCATCTCTTCCTGAAAAAGATTTTTCATTTTTTTCTGTTATAAGCACTTTCCTCATTTCTCCTATGTGCTTTTCCCTCTCTTTAAATTGAAAATCTCTTACAAACCTTGAAAGCCTTATGCTTCTCCTTTTAATTTCTTTATCATCTAGCTGTTTTAGCTTGCTTGCAGGTGCATGCGGCCTAGCTCCAAATTTAGATATATTTACTACCTCTGGCTTAATCTCGCCAAGCAACTCTATGCTTTTTTCGAAATCTTCTTCGCTTTCTGTTGGATAGCCAACTATAACATCTGTAGCTATAGTTGCTGAAAGTTTTTTCCTTATTTCATTCACATATGACTTGAATTCATCTACAGTATACCTTCTTCCCATATCTTTCAATATTTTGTCGCTGCCAGATTGCACAGGCAGATGGAAGAACTTGTAAACTTTTTTGCTTTTATATGCCTCTATAAGTGAGTCAAAATACCTGTGTAGGTGCTCTGGGTTAAGCATGCCAACCCTTATCATGAATTCCCCATCCAAATCAGATACCTTTTGCAAAAGCTCTGCTATGTTTGTTTTTCTGTCTAATCCATAGGCTCCTACATCCTGTGAGGTCAATTCAATCTCCTTTGCGCCATTCGATACTGCATTTTCAACAGCCTTCAGTATAAGCTCTTCAGAGAAGCTGTTTAATGGGCCTCTTGCAAACTTAGTTTCACAAAAAGTGCAATTGCTAAGGCATCCCTCACTTATTGGTATCCTCGCTATGATTGAATCATTATCAATTCCATAAGCAAGCTTTTCTGATCTTTTGTACTTGTCATCGATTACATTTCTTCCTATTTTTATGCTTTCTATAACATCAACTATATCTTGTACATTGCTAGTTGTTAATATGCTGGCTTCTGGAACCAATTTGACAACTTTCTCTTTATCTGCGCTTACAAGGCAGCCTGCTACAATAAGCTTTTTGCCTAAGTTTCTCAACTTACTTAGCCTATAAAGTATTTTATTCTCTGTGGGGGTTTTGACTGTGCATGTGTTTATTATTATATAATCAGCATCTTTTAAGTATCTACCATACTCTACCTCATATCCATTCTTCTTTAGAAGGTTTCCCATTATTCTGCTGTCCGCCTGATTTAATGTACAGCCGTATGTTTCTATGACAACCTTTTCCATTCTCTATACCTCCTTCTAACCTATTATTTTTAATATTCAGTTATAAATTACTTTTTGTATATCATTTTGTTCAAGGGATTTGCTCTAATCTAAACTTTTATAAGAATCTAGCTTGACGTATAGTAATTCCAATACCTTACTTTTCAAGAAATGGGAAAGTTTTTATTGATTTATATTACATAATTATATCCATAATTTTGTCAATATGCGAGTGATTATATGATATGTGAGAGATGTGGAGCCGAGATATATAAATACAGTACCTGCAGGTATTGCAAAAGGAAGATTTGCAATGATTGTGTTAAAAGTTCCAAAAGGGTAAGCAAGACTGTAAGGATAGTAATATGCAAAGACTGCTGGACAAATGTAAACAATAGGAAGGCTTTCAAAAGCGCAAATGCCGAAAACTATTGATTAGCTTTCTTTTCTATTTCTATTATTATTTCTTCTTCCAGTATATCAAATTTCTTCCCTTTTAAATCATGTGATTCTTCTATAGATACTGCATTTGCCTCTTTCATTAGCTCTTTATACTTGGCCTTTATTATCTTCTCAAGGTTTCCTGATGTGCTATATTTTATTGCTATTTTATCTACTTTCTTAAGCCCTAGCTCTTTCCTCATGATTTGTATTCTTCTTGCTAGCTCTCTATATATAGCCTCTTCAACGAGTTCATTGCTTAGGTTTGGATCAACGTAGGCTATTCCATATTCAAATTTTGCAGCATCTGTATTCTGCTCTTTCTCTATTATCACAAAATGTTCTGGCCTTATATTAAATACTCCTTTTTCTGTGTGCAATTCGTAATAGCCTTTCTTGCCAATCTCTTCTTCTATTGCATTTGCATCGGAGCTTTTCAAAGCTTCTGCAACAACCTGTGAATTTTCCTTAAACTCTGGCCCTATTTTCTGGAATATAGGCTTAACAATCTTTTCTATGCCGCTTACTTTCTTTATTTCTAGCTTCTTTATATTTGTATAATCTTCTATAATTGGCGATAGCTTTTCTATGGCTTCTAAGGCATAATCATCTTTGACCTCTATGGTAGCTTTGCTCAGCGGCCACCTTAGCTTAACTTTCGCCTTTTCCCTGCTATTAAGTATAGCTGTCATAGCAGATATAGCTATCTCAAACTGCTGCTCTAGCTCTTTATCTACTAGGCTCTTTCTGTATTTAGGCCATTCATCTAGGAATATACTCTCTTTGTATGCAAAGTTTTCAAGATAAAGCTTTTCTGCAGTGAAAGGAGCAAAAGGGGATATAAGTATCAATGTATTGTAGAACACATATTTCATAGTGTCTATAGTTTCCTCAGCCTCTTTTTTGCTGCCATATATTACCCTTTTCTTTGCCATCTTTAGGTAGAATCTGCTGAAATCATCCAATATAAATTCTCTTAGTGCAGAGTTGGCCTTCTCTAAATTGTATCCATCTAAAGATTCATTTATGTAACTTATTAGGTTGTTTAGCCTAGAGATTATCCATTTGTTTATCTCACTTTTCTTTGATACCTTTATCTTTTCGCTTTTGTAGCCTATTGCATCTGAGTATTCATTTATCAAATTCGCTATGTTGTGCAGTATCATCAATGTTTTCTCTGCTTCTTTAAGCTCTGATTTTTTGAAAGGTATATCTAGCCACTGTGTATGGCTTGAGAACCAAAGCCTATAAGCATCTGCACTTGTTATCTTTATCAGCTCAGAGATTGGTATATAGTTGCCAAGGTGCTTGTGCATTTCCCTGCCATCTTCAGCAAGAAGCATGCCATCTACGACAACCTCTTTGTAAGGCGCTTTTTTATAAAGCATTACACTGCTTCTGAGCATGCTTGAGAACCAGCCCCTAAGTTGGTCTACTCCTTCTAATATCAAGTCAGCAGGGAAAAGCCTTTTGAATTCCTCTTCACTCAGGCTTGCTTCAAAAGCTATGCTCGAGTCAAACCATACATCAAAAACATCGCTAATTCTGTGCATCTCTGAGCCGCACTTGTCGCATTTTAATGTTACTCTATCAATATACGGCCTGTGCAAATCTTCTAAGCTGTTTACATAATCCTTTTCTAATGCTTTTTCCTTTAGCTCTGCCATGGAGCCTATTACTTGTATATTTTCGCATTTATCGCATTTCCATATTGGTATTGGTATGCCCCAGAACCTCTGCCTTGATATGCACCAATCTGGAGAGCTTTCAAGAACATTCGCTTGCCATTCTTTTGCTTCTTTTGGATGCCAGTTTACTTTTTTGTTTGCATTAAGCAAGCCTTTCTTTATCTTAGTTATCTTTAGGAACCACTGGTCTGTTGCTTTGTAAATAAGCTTGCTTCCGCATCTCCAGCAATGTGGGTAACTATGCACTATTGTGCCTTTGCTTAAAAGCAGGCCCTTTTTCTCAACATCTTCCATAACTTTTTGGTTTGCTTCATTAGGCACAAGCAAGCCTTCATATTTGCCTGCCTCTTTTGTATATCTAGAATGCTGGTCGACTGGTGAAAATGCAGGTATTTTGTTTTCTTTACCAAGCTTGTAATCATCTAATCCATGTCCTGGAGCAATATGCACCAATCCGCTTCCTTCGCTCATCGATACCATGGTTTCAGAGAATATCACTTTATGATATTTCCTGAAGCTTTTCTGTATTGGAACTTCATCTTCAAGAGGGCTTATGTAATATATACCTTCAAGCTCCTTTCCATAAAATTCTTCTTCTATTATTGCACTTTCATTTAGATTAGAAACTACAGAATCTAGCCTATTCTTAGCAAATATCAAATCTTTGCCACCTATTTTTGCTTTTACATATTGTTCATTTGGATTTGCAGCTACGGACATATTTGCAGGTAGAGTCCAAGGGGTTGTGGTCCATATTAGCAAATATGTATTCTCATCTATATTTATCCTGGCTTTTGATCTTTTGGTATCCACCTTAAAAGCAACAAATATTGAAGGATCGCTTTCATCACTATATTCCACTTCTAAAGTGCCTTGAGCCAATACTGTTTCGCAGCTAGGGCAATAAGTCAAAGGCTTCCCTTCCTTATACAAAAGCCCCTTTTCACTAAGCCTTTTAAGTATATCCCAAGCTTTTTCTATGTAGCTTCTTCTATAAGGTATGTATGCATTTTCAAAATCTAGAGACACTCCGAACCTTAAGAAGTCTCTATTCATCTTTGGTATAAGTGAATCTACATATTCCCTGCACGCCTTTACAAAATTCTCTACGTTTATCTTTGATTCAAGCTCCTTCTTTGATTTTATCCCCATTGACTTTTCTACTGCATGCTCTACTGGCAGCCCGTGCACATCGTAGCCTGCCCTATCATGCACGTCATACCCTCTCATTCTTTTGTATCTTATAAAAATGTCTTTTGCACCCTTTACCCATATCTGCCCAGGATGCAATTCGCCACTTACATATGGTGGCCCATCTAAAAAGTAAAATGGCTTGTTTCCCCTATTTTTTGCACGCCATTTTTCAAGTATGCCATGTTCTTGCCAATATTTTAATATCTCTTCTTCGTAATTCTCCATAGAATCCACTGAAACAAGTGTTTTTACTTTTAGTTCCTAAATATTAAAACTTTCTGTTTAATATATTATAAGCTTTTGTGGTTTTATGAGAAGCGCAGATGCAACAACCATATTAAGGACGCTAATGGTTTTTCTAATTGCCTATCTAGTCATAATAAAATTCAGTCCATTAATTACTATTCTATTGATACTTGTAATGTATGTGCTTGATGCTGTAGATGGCTACTTTGCCATAAGAAGTGCAAGCAAAGGCTCTGTAGGCTTTATCGAATATATAAAAGCATCTATAGGAAATAACCAGGAAGTAAAAGAAAAGATGTCTAAATTCAAGCATATAGCAAAGAAGGATTCAAAATTTGGCCCAAGGATAGATATTGCAGGAGATAGGGTAATAGAATACACATTTTGGATATTATTTACATACCTAAGGCTCATACCTCTTTTTGTTGTTTTTATAATAATATTTAGGCATTCGTTTGTTGATGCACTAATGGCTTCTCGAGGAACATCTTCAAAACCAAAAACAAGATTTGCAAGAATAATATATTCTTCTAATATAGGAAGGGGCGGCATAAATGTGGTAAAATTCCTTGCCTTTGCATATTTTGTACTAGTCTATGTTTCTTCTTATCCGCTTTGGGTCGGCTATATACTTATAGCAGTACTTGTAATTTACATAGTGCTTAGGGGCATAGCAGAAGCATATGATGTGCTTTCATAAGCTAACACGTAAAATATTTATTTGTATAATGAATAAATTTGAATGGGGGCTTAAACTTTAGCTGATTATATGGATGTTCTCGACCTTTCATGGACTGAAAAATACAGACCTTCAAAGCTCAGTGAGGTGATAGGCCAGAATGCAATAGTTGAAAGGCTCAAAGCATTTGTAAAAACCAAGAGCTTTCCTAACATGATATTCGCTGGGCCTGCAGGTGTTGGCAAAACCACATCCGCAATAGCAATGGCAAAAGAGCTATATGGGGATAAAATAAACGAATTCTTCCTAGAGCTAAATGCTAGCGACACAAGGGGCATAGATGTAATAAGAGGAAAGGTGAAGGAGTTTGCAAGGACTTTGCCGCTAGAAGAAGGTTTGGTTAAAATAATCTTTCTTGATGAAGCTGATGCTCTTACTCCTGAAGCTCAGCATGCTTTAAGAAGAACGATGGAGAAGTATGCACCCACAACAAGGTTTATATTGGGTGCAAACTATGCAAGCAAGATAATAGAGCCGATACAAAGCAGGTGCGTTGTGCTCAGGTTCAAGCCTTTAAATGTAGAAGAAATGAAGAAGTTCATAGAGAGAATTGCAAAAGGGGAATCTCTAGAAATAGATGAAAAGGCAATAGATGCTTTAATCTATGTAAGTGAAGGTGATCTAAGAAAACTTACCAACATATTGCAAAGTGCAGCAATACTGGACAAGAAGATAACTGAAAGGAGCATATATGATATAGCAGCAAGGGCAAGGCCAAAAGAGATAATATCAATGCTAAAATATGCAATAAGTGGCGAGTTTTCTAAAGCAAGGGAAGAGCTAAATAATCTTGTTTTTATATACGGCATGAGTGGAGAAGATATATTGATGCAGTGCTATAGGGAGATTCAAAATCTGCCTGTAGATGATAAAACAAAGCTGGAAGTGATAGATAAAATAGGAGAATGTAATTTTAGGATTGTAGAAGGTGCAAATGAGAGGATACAACTTGAGGCTATGCTTGCCAATATAGCTATGATATCAAAAAAGTGATTTAAAATGGCCCAAAATTCTATTGCCTCTTTGAATGGAATTGATGTGTATTCTATATTGCTTGGAATGTATAGATCTGAGAATTTTGCAAATTTTTTAAAAGGCAGAGAGTACATACTAGATGATTATCTAATCTATTTTTCTTACAAAAACCTACTAGAAATGGAAAGTTGAATTTCAGCTTTTGCACTTAATTCTCCATATTATAGGCGTTATGGCTTTCTATTGCGATAAAGAAACCATATTAGAAAACAAAAAGGCTGAGCTTGCTGTATTGGAAAGTTCAGATATAGAATTTATAAAGAAAAATATATACAATCCAAAAACACACTACTCACAAGCTTTTGCTATAATAAACAAAAACTTAACAAAAGAAGAGCTTAACAAGATTGCAGATGATGTATTCAAGGATTCTAAATTCTTCTCATACATTTCAATGGCCATTAGATTTGATGAGCTAAATAAAGAATACAAGGGGAAGGTAAAGTATCTTGGTTTAATTGCCAAAGAAGAAATAATACTGCACACTAGTGACATGAGGGAATTGGTTTCTTTAATGAGCGATAATAGCGAGGATGTATCAAGGCTTGCAAGGCTCTTCTATAATTTAAGAAGGAGGTAGCTTCCTTGCAAAAGTCAAATAACCTGTATGCCAAAGCCCTTTGTTTGTTGGCCTTGTTCCTTCTTCTCTAACTAAATAGTCCCTTATTATAACCTCTATTGTATATATTTCTTTGAATCCAAGCTTGTTTAGCTTCTTTACATATTTGTTTACCTGCTCGGCATGTGGCAAAAAGCATGCAACATAGCCGCCTATCTTCAAAGCCTTCTTTACATTCTTTAAAGCTTTTTCTGGATTGGGCATATCTAAAGTTACGAGATCTACTTCTTTTTCATATATCTTTTTTGTAATATCCTCTTTCCTGAATACTATATTGTTCAATCCTAAAATTTCAGCATTTTTCTTGCCTATCTCAATGAAGTCTTCCCTAACATCATATGAGTATACTTCTTTTGCAATCCTGGCTAATGAAATTGTTAGCCAACCGCTTCCTGTTCCTGCATCAATGCACACGCTATCTTTGCCTACACATGTATAAGCTACTATTGCCCCTATGTCTTTTGGCAGCATAACTTGTGGCCCTCTCTTGAGCTTTCTATAAATATGTGGGTAAATAAACAATCAACCACCTTTCTTCTTTTTAGAAGCTACTTTGTTTTTAGCTTCTACCTTTCCTTCTTTTCCCCATTCTTTTTTGGTTGGGCATTCGGGATCCAAACACATCTCAAATACGCTTTTTCCCCTCCTAAATATTTTTACTATTGGCGTATGGCAATATTCGCATGTTTTTCCGGTGGGCACAATCTTCGCAGCTTGGGGCAAAGGATATGTAACATTGCAATTAGGCCAATTGGTGCATCCAACAAAGCTTTTTCCATTCTTGGACCTTTTTATTACAAGATCTCCGCCGCATTTGCATTTCCCTAGAACTTCTCCTTTTGAAGTTTCTTGCAAGCCTTCTTTCAAGCTTTTGCCTATCTCTGCCTCTTTTGCTTTGAATTCTTTTATTATGCTTTCTATTATCTTTTTACCCTCCTCTATAACTTCTTCTTTTTTCGCTTTGCCGCGCATTATATTGTCCATATCTTCTTCTAGTTTCCTTGTTAGCTCTTCATCCAATATCTCTTTGCAATTTTCCTTAAGTGCATTGTATACGCTCATTCCAAAATCCGTGACCTTTATGCTGCTTCCTTCTATATAATTCCTTTTGAAAAGGGTGTCTATTATCTCTGCTCTTGTAGCCTTTGTGCCCAAGTTTTTCTTTTCTAAGAGGCTTATCAAGCTTGCTTTAGTGTACCTTTTTGGTGGTGTTGTTTTTGCTTCTTTTTGGAATATCTTTTCTGCTTTTAGCCTTTCGCCTTCTTCAAACTTTGGGATCTCTACATTCTTCATCTCAACATAAGGAGCATAAAACTTCCTCCATCCTTCCTTCTCTAAAACCTCCCCACTTGCCTTGTATAATTCATCATTTGCATTTATCACAACATTTGTTCTTTGTATTGTTGCATAATCAGCAAAGCAAGAAAGGAATCTTTTTACTATGAGGTCATAAACCTTTTCTTCTTCAGCAGTTAGGCTCTTTGGCTCTATTCCTGTAGGGTATATTGCAGGATGCGCTTCATCCTCTTTTTTGCCTTCAGCAGGCTTAAAGCGTTTTGCCTTTATTAGTTCATCAGCAAGCGCCTTGTATCTTTCATTTTTGCCAATCTCATAAATAATCCTTGGCAGATTAAGCGAATAAGGCAGCTTCTGTGATGAAGTTCTTGGATATGATATATATGCTCTTTCATAAAGCGATTGTGCTATTGCTAAAGTTCTAGATGGGTCCATTCCGAAGACTCTGCTGGCCTCTACCTGTAAGCTTGTCAAATCAAAAGGAGGCAAAGGCCTTTCTATTACTTCTTTATTCTCTACTTTTTGTACAAAAGCCTCTTTTTGCCTGCTCCTTTCCAAAGCTTCATCAGCAACTTTCTTTTCGAAAATTTCATTCCTTGAGTTTTCAAAAGTTACTCCTTTAAAAACAGCGAATATCTTCCAATATGGCTTAGGTACAAAATCCTTTATCTCCAATTCTCTTTTGGCAAGTATTGCCAAAGTTGGGCCTTGAACTCTTCCTATACTCACTATTTTTTTAATACCATTCGCATAAAGAGAGCGCATAAGCGCCCTGCTCATGTTTATGCCCCACATCCAATCTAGTATATGCCTTGTTTCACCTGCATTGAAGTTGTTTTCATCAAACGGATTTATGTTTCTGTAGGATTCTAGAAGGTCTTCTTTTGTAGTGGTTGAAAACTTCATCCTCAGCAATTGCCCTTTTTTAACCTCACTATTGACATCGCCATTTTGTATAAACTTTATTATATTTGTGCCTATGACTGTGCCTTCTATATCATAGTCGCACGCATTTATGAAAAGGCTGCATCTTTTTCCTATCTCTGCTATGGTGTCAAGGTATTTCTTTGTAAAATATGCATTTTTGTTTGCCTTGTATGATGGCACCCATTCTATTTCGAAAATAGGGAATCCTTTGCTGCCCTCTTTTTGCCTTATTGTAAAAAGGTGGCCTGCTGCAGCAACAACATAAATAATGTCTTCTCCGTTTTTAAGCTCATAGTAGCTTACTCCTTCGAATGAAAATCTTTTATAATCCCCTTCAGCAAGAGAGCTAGCGAGCCTTTGTGCTACACTAGGCTTCTCTGCTATAATCAATTTGTTCATATACAAATTCACTTGCTTTTCTTGCTTTTTGCTTTATTTGGTTTATATGTCTCTTCTTTTGATATATATCTAGACATATAGAATCCAAGGATTATTGTTATTACTGCTATGATATAAAATATGTAGCCACTACCATACATTATAAATGCGGCTATGGCAATAATTGTGAGTGTAATAACGCTGACCGATAGGTAAAGCGACTTTCTTTCCTTTTCGGAAAGTTCCATTAAACCACATTTTTAGATTAAAATTTAAAGTTTAAATAACCTTACTTCTAATTTATCTTATCTTGTGATTAAATGATAGGCGAAGCAGAAATAATAGCTCTTACAGTTTTCTCTTCATTTTTAGCATCTTTTGCACAGTATTTATTCAAGAAAAATCTACCAAGGTTTGAAGCGAGCATTAGGGGTTTATTTTCAATAATTAAAAACAAGTTTGTAGTAATTGGTCTTCTAATATATATAGTCAGCTTGCCAATATATCTTTTTGCTTTGAAAAATGGGGCTCTTTCTTTTGTTTATCCCACATTTGCAACTTCTTTCATATTTGTTCTTTTGTTTTCAAAATTCGGAATAGGCGAAAAGATAAGCCTTTCAAGGGTAATTGGTATAATATTGGTAATATTTGGCATATCTATAATCGCATTAACATTTTAGGCTGATGTTATGGAAAAAGAAAGCCAATATAGCAAAAAAATACTTGTTTCAATATTGATAACAAGCACATTCCTTGGTGGCCTTGGACAATTCCTATTCAAGATAGGATTAAACAACCATAATTCATTCATACTTCTATTATTCGTTTTTCTTGGCTTCTTGTCTTATTCATTATCTACTGTTTTTTACTTTTTTGCTTTAAGCAGAGCACACTTGAGCTGGGTTTATGGCTTTGGTGGCTTGTCATATATATTTGCAAGCTTGCTGGCATCTTTTATAGAGCCAGTACCTCTATTGAGATGGCTTGGCATATTTATAATAGCTGTAGGTACTGCACTTATAGGGATAAGCTAACTACTTGCTCTCTTTTCTAGAGCTGCTTCCATTATCTTGGCAATTCATCTTTATTCCCAAGTAGACAAATTTGTAGCCTATATTTGCGAAGAGGAAAAGCAGAATTATCTGTAGGAATATAAAACCTGTCTCTTTTGCTGTGTTGCTCAAATTATTTGTCAGCGAATATATTGAGACTGTTATATTTGAATTTTGTGGCGTCTGCGTCATATATTGCTCTGAGTTCAAGCTTTGATAAAGGCCGTATCCTACCAAGAATGTGAACAATAGTAGTATTATTCCTATAGCAATTAGGACATATCCTATTATAGAAGCCATAAAGATCAATCATCTTGCTTATTATAACATTATAAACTTTTCCCTGTCAAATAGCTTTTTGCTAAACCATAGCACAAGAATGCTTGTAATAATCAAAGTGGCAAGCATCAATATAAAAAATTGTAATGTTAACTTCGCAATATTGAAGATAGACATAAAAGGTATTATCAATAGTGGCAATATAAGCAAAGTGCTTATTTGCTGCGCCTCTTTTATGCCTTTGACCCTTGTAGAAACTAGAACAACCAAGCCTATAGTAGTAAGTGCAAGAAAAGGGGAATTAGCAAGCATCATATACCAGCTCATATTTGGGAATATCTCTATCCCAAAAGCCTTTAGTGAAAAAAAGTCTGTAATTCCTGCATATATTAAAAATACAATGGTGGTAAGTAAAACAGCAGGTATCAAAGAAGCAAGTATTTTGCCAACAAGAAGCTCTTCATTTGTTGCAGGAGTCAAGAGCAAAGCCTCTGCAGTTTTCCTTTCTTTTTCTCCAGCAAAGCTGTCGGCTGCAAGTACAGAAGCAGTTATTATTGGCATGGTCATAAATATAGGCCCTAATATGTTTGTTGAAAAGAATTCTATAAAATAAATGCTTCCAAAAGAAGATTGCGGCACTTCTACCCCTGCTATCTGTGGCAATATGCTAGTGCCGGCATATTTTGATATATAAAATGTAAATGCTGGAAGCATTATTGCAAATATTATTGGTATGCCTACCATTGGCCCCCATATAGAGATGCTGGAAAATGCCTCTTTGATGTCTTTTGCACTTATTGCCCAAACTTTATACCATTCTATTTAATCACCAATCCCCGCTTATACTTTCATTAAGGTAGCTTACGCTCAATATTTTTCCACCTTTTTCTATTATCTTACTTATGAGCTCTGGTATTTCTTTTGCGCTATCTAGCTCTGCTTCTATCCTATTTCCTTTCTGCAATATTTTAAACCCATTTATAAGAAGCTTTTTGCTTTCTAAAAGATATACCTCTACTTTTACATTTTTTATCTTTGAGAGTATCTTATTTATGTTTCCAAAACCTTCTACTCTGCCTTTCTTAAGTATTAGTACCTTTCCATCTATCTTGTGTATCTCTTCCAGCCTTTGTGTTGCATAAACTATTGTTGCCTTTGAGCTGTTTATTATTTCATGAACCTCATTTGATGCTTTTGGGTCAAGGAATGCGGTGGGCTCATCCAAGAGCATTACCTCTGGATTATTAAGCAAAGCTCTGCATATTGCTATTTTTTGTTTTGTTCCTCTACTCAGTTGGCCAACTTTTGTATATTTATAATTTGCAGCATTTAGCCTTTCCAAATTATATTCTACTTTCTCTTCTATTTCCTCTTTCTCAAGACCATAAAGCCTGCCGAAGAAAATCAAGTTTTCCATAACAGACAAATTGTCATATAAAGAATAGTTTTCCCCTACAAAAGAAATTTTCATCCTCATCTCTTTTGGGTTTTCAATAGTATTGCTTCCAAGCACTTTAATAAAGCCTTTATCTGGCTTCAATATTCCAGATATTAGCCTGAGCAATGTGCTTTTCCCTGCACCATTCGGCCCAAGCACAATGAGCTTTTCTCCTTTCTTTAGCGGGAAGCTTACCTCTTCTAATGCTTTTGCGCCTTTAAAATATTTTGATACATTGTTTACTTCTATGGCTCTCATAAAAACCTTATAGATTTGCAGGGGGAGAGATTTGAACTCTCGAAGGCGCTAAGCCACAGGATCTTAAGTCCTGCGCATTTTTCTGTGGCTAATGCCAGACCAGACTCTGCCACCCCTGCCTAAGCATACATAGATGGTCCGGTAGCATCGGTCGCCTTTTTGTAGCTTTCATGGGATAGATTTGCCTTCTTTACCATTTGCCTTATCTTTGCTTCTACGAGCTTTGCTTCTTTGTCCAATTCCTTAAGGTCTATGTTTATATCTATTATCTTGTTAAGGCCTGAGAGAGCTATTTCTGCATATTTTGGATCTGTCATTTCAGGATTTACTTCAACAAGTAGATTTGCTATTGGTATATCTAATACTGTGCTGTTTGCCAATATTATTGCGCTAACTCCAGCCACTACTCCATCGCCTATAGGCTTTATTCCATTGGCCAAAGCCTTTGACAAAAGTGTTTTATCTGTACTTACTATAAATGCATCTTCGCTTGGCTTCTCTACAGGTATGCCGCCTATTGATATAATCCTCTTTATTCCCATCTTTCTAACGAAATCCATTATCTCAATTCCAAGCTCATGAACAAGCTCCGTCTGTATTGTAAATTCAGCTATCATTGCAATGAGCTTGTTCTTCTTGTCAGCATAAATTCTAACAGGGAACATAGGAACTGAATTGTGTATTACTGCTATTGGTGGAAATGACTCGCTGTCTATGTAGCCAATATATTCCATATTTAGCTTTTCTATCATGTAGCTGTTGGCCATTGAGCCCACTAGTCCTGCCCCTGGAAATCCTTCTATAAGCGTGTATCCTTCGAGGTCTATATCCTTGAATAGTCTTATTTCTATCATAGAATCACAACTAGTTAGTTGTTGAATTAAAATATTAAATATCTTTGTTTGCATCTGCTGCTTTATTTTTATAAAAGCGAGCTGTAAAAATAGGATTTCAATGGGGTAATGCTACATTTCATAGCTATTTATTGTCCTCTCGATTTTTCGACGATTAATTTATAAATCTATGTACTCTCATTAATATCGGGGTGAATTAATGGCTGAAAGAGTGGGAAAAGAAAAAATTGAAAAAGAAGACGGCTACCTGTACTATCTAGGTAAGGATGGCTATGTATGGAGAACCCCTATGAAAACAAATCCAAGGGGTAAGAAGAGCAGAGTAGGAACAGAAAAAATAGAGAGAGAAGAAGGCTACCTATACTTCATAGACAAGAACGGATACGTAGCCAGAGCAAAGATGAACAGGAAGGGAAGGAAATAATCCTTTCCTATTTTTTATTTTTGCTTCTTTTCTAAATTTCTAAATCTATTTTTTCGTTTCGCTTTATGCCAAGTTTTTTTGCCATGCCTGCTTTAACCTCGATTACGTATTGAGCTCTGTTTCGTGGCGTGTATGTTTTGCAATCAAGCAGCTTGCACGGCTTGGCATTTCTTATAAGGTCAACCACGCGCTTTTTCCTGTCAAGCCATATTATGTCTAGCGGAAAAAGCATGTTATGCATCCATATCCCTGGATAGAATTCGCGGCTAAATTTTATCAGCATGCATTCGTTATCTTTTAACGATGCCCTAAACATAAGGCCTATGGCTCTTTTGATCGGAGTGTCGGCAAGAATGGCATTAAACGTTCTGCCTTTTATGTCTATGCGCACATGCTCATATTTCTGGTGCTTGTACAATAGCCTGAGCATCAAGGATCATCTTTTTATGGTCCTAGAGATGCTCTGCTCTCTCATGAATTGCTCAAGATAATACTTGCTTCCTGTTCCTTTTCCAGTCAATCCACTACCCTTCCATCCTACAAACGTATGTAAGCCTACAATTGCCCCTGTTGTTGCACTTATTGCCCTATTTATGTAAACT
>JAGDYD010000017.1:38464-50136 GCA_023256515.1 Microcaldota archaeon
TGCCATAATCCCGTTTTCGAACATCTTAATTTCATGGTTGTTGTTGCTGTAAAGTCCCGCAGTAAGCCCATATTCGACGTCGTTGGCCATTTTCAGTGCCTCTTCGAAGCTTTTGTAGCTCTCTATTGTAAGTATAGGAACGAAAAGTTCCTTGTGCACAAGCTCACTACTGTGTGGCACTTCCACGATCGTGGGCTCAACATATAACCCATTCAATCCAGTGTTTACCGCATTCCCTCCATAAAGTATGCGCCCTTCGTGCTTGGCCTTTTCAACCGATTCTAGATAGCGTTTGTATGCGCTTTCGCTTATCAAAGGCCCCATATAAACGTTCTTGTCAAGGGGATTTCCTATCCTGAAAGTTCTTATTTTGTCTATTAGCTTGCTCACAAATAGCTCCTTAATGGATTCATGCACGTATACCCTTGAAAGCGCGCTGCATTTCTGGCCGTCATAGCCGAATGCAGCACTTGCTACACCTGTTACCGCATCATCAATATCTGCGTATTTGGACACTATTGCAGGATTTTTGCCTCCCATCTCAACGACAAAAACCTTCTGCTTTCCAGCAGCAAAATTTTTTGCTATCATACCGAGCCCTGTTGCCCTTGAGCCCGTAAATACTATCCCTGCAACACCATCATTTGTTGCCATCTCGTCGCCAACTTCGGATCCTGGCCCTGTAACAAAGTTGAATACCCCGTCAGGGAGTCCTGCCTCTTTTAACAACTTATATATGTAAAGCCCGGTAAGCATCGACATGTTGTCGGAGGAGCTAGGCTTGAATACAACGGTGTTTCCTGTTATCATGGCGCCGACGCTCATTCCTGTAGATATTGAAACCGGGAAGTTGAACGGTGCTATTATACCAAATACGCCGTAAGGCTTCATTGCAATTACTACCTTTTCCTCGCTTGCAGGAGCACCCTGGAATCCAGCATTTACCTTGGCAGTGCTCGCCTCAAGGTGCGTTTTCCTTATATAACCCTTATTTGCAAGCAGCTCGTTTGCATAGTATCTCATGAAGTCTATTGCTTCGTCAACTTCGCCTACCGATTCGTATCGAGATTTGCCGTTCTCGTAGCTCAACACAGCAGCAAGCTTAAACTTGTTTTTTGCAAATACGTCTGCAGCATCAATGAAAATTTTTGCTCTTGCTTTGTAATCCGTAGTGCTCCATTCTGCAAATGCCATCTTTGCCGCTTCTATGGCTTGCCTTGCGTGCTCTCTCGTTCCCTTTTGGAATATGCCAAGCGTGCTTCCATCGATTGGAGATTTTTCAACAAGCTTCTCGCTTGCATTGACTTCTATGCCGTTTATGTACATCGGATATTCCTTGCCCATCTCTTTTTTTACTTCATTAACCGCATTTTCAAACAGCTTGTCAAACTCCGCTTCGTTCCCTTTTTCAAGATACTTTTTGTATGTAAACTCATTTTCAAAATGCCTTGCCATTAAATCACCTTACAATTAGACAATCTATAAATGCAGGTTAAATATAAAATAACTACCAAAAATCACAGCCGTTCAATAACACAATCTAATGGTTGCATGATTCATGCACAAGCATCCAATAAACAGCGAATTTCAGCTAGTGGTAAAATCACAAAGGCTGTCATATTTTGTATTTCAAATCTTTTATTTTTTATAATGCATTAATATTTTTACTGTTGAAGGAATTACTAATGATTTAGGTGCATAAGTAATGGATCAAGTGCAAAAGGATGAAGACTACAAGCAGAAGTACGGATGGAGCAGCAGCATAAACCGCGAAAAGGGTTAGATGAAGACATAGTCAAGCAAATATCAAAGGAAAAAGGAGAGCCCGAATGGATGCTAGCCAAGCGCCTTTTAGGATACAAAATATTCAAGGAAAAGCCAGTTCCGAAGTGGGGTGCCGATCTTAGCACTATAGACTATGACGATATATACTATTACATGAAGCCGACAGACAAGAAATCGGATAACTGGGAATCTGTCCCGGCAGAGATAAAAGAAACATTTGACAAGCTTGGGATACCTGAAGCTGAGCAGAAGTTTTTTGCAGGCACAGAAGCGCAGTACGATTCGGAAGTTGTCTACTCTCATGTCAGAAAGGATTTGGAGAAGCTTGGCGTGATATTTGCAAGCACAGATGAAGCTGTAAAAAAATACCCCGAATTAGTCAAAAAGTACTTCGGCACAGTAATACCTGCCAGCGACAACAAGTTTGCCGCTTTAAATACTGCAGTTTGGAGCGGCGGCAGCTTCATATACGTGCCAAAAGGAGTAAAAGTGCCAATGCCTCTTCAGGCTTATTTCAGGATAAACGCCGAAAAGGTTGGGCAATTTGAGCGCACCCTTATAGTTGCGGATGAAGATGCAGAAGTTACATATGTAGAGGGATGCACAGCCCCATGTGCGCTATGTTACAATACAGAACTGGTCAAAAAATGTTTTTAACCTAGTTACTCAGCGCGCTCATGCTTATGAAAACGCTTACGTCGAATGGATAGATGCAAATATAGGCAGCAAAGTAAATATGAAATACCCAAGTGTTTTCCTCAAGGAGCGCGGTGCAAAAGGCAGCGTATTATCTGTAGCAGTCGCCGGAAATTCGCAAGTGCAAGATTCTGGCGGAAAGATATACCACCTGGCGCCAGATACGACATCCCAAATAATATCTAAAAGCGTATCCTCAGGTGACGGCTTGACAAACTATCGTGGAATGCTACACATAGCCAAAAACGCCGACAATGTCAAGTCAGCAATAAGGTGCGACGCACTTCTTGTAGATAATGATTCAAAGACGGCCACATTCCCATATATGGAAATAAATAATGACACTTCAACCATAACGCACGAGGCAACAACAGGTAAGATAAGCGAGGATATGCTGTACTATTTGCAGTCCCGTGGAATAAGTGAGGACGATGCCCGTACACTTATTGTACTGGGATTCCTCGAAGACCTGGAGAAGGAACTGCCATTGGAATACTCTCTTGAACTGCGCCGCCTTATCCGGCTTAATATGGCAAATTCGGTAGGTTAAATGTTGTACGAACCAGGCAAAAGGCAAGCATACGAAGAAGGTAGCAAGATTAGCGTCAGGCAGGAAAGCAGCGAGCTTTATAAGAAGCATTATTTTCCACTGCCTGCGGAAATGGAACACATAAAGCCAAAAAGAATGCTAAAGCAGGAGCAGGAAATGCTAGATCGCCTAAAGCAAGCTGGAATAGACTTTGATGTTTTTGTTTCAAATGGCTTGTCAATATCCTCTTTGCCTTATGTAGATATTAAGATTCCAGGAGAACTTAATGAACAAGAAAAATCTGCACTTCAAGCTGGCATAGATGATTACGGCACCAGGTTTCTCCTGGCAAATCTGGACAAGATAATAGTGATAAAAGCCAAAAGCCCAGCAAGCAGGATACGCATAGGTGCAATTACTGGCTCAAGGCTTAATATTGCAGTTATAACTACTGCTCCAGAAGGAAGTCAAATAACTGTTACAGAATATTTTGGTACCATCGGGGAAATCGATTCACAGCTTGGCATAGCAAACATAATCCATGCAGAGCGAAATGCACGAGCAAGCTTGTACCAAATACACAACGAAGGGAAAAATAGCATAGTGCTTTCTTCAGCAAGTGACGCAATGGGTGAAAATAGCACCCTCAGCCTAAATTCCATGTATGGTGGGGGGTCAATAACGCATGCAAGAAACTTCTTGGTGGCATCTGGGCCAGCAAGCACAGTAGAAATAAACGATTTGGCATTTGGCTCTGGCATGCAAAAATTTGACATCTTGGATCATGTAGAGAACGGAAGCTACAATACCAAAGTGGAATCAAGGTCAAAGGCGGTGGTATCGGATTTTTCTGCTTGCATACTCAAGGCTTTTGCAAGGATCCCTCATGGTGTTCCAAATGCGCGGTCTTATGTGTATCAACGCGGGATATCGATGAGCAAGGATGCCCATATAGATGCGCTGCCAGACATGTCGATAGATGAGAGTGCTGTGAGGGCCACCCACTCGTCTGCTGTATCTCCAATAGATGCAGATGAGATATTCTACCTTATGGCTAGGGGAATTGAAAGAGGCAAGGCCAGGAAAATAATACTAAATTCCTTTTTTGGCGAAATACTGGCCAGATTTGGAGATCTGGAAATGCAGCGAATTGCATCATCAATTCTGGACAACAGGATAGAGGGCATATTCAGCGCACTGCCGAATCCAAATGCCGAGTTCATGCACGTTGATGCAGCTGTTGAAGGAATTGAAAGCCACTACAAATATAGGAAATAGAGAGTTACGCTTAAGAGTGATGTTGATGATGGTAGAAATAAAGGATTTGCATGCTTCAGTAAATGGAAAGGAGATAATAAAGGGCCTTAACCTTTCGGTAAGAAGCGGAGAGATACACGCAATAATGGGCCCCAACGGATCTGGCAAGACGACACTTGCAAATGCGATAATGGGTCATCCCAAAATAACCATAGAAAGTGGGCAAATACTGATCGATGGCAAGGATGCAAATGGCATGAAAACTGATGAGCGCGTAAAGCTTGGAATTTTTATGCAATTCCAAAATCCTGTAGAAATAGATGGGGTTGGGCTCATACAGTTTCTGCGTACCTCAAAAGAATCCATTACAGGTTCAAAAATAAATTTCAAGGAATTTATGGATGACATAAAGGAAAGCATGAAAAAACTGGAGATGAGCGACGATTTCATAAAAAGATCTTTGAACGTAGGCTTCTCCGGCGGCGAAAAGAAAAAATCAGAGATTCTGCAGCTCATGGTACTGAAGCCTTCAATAGCAATACTGGACGAGCCAGATTCCGGCCTCGATGTGGACGCGCTAAAAGTTGTTGCAAACAACATACAGGAAATCGCAAAGCAGAACAATATGGGGGTAATAATAATCACCCATTATAGCCGCATACTTTCATACATTAGGCCAGACTCGGTGCACGTAATGATTGATGGACGTATAGTCGCAAATGGCGATTATGAGCTCGTCAAAAAAATAGAAAAAAACGGTTATGAATCATTGCAGGAAAAATCGAAGTGAATAAATGATGGACGTAAAATCAATAAGGAAGGATTTCCCGATACTTTCTACAAAGATGAATGGCAAGCCCCTTGTTTACCTAGACAACGCGGCAACATCACAAAAGCCTGCAAGCGTGATAGAGAGAATATCCGAATACTACCGAACCTATAATGCCAACATACATAGGGGAATATACAAGATAGCAGAGGAAGCTACAGAAGAGTATATAAAATCCAAAAACAATGTCGCCAAATTCATAAATGCAGCAGGCATGGAAGAAATAATATATACAAAAAATACCACAGAATCGATAAATCTCGTTGCGCTTTCATGGGGTAGCGCAAATATAAAAAAGGGCGACCACATACTCATAACAGAGATGGAACATCATAGCAATCTTGTACCTTGGCAGCTTCTTGCAAAAAGGAACGGCGCAATACTTGACTACGTAAAACTGGACAAAAGCAGGAATCATCTTGACATAGGCAGCTTAGAGGAGCAATTGGAAAAAGACCCGAAGATTGTTGCGGTAACCCAGGTTTCAAATGTGCTTGGCACTATAAATGACGTGAAGAGCATCTCAAAAAAAGCGCATAAGCATGGAGCCAAAGTGCTTGTAGATGGAGCTCAGTCTGCCCCGCACATGCCAATAGATGTAAAATCAATAGATTGCGATTTCTTTGCATTCTCCTCGCACAAAATGCTGGGCCCTACTGGTATAGGTGTCCTTTATGCCAAGAGGGAAATACTTGAGGGCATGAGCCCCATAATAGGCGGCGGAGACATGATAAGCACTGTGGATTACTACTCTTGTACATGGAACGAGCTGCCATGGAAGTTCGAGGCTGGAACTTCTAACATCGCAGATGCGATAGGCTTCGGAGCCGCAATAGACTATCTTAACAAGATTGGAATGGAAAATATACATAGCTACGAGCAGGGTATTACGAAATATGCGCTTCAAGAGCTAAGCAATATAAAGAATGTGAAGATTTTTGGTCCTAGCTACGACGAAATCAAGCGGCGCTCAGGCGTGATATCCTTTGGAATAGGCAATGTTCACGCGCATGACATAGCGCAGGTTTTTGATAGCGAAGGCATCGCAATAAGGGCGGGACACCACTGTGCAATGCCTCTGGTAACAAACGAACTGGGCCAAAGCGCCGTTGCGAGGATGAGCTTTTATATATATAACACCAAAAGCGAATTTGAAACGGTTCTCAACGCGATACGAAAGGTTAAAAAAATATTTATGGTTGATTGAATGGCTTTGGATTTGTATGCAGAAGAAATAATATCAAACTACGAGCATCCACATAACAAGGGGAAGATTGACAAGCCAAGCGCCGAGATGCACGAGCACAACCCCGTGTGCGGGGACGACATAACGATATATGTTAAAGTATCAAAAGGCAAGGTGGAAGACATAAAGTTTGATGGCAGC
This sequence comes from Microcaldota archaeon, assembly GCA_023256515.1. GTDB lineage: Archaea > Micrarchaeota > Micrarchaeia > Micrarchaeales > CABMGC01 > JAGDYD01. Next base: position 44,948 of record JAGDYD010000017.1, read on the forward strand.
GGCTGCTCAATAAGCATAGCTAGCGCAAGCATGCTTACTGATTATGCAAAAGGCAAAAGCTTAGAGGAGCTTGAAAAGCTAGGGGTAAAGGATATAATAAATCTTATAGGCGTAGATCCTGGCCCTGCGAGGCTTCACTGTGCTACAATATCCCTCAAGGCGCTTAAGGAGGCATTGTTCCTGTATAACCACAAGAAACCAGATGTTGAAACAAAGCGTTTATGATTGGCGATAAAATGAAAAAGAACAATTTTGACCTTGATTCAGTAATAGAAGAGCATGAGGAGCGCGAACGTATGCGCATGGCGAAAGAAAAAAGCAGTGAAAAAGAGCCAATAGGTACAGTAGAAAAATATTTCAGCAAGCTGCAAGTAGCCGCAATATCACTAAATTCTTCATTATCGGTGGGTGACATAATCGAAATAGGCAATGATGAGGAGGCTATACGGCAGAAAGTGGTCAGCATGCAGATTGATAGAGAAAATGTAGAACATGCTGAAAGTGGAGATTCAATAGGTGTAATAGTAAGGTGCCCGGTCCGCGCAGGCGAATCCGTATACAAGATAATAATCTAAAGCTATTTTACCGTTATCTCGACGCGCTTATTATGGGAGCCTTTGTTTTCATATTTTAGCATTTCGAGCTTGCCCACTTCGCCAGTATGCGCCACATGGGTGCCTCCGTCGAGCTGGAAATCGAACCCTTCTATGTCTATTATGCGCACAGTGTTAAGCTTGCTCAATAGTTCTTCACCAGGAGCAGTCCTTGCAATGCTTGGATTTTTCAAAGCCTCTTCTTTGCCCAGTATTTTCGCTGTGACAGGGTGGCCCTCATCAACAATTTTTTGCGACGCATTTATTATTTCAAGCATCTTGTTTTTGTCAAGTCCAGGCACATCAAAGTCCATCCTTGCTCTATCATCATAAATCTGGCCACCTGTAATTTTTCCTTGATAAAGCTTTTCGACTACTCCGTCAATTATGTGCAAAGCAGTATGCAGTCTCATGTGCATATAGCGTTTATCCCAATCAATTACACATTTTACAGAATCGCCGATTTTTAACGAAGATGCATCTCCTTCCACAACATGCACTACGTTATCGCCATCCTTTTTTACTTCAACTACTTTGAATTCTGTAGCACCGTTCTTTATTATTCCCGTATCGCAAGGCTGGCCTCCGCCCGTGGGGTAAAATACTGTCCTGTCTAGCAAAATGTTGCTTCCTTCTGCAAAAGTTACCTTTGCATCAAGCTCCCTTGCATAAGAGTCCCTAAGATAAACTTTTTCCGTCATTAAACCACTGCAATTTCAGACGACTCTCTTTTCATCATAAATCAGAAATACCTCGTCTCATCACAATAATAAATGCGCATTAAAAACTTTATAGCTATGCATAAGCTTCGAATTGTCAGCTCACCAGAAGATAAGCGCAGAACACCATTACAAGTGCAAGAAGAGTTTTCCTTGCAATGCTGCCTTCCTTGAATATCATGCCACCACCTATTACTATTAGCAGCACATTTATCGTATTCCTGAGCGGCATGGCAAGGCTAACAGCTGCAGTGTATATTGAAAAATAGAAGGTAAGCCTATATAAAATCGCCAGCAAAACTATTGCAATTATGACGAATTTGTTTGCAATTGTATTGTGTACAACTTCCTTTATTCCACCAAATTTTAGTGTCATATATACAAGCATGTTTATTGCTATGAATATCTCTGAAAGTATGAGGAATGCAAAAGCATTGATTAATCCCCCAAGGAGATACTTGCTTATGGTGAATCCTATCCCGGAAAGCACTGTTATAAGGATCAGCATTGATATGTACTTCATTTTTGGCTCATCGTGATTCGACAATATGAAATACGTTGCTATTATGAGCACGGCTATGCTTGCATACTGTAATAAGATAACTTTTCGCCAAGGAATGCGTATGCAAATATGGTCACAAAAAGCATAGGCAGGGAGCTCAATATTGGCGTAGCTACAGAAACGCTCGAATGCTTGTATACCTTTGCAGTCAGTATGTAAGTTACAGTGGATATTATGCTTGTTGCATAGATTATGCCAAGTATCGGCAATGTTACGTTTTTAAAATCTGCCAAGGGTATGAACACTAGCGAAACTATTGCTATAGTTGTGGCAAAGCTAGTACTGAAAGCTGTCGGATGCTCTGTTTTGAGAGCTTTCTTTTCAACAAGAGTTGAGATACCCATGAACAAGGAAGACAATGTAGCCAGGTAATACCATTCAAGCAATATAAGCACCCTGCAGGATTAAGATAAATTTTGATGTGCAACCTATAAAAACATAGCACAGCTCATGTATTTTATATAAATAAAAAATTTTTACACATAAAGCTTTTAATTCTAGCAATATACCTTTTTATGGTGTTGGAAGATGGTAGAAGAAGGCAAAGAAAAAGCCAAAACGTCATCAAAGGACATATTAGAAGCGACAGAATCCCACATAGATCTGATACTGCGCAAATATGAGAACGCGATAAACAACCAGCAAATGGACTATATGAAGGAATACATAAAGAAAATAAAGGAAGAGACAGAAACATGCAAGACTATAGTAAACAGTCTTTTTGATACCGATTACATACCAAAAACCGACGAATGCAAAGATCTGAAATTATACGATCACATGAAATCGAGCGATGATGATATCAATTCCACGGATCCGCAGTTGCTGCTAAGGGGTGCAATAAAAGTGCTTGATGAAGCAGCAAGTCTTTTCGAAACCGTAGGTGAGATAAAGTCGCACGAATACAATGATCCTACCATAAAGGACAAGATGGAAGTCTCTGCAAGCTGTCTTAGAAAGGCAAAAAAGGAAGCAGAGTTAGCAATGAGCGATTTCATAGGCAACGAGTACTGAAAATAAACATTGCAATACCCGATAGCCCCGACCGGATTCGAACCGATGTATGCGGGTCCAAAGCCCGCAGTCCTTGGCCACTAGACGACGGGGCTATAAGCTAAAACATTTAGCTTTAATATGATCTGGCAAAGTCCACTATGGCGCGTGCAGCTTCTCCGCAGTAAACGCATTTTTTGCCAGTCGCGTAATCCTGTGCTTCAAATGGCATGTTGGCTGTTTTTGCTCCAGTTTCCTCCTTTATCCTATCCTCACATTCCTGCTTTCCGCACCAAGGTGCCCTTGCTACTCCTCCCTTTGCGACTGCTTCCTTGAGTTCTTCAAACTTCTCTACTTTGTGTATATGCCCAAGCATCAAAGCCTTGGCTTTTTCGTACATCCTCTCATTAATCTCATCAAGCATTGCCAGTAGTTCTTCTTTTATGCCTTCCATGCCAAGTGTGCTTTTTTCCATCGTATCCCTCCTCGCTACTGTTACCTTGTTTTCTAATATCTCTTTTTCACCTAGCTCTATGCGTATAGGCACGCCCTTAAGTTCCCATTCGTTGAATTTCCATCCTGGCGAATAAGAATCCCTGTCATCAACATAAACCCTAATCGCTCCGCTCAGGAGGTCTTTTAGCTTTGTCGCAGCTTCAAGTATCCTGCTCTTGTTGCTGTCTTTGTATATGGGAACTATCACGACCTGTATTAAAGCAAGCTTTGGCGGCATTACCAAGCCGTGGTTATCCCCGTGCACAGCTATCATTACCCCAAGCTCTCTTGTTGATATTGCGAATGTATTCTGGTAGGGGTATTTTTCTGTATTATCCTTGTCAATAAACTTGATGTCAAATACTTTTGCAAAATTTTGTCCGTCGTTATGGAAATCAGGCCCCTGTATCACCCATCCATCTGGCATAATGTGCTCTATGCTGTAGCTTGCAAGTGCTCCAGCAAATTTTTCCTTATCTGTTTTCCTGCCTGGTATTCCAGGAAGTGCGAGGTACTCTTTTAGTATTTTTCCATATATTCCAAGTATGACATCGCGCTCTGCGTTTGCCTCTTCCTCAGTGGCAAATACAGTATGGCCTTCGTTCCAGAGAAATTCGCGCGAGCGCAGGAAAGGTGTAGGGTGCTTGAATTCCCACCTTACAACGTTGTTCCACTGGTTGTATCTCATTGGCAGATCCCTCCATGATCTTATCCATCTTGCATAGCTGTCATACATTATTGTTTCAGAAGTCGGCCTTACAGCCAGCCTTTCATCCAATTCCGATTTGCCTGCATGGGTTACCCAAGCAACCTCTGGAGAAAATCCTTCTACATGTTCCTTCTCTTTTTCCAGGAATCTCTCTGGTATGAACAGGGGAAAATAAACATCCTGTATGCCGTTTTCCCTGAAAAGCTTTGATGTTGCGTTTTTTATAGAGTCCCATGCAAAATAAGCCATCGGCCTGAAAACAATAACTCCAGATACTGCGCTATAATCTGCAAATTCTGAATTTATAATTACCTGCGAGTACCACTCCGAAAAATTCTCCTCTTTTTTTGCCGTAAGCATTCTCTTCTTTTCTTCAACCATTCAAATACCCTGGTTTTCTAGCAAAGACTTCAATATTAAACTCAAATGCCCTGCTTCCTTAAGTCTCCTGTAAGAATATGCGACCCATTCCCTTCCAAAAGGCACATAAACAGCCACATTGTCAGTTTTTGCCAATTCGACAGCCAACTTGTTTCTTATGCCGTTAAGCATTGCGTAGGTAACATCTCTTTTGTACTTGATGTTTAGCCTCCTTGCAGTGCTTATCATTCGGACGTCATGGGTTGCAATCATAAATTTTTCTGAATGCAAAAATATATAGTTCATTAACTTAATAAAATTATTGTCTATGCTTTCTTTATCCTCGTATTGGAAGCCAGGAGACGAATATGCCCCTTTTACTAGCCTTATTATGCCGTCATTGGCAATTATCTTTTTGACATCAGCATAGCTTCTTTCCATATTGGCCTGTATGCAGATGCCTGCCATCTTTTTGTGCTTACCTATTGCACCCATATAAGCCCTTATGGTGTCATCTATATATTCACGCTCCTCCATATCGAGCCATGTAAATATGCCATTGCCTGACGCCAGACTGAGTATATAGCTATAGTTTTTCTTAAAAAGATCATAGTCCAAGGAAAGTCCCAATTGGGTGGGCTTCAGGGATATGCTCGAGTTGATCTTACTTGCTTTTATGCTCTTGATAAGTCTCTTGTAAGTGTCTATAGTGTCATCTATCTTGCCTTTATCTGTTAACTCCTCCCCAAGGTAATTAA
>JAGDYD010000017.1:50146-53319 GCA_023256515.1 Microcaldota archaeon
CTCTCGGCAAATCCCACCATCATACTACCTCGATACCCAGATCTATCAGGCGCCTCACCAAATCCTCATAAGATACGAATCTGAACGATTTAATGCCAGCGCGCTTTGCACCGTTTACGTTTTCTTCCATGTTGTCTATAAACAGCGCATCTTTTGCTTTCACCCCAAGCACCTTTAGTACATATTTGTAGATCCTCGGAGAAGGTTTGCGCATATGCAGATAGCAGGATGCAAAGGTCCTCAAATGAGCTTTGCTTAGCCAAAGGCGCCGCATTTCCATGTACCTTACAAAAGAGACATTAGTAAGTAGCACAACCTTGTAGCGCTTGGAAAGTTTCCTGACCAGATTTATTACGTTCCAGTTTAGCTTTGCAAGTTTTGCAAATGCCTTTCCAAATTCAAAAGAACCTTTTGGCACGTGGAACTTTTTTGACAGCTCATTTTCTAAGTCGTCTGCACCCATATATCCAAGTTCCATTTTTTCAATTAAACGCATGAGCTCTTTTTTGAACAGCCTTTCGCTTATCCCAAGCTTATGCGAAATATAGCTTGCATATTCATCCTCTGAAAAATCAAGCATAACGCCTCCAATGTCAAATATTATTAACTTTACCATAATTGATAGTATGGTAAACAAGTATTTATAAGGTGCTTTCGTGGAGACAATTGTCATGGGATTGGGTGGCAATGCCCTTCTAAAACCTTCAGGCAATCAGAGTGTAAGCGGCGAAATAAGCAGCATAAAGAACATTGCCAAAACCATAGCAAGATTGTCCAGCAGATTCAACATTGTAATAACCCACGGGAACGGGACTCAAGTGGGTGACGAGCTGATTAAAAATAAAAACAGCGGCTTGGAGATGCTGCCCCTGTATCTGCTAAATGCGGAAACCCAGGGTTCAATAGGCTCAATAATAGAAACAGCGATAAATTCAAGCAGGCCTAGCAAGCCTTTTTGCACTGTTGTAACTCATGTTGTGGTAGATAAAAGCGATGATGCATTTTCTGTTCCGACAAAGCCAATTGGGCCTTTCTATACAAAAAGAGAGCTTGGCAAGGGATCAAAAGGACAATTTAGCTATATAAAAGAGAATGGGATGTTCAGGATTGTTGTTCCTTCTCCAAAACCTATCAAAATATTGGAAATAGAACAAATAAAGCACATGCTTAAAAGGTTCAATGTAATATGTGGTGGCGGCGGAGGCATACCAGTATTTATTGAAGGCAATTCGATTATTGGAGCAAATGCTGTTGTTGACAAGGATTACACCACCCAACTTATCGCAACCACAATAAAAGCAAGAAGAATGATACTTTTAACCAATGCCGATTACGTATACAAGGATTTTGCTGGCAGAAAAGGCAAGATCAAGAAGGTATCTGTGCAAGAAATTAACTCAATGATAGGTAATTTTGAAGAGGGTACAATAAGGCCAAAAATTGATGCGTGCATAAGGTTTATAAAAAATGGCGGTGAAATTGCACAGATAGGAAGTATAAACATGCTTGATAAAATAATAAAAAAAGAAAGCGGAACCTTAATAACACGGTGAGTTTACGATAAAATGCGTGGTTTTTGATCTCGATGGTACACTTGTAGATACAGTGGATTTGTGGGCCAAGGTATGGTCTAAAGCGCTATCCAGCTATGGCATAAATATATCTGAAGAACAAGCGAGGGCGTATGTTGGGCTGCCTCCTAGCGGGATAATAAGCAAAGTGCTAGGCCAAAGGAGCCCAGAGCTTGAGGAATCGATAATCAGAAATAAGACTAAACTAATGTGGGACTATCTCCCGTTGGCTAAGCCTTTTTCCGATGTAGATGGTGTTCTGGGATGGCTTAAAAGCAACAAAATAAAAATAATTGTTGCAAGTTCATCAACAGAAGAGTGGATAGAAACAATGTTAAGAAAAATAGGCGCAGACAAAACCGTAGACGGCTACATAAGTGGCACAAAGGTCAAGAATCCAAAGCCCGCACCGGATGTTTTCATTGAAGCTTTCAAGATGGCTGGCGTTAACCCTGCCCAGGGTATGGTGGTAGGTGATAGGGAAACCGATACCATTCCAGGCAGTATGATAGGTTCAGTATCGGTGCTTATCGACAGGTTAAACGAGTTCAAGCAGCCAAAGGCTGATTTTATCGTGCACAAAATGGAAGAAATTGAAGAAATTATAGGAAGCCTTTCGCAAAAGAATCCATGAAGTTCTTGCAAGGTAGCTTAATCCACGATTGCACGATGCAAATTACTAGCGAGAATATTCATAAGAAGCCATGCTTTTAATATAAGTTTGCGCGCCATCCAAGTCTATGCTGTATGAAGATGTTTCAAATCCTTCTTTTTGCAGTGCCTTCAGTACTTTGGGGTCTTCAGCTATTGCTATCGCCATGCCACCACCTCCCCCTCCACTGAGTTTTGCCCCCTTGGCACCATTGCTTTTTGCAATTTCAACAGCACGATTTAGTCCTTCGCTAGAAACTCCAAGCTTGTCAAGCGCCTCATGATTCATGTACATCAGAGAACCAACAGTTGCAAAATCGCCGTTTTTTAACGCTTCAAGCCCATCTGCTGAATATCTTTCTATCATGTCAAACAAGCCTTCCACATAGTCTTTGCGATCTTGGTGAAGCTTTGCAACATGCCCCACAGTTTCGGCAGTGCTCTTCTTTGGCCCGGTATCAATGAATATGAGATCCATCTTTTTGTCAATGTGCTCCTTTCGTGCACCGTTGGCACTGTTGTAGCTCACGTAGCCTCCATAAAATGAGGTGCTTACATCTATTTTGCCCGCTCCCTCGTTTTTGTGGAGTATGCGTTCCCCATCGCGTGCTACTTCTATTACCTCGCCATCTGGCAGGTAAGTTTGCTCGTGCTTTAGTATAGCAGTAGTAAAAGCAGTAGAGCATGCCGCACTGCTTGCAAAGCCCTTCTTGATAGGTATGTCAGAGCTTATAATTATCTTTTTGCCAAGCACATTTATGCCATAGCCAAACAGCAGTCTTGCACCTATCGTTGCATAAGGCAGGAGATGCTCGTTTATACTGCTATGCTGGCTAATGAAATCCTGCAAATTTGTCCTAAACGCATATCTGTAAAATATAGTGCGCAGCAGAGCTTCAGAAAAAGTACTCTTTAAGCCCATTTGTGGCAATTCAACTTCAAGTTCGTTTC
>JAGDYD010000008.1 GCA_023256515.1 Microcaldota archaeon
AAGTTCAACCTGTATCAAAGGCATATAACCACAAGTTAATTTATGTTATGCAAAAGTATATAAACCTTTTGGTTCTACTTGCCTGAAACCTATACCTTTTTATATTTTTGCTTTTCTAAAATAATATTAGAAAAAAGGTAGGTTTATGAAAAGGACCCTTTTCTCACTGCCGCTGCCTGGTGGTAACGCAGTTTCTTTTGCTCTTTTTGCTCAAAGTGGCCCTTTGCTTAGCGTGGATATGCTATTAAATTCTAAAACATTTTTAGAAAGTCTAAAATATTGTTGGAAATTCCAAAATAATGTTAGAAATTCTAAAATATTATTAGAAAGTCTAAGAGGTTGTTGGAATGTCTAAAACATTTTTAGAAATTCTAAAAGGTTGTTAGAATGGTAAAAAATATTGACCCATATAAATTTTCTCTAACCTACCAGGAAAGTGTGAATGCTCTATACACAGCCCTTACAGGCATCAAGCGCATCCCTAAGCATGATGCGGCAGGCAACCTTGTGCCAGGGCAATATGATGAAATAGAAATCCCTAACGCGTATCCCTTGCTTACCAAAGAAGGCGGCGAGCGCTTCCTTGACATAATGATAACAAGCATGGATAAATTCAACCCGCTTGCAAATCTGAGCGATACAGATTGTGCTCGTTCTGCCGCGATGACTGCGCGGCAGCTTGCAAGGACTATTACGCTTTCAGCAGACAAATACATCAAAGATTTTGCTGCGCATCATGAGCGCCTTAACGATTGGGATGCCTTCCTCAAAAACCTTATGAGTTCTCTTTATATTTTTGCCACTTTGGCGAAGAATGGCCACTTCACAAATTTTGCAAGAGATATAATGAGTGCGCAGAACCCGACGCCAGAGCTGGAGCCAAAAGCTCCGGGCAGCATGTGGTCGCATCTGCTTAAGCCTTTTTCGAAGAGTGAGTAAATGAATGTAATATCTTTCTTTATTGGTTTTGTCGTCGTTCTAGGCGCCCTACTGTTTTTCTTCATGTTTTTGATGCGTAGGCGCAGCCATTCATATCAGCTGTACATCATAGCAGATAATGCACGCAACCAAATATTTGAGAAGCCAAAGGGCTATAACCTTCGCATCGGCAAGCAGGGCTCGCTTAAAGCAGCAAAGCTCTACAACCATCTTATTTCTTTCTTCCCAAGAGAAGTGCATCCTGAGCTTGCAAATGTAAATGCTTTCGTGTGGTATGGCAGAACCTTATATGGTATTCGTTCGCCTACAGGCGATCCTGAAGACGATAACATAGTACTACTCAAACGACCCACAGTTTCGCCGATAGATTTGCAGAATACTACTTCCCGTATTACTAATGCACTTTTTACTGAAGTGCAAAATTATATAAAGCAAAAAGCAACGCTTTCTACAGGTTGATAAACTCCTCAAATGAATCTGCAAAATAATATCTTGCGAAAGAGATAAATAAATCTATAAGCATTCTTCTTTTTATGGATAAAGTTATATTCATAAATTTCGGAGAGCTATGGTTGCGCAAAGGCAATAAAAACAGGTATATAAGCCAACTTAAGCACAATCTAGCTTCTCTTTTACAAGGCGAAAGCTTCTCCTACATTAATGAGCATGACAGAATAATATTGAAGCCTTCAAACCAAGAAAGCGAGAATAAGATAATTGACAAGCTGGGCTATTTGTTTGGGATAAGCAAATTTGGGATAGCTTATAGGGTTGAACCTAAGCTTCAATCAATAGCAAATGCCTCAAAAGAATTATTGTCAAATTCAAAATATAGGAAAATAAAGATAAATGCCCATAGAGCCTTCAAGGGCTTTGATTTCAACTCAATGGATATAATAAAGGAAGTTTCAAAAAAAGCAAAAGAAATAGGTATAGAGCCATCATTGCATGAATTCGATGGTGAATTATTCATAAGCGTTACAAAGGATAATGCTTATCTATATAGCTATTATAAAAAAGGCCTTGGCGGCTTGCCTGTTGGCACAGAAGGCAAAGCAGTTATACTTCTATCTGGCGGCATAGACTCACCAGTAGCTGCATGGTTTGCAATGAAGCGAGGTGTTGTGCCTATATTTTTGCATGCCTATCAGTACTCAAGTATAGATTTAGTTTTAGAAAGCAAGATACCAAAAATTGTTGAGAAACTTTTGCCATATGCCAATGGTTTTAAGCTAAAGACTTATTATATCCCTGCATACTACTTTACCCTTAAGGTTGCCAAGACAGACAAGCTTGGCAAGTATGAGCCTGTTTTGTTTAAAGCTTTCTTGCTTAGGGTTGCAGAAAGAATAGCTAAAAAAGAGAAGGCTAACTTGATATTTACTGGAGAAAGCCTTGGCCAAGTCTCTTCTCAAACCCCACTTAATATAAGGGCTTCGCAAGAAGGCATAAAATTGCCAGTATTAAGGCCACTAATAGGATTTGACAAGGAGGAAATAATAGATATAGCAAAGAAGATAGACACATACAATTTGTCTATAAATCCTTATCCTGATGTATGCTCTATAAATGCAAGAAATCCTTCAACAGCGGCAAAGCATGAAATAATTAAAAAAATGCTTAAGGAGATGGAAATAAGCAAAATTGTAAGGGAAACGCTGAAGGAAAGCATCGAAAAATAAAATGCAAAAGTTTATTAAATCCTTTTGTTTATAACAATTAAATTAAGTACAGTTATTTTCAGTGCTATAAATGCTAAAAAACTAAAGGGTGAAAAAATGGCTGAAGAAGAAAAGAAAGAGACAATACCAGAAAATGTAATCTACGTAGGCAAGAAGCCTGCAATGAACTATGTGCTAGCAGTAGTGACACAATTCAACAACGGCGCAAAGAAAGTTACAATAAAGGCAAGAGGCAATACAATATCAAGAGCAGTGGATGTGGCAGAAATAGCAAGGAACAGGTTCGTGTCAGACGTTAAGGTTAGCAACATCTCAATAAGCTCTGAAGAACTTACAAATGAAGACGGAACAAAGTCTAAAGTAAGCGCCATACAGATAGAGCTTTCAAAGTAAACTTTTCTTTTTCTCTTTTTATTCTATATCTTCTTTTATCGCTTTTGCGACTTCTGTTGAAGTTATTATTCCTATAAAGAGCATCTCTTTTTCATTGTTTACCACAGGCAGTCTTGTAATATGCTTATCAATCATTATCTTTGAAGCTTTGCTTATATCGTAATCTTCGCATACAAAAATGGGCTCTTGCATAATCTCTCTTACTTTTTCTTTAGGATCAAAGCCTTTGCCTATTTTATTTTCTTGGAGTATGCCTACAAGCTTTCCATCTTCTACTATAGGTATTATCGAAATCTTATTTGCTTCCATAAGTTTTATTACAGAGCTTATGCTTGAATCTGGTGATGCTATTACTGCTATTTTTTGCATTATCTGCGAAACGCTCTGCATGATTATAGATAATGTTTAAAGCTTAAATCTCTTCCTAAGCAAAAATGGATTATACAATAAATCTATTATATTTTGCAGAGTATATTATCTGGGGTGTTTTCTTGCTTAGAAGCCATTATATAAATGAGTTAAATGCCCAAATGGAAGGGAAAGAAGTATCATTATGCGGCTGGGTCCATGAAGTTAGGAACATTGGCAAGATAGTTTTCATGCTTCTTAGGGACAATACAGGCATAGTTCAAGTTACTGCAAAAGAAGGGGTGGTGAATAAAGAGATTATGGAAAAAATGGACCTTCCAAAAGAAAGCGTAGTTATGGTAAAAGGCATTGTTTCAAAGAACAGCGAAGCAAAAAAAGGATTTGAAATAATCCCAAAAGAGGTTATTGACCTTAATCCTCTTTCAAGCAAAATACCTTTCGAGGTTACAGGAAAAGTTCCAGCGGACCTTGATGTTAGGTTGGAATATAGATACATCGATTTAAGGCGCAGAGAAACAACTGCAATATTTAAAATAGAGTCAACAATACTTCAGACTTTTAGAAGCATATTGTATAAGTCTGGATTTACAGAAATAAGAACCCCATCTATAGTTGCGGCTGCAACAGAAGGTGGCACAGAGCTCTTCCCTGTTACTTATTTCGAAAGAATCGCATATCTATCTCAATCTCCGCAGCTTTATAAGCAGCTCGCAGTAATAGGCGGTTTAGATAAGGTATTTATGATAGTGCCTGTATTCAGGGCAGAGAAGCACAATACAACAGAGCACCTCAACGAGATAACTCAAATGGATATAGAAATGGGTTTTGCGAACCATGAGGATGTTATAAAAGTGCTGAAGAAGGTTGGTGTTGGTATAATAAAAGAAGTCAAAAAGAAGAATGCCCAAGAGCTTGAAGAGCTTGGGGTTGATTTAAAAGTGCCGAAGCCAGTAGAAGTGACATATACTAAGGCTGTAGAAAGGCTAAACCAAAATGGCATAAGCATAGAGTTTGGCGAAGATCTAAAGAGGGAGCATGAAGAGATGATAGCTAAGCTATATGGCGACTTTGTAGTGCTTAAAGGATACCCAACGAAAGTAAGGGCTTTTTATACAATGCCAAATGAAAAGAATCCAGAGATATCAAACAGCTTTGACTTGATATACAAAGGCCTCGAAATATCAAGCGGTGCGCAAAGAATACACATTCCTCAGCTTTTAGAGGAAGCCATAAGAAAAAGAGGCATGGATCCCAAGAATTTTGAATTTTATATAAATGCATTTAGGCAAGGAGCGCCACCTCATGCAGGATGGAGCATAGGATTGGAGAGGTTTGCAATGAAGATAACAAATAAATCTAACATAAGAGAATGCTCACTCTTCCCTAGGGATAGAACTAGGGTAACTCCTTAGGTGATTTTATGGAAATAAAAAGTGTTATAATTGAGAAAGATGCTGATGAGCAAGTGATAATAGGGCATGCTGGATTTATTAAAACAGCAGAAGATTTGTATGAGGCAATGGCAAATTCTGCGCCTGGAATAAAGTTCGGAATCGCTTTTGTAGAAGCTAGTGGGCCTTGTCTTGTAAGAAGCGAAGGGAATGATAATGAGCTAATACAAAAGGCAGAAAAGAATGCTTTAAAGATAGGTGCAGGCCACACATTCATAATAATCTTCAAGAATGCATATCCTATCAATGTGTCTAATGCAATAAAAATGGTGCCAGAGGTTGTAAACATCTATTGCGCTACGGCAAATGATGTTGAAGTTTTTTTGGCAAATGGCGAAAAAGGAGTTGCAATACTTGGAATAGCTGATGGCTCTTATGCTAAGGGTATTGAGGGTAAGGAAGAAAAAGAAAAGCGCAGGAAGTTCTTGCGCGATATAGGATATAAGCTTGGGTGATCTATTGGAATTTAAGCTTCTATCAAAAATCGAAGCTGATAAAGTCGTAGAGATATTGGAAAAGGAATATCCAAATGCAAAATATTATTTGAACTTTTCAAACCCTCTCGAGCTCCTTGTTGCCGCAATATTGTCTGCCCAAACGCATGATGAGGTTGTGAATGCGATAACCCCAGAGCTTTTCAAGAAATATAAAACAGCAAAGGATTATGCAAATGCAGATCTAAACGAGCTGATAAAATACATAAGCAAAGTTAGCTATGCTGGCAATAAAGCAAAGAGCATAATAAATGCATGCAAGATTATAGAGGAAAAGTATAAAGGTAGAGTTCCCGATAGAATGGAAGATCTGCTTGAGCTCCCTGGCGTTGGAAGGAAAACCGCAAACACAATATTGATAAATGCATATAACAAAGTGGAAGGCATACCTGTAGATACTTGGGTAATAAAACTCTCATACAGGATTGGCTTGAGCAAGAACAAAAAGCCAGAGCTTATAGAAGAAGATCTTATGAAGCTTATAGACAAAAAGTATTGGCACAACATAGCTTATGTACTGAAGCAGCATGGCAAAAAGGTGTGCAAAAGCTCAGTGCCTGAATGCTCAAAATGCGTTATTGCAAAGCTTTGCCCTAAAAACGGCGTAACTAAAAGTGCATGATGCAATGAAATTTTATTGTGATTTTCATATACACAGCAAGTATTCTGCAGCTACAAGCAACAATCTTGATCTTGATGGCATAGCAGAAGGAGCCAAAAGCAAAGGCATAAATATAGTCGGCACAGGCGACTTTACCAATCCCTTCTGGTTCAAAGAATTAGAAGAAAAATTGAAGCCTGCCGAAGAAGGCCTTTATGAATATAAAGGGGTAAAGTTTATACTTACTGTAGAGATATCTACTGTATTCAGAATAGATAATCAAGTTAAGAAGGTTCACCATGTAGTACATGCATCTTCGCTAGATGCTGCAGCTCAGATAAATGAAGCTTTGTCAAAATACGGCGACCTTTCCTCAGATGGCAGGCCAATACTTAGCATAGAGCCAAGCGAAATGGTTGAAAAAATAACATCCATAGACAAAGATGCCACAATATATCCTGCTCATAACTGGACTCCTTTCTATGGCTGCATGGGCAGCCAAAATATGTTTAATTCAATAGAAGAATGCTATGGTGATCAATCTAAAAATATACATGCTTTGGAAACAGGCTTGTCTTCTGATCCAAAGATGAATTGGCGCTTATCAATATTGGACAAGTATTCTCTTCTTTCAAGCAGTGATGCCCATTCTGCACAAAATATAGGAAGAGAGATGAGTGTATTTGACTTGGAAGAAATATCTTATAAAGCAATAAGCGATGCAATAACAAAGAAGGATAACAAAAGGCTCAGCATGACTGTAGAGTATTATCCTGAGGAAGGCAAATACCATTATGATGGGCATAGAAATTGTAATGTATCTATGAGTCCAGAAGAAGCCGAAAAATACGGAAATAGGTGCCCTGTTTGCGGCAAGCCTCTTGTCATAGGTGTTTTGCACAGGGTTAATGAACTTGCGGATAGACCTGAAGGCTTTGTCCCAAAAAACGCATCAAAATTTGTTTATGCCGTGCCACTTTTAGAGGTAATCTCATATGTGACTAAAAAAGCGAAAACCACACAGTATGTGAAGCAGATTTATTCTAAGCTTATAAGTCAATTTGGAAACGAAATTAATGTTATACTAAACGAAGATATAGAGTCCATAAAGAATGTAGACAAAGAGCTTGCAGAAGCTATAGAAAATATAAGAGAATCTAAGGTTAATTTAATACCTGGCTATGATGGTGTTTTTGGTATTGTAGACATGCTTAACAGGATGAAAAAGCAAGAAACTGGTTTTGCCAGCAAACAGAAAAGGATATCTGACTTTGATGGAAACAAATTTAATATTTAACAAAGAAAAAATATAACGGTGTTATTAATGAGGTATATAATCTCACTTGTTATGCTATCTCTCATGTTCCTTTCTTCATATGCATACTATGTGGGGAGTTCATACATATACGCTCCAGCAGTTCTTACGCAAGCAGAAAAAGGGGCCCTAACTACATTCTACCTTAATGTTACAAATGGTACTGGCATTGTAACAATAAACGGTCCTTCTTCTGTAGGGTCAAGCACTCTAGATTCCGCAAAAGAAGCTGTATCCTATGCATGTTCATATCTGGGCTTAAATGAAAGCAATTACAATTTCTACTATACAATATCAGACAAGAATGTAAGTGTTTCTGGCCCTAGTGGTGGCTTGGCATTTACTCTAGATGCAATTTCAGCCTTATCCCATATTCCTTTATTGCATACTTTTACTCTTACTGGAACAATAGGTTATAATGGCACAGTAGGTGAAATAGGGGGAGTATATGACAAGATTATGGCTGCAAAAAGCCATAATTTAAGCTTTGTCCTTGTGCCCTATGCGGAGAATGGCAGCTTTGAAAACCTTCTTTATTACATATCGCAGCAAGTTTTCAACATACCTCTTGTAGAAGTTTCAAATGTTTCGCAAGCATTAAAGTTTGCAACAGGAAGGGAAGCTCCATATCCATTGAAATATAATAATTATTTTGATTACCATATTAGCAAACTACCTTATTCAAACCTGTCTTGCATAAATTGCAACCAAAGCCTGTTTGAAAACTTGACGCAGTTCACATTTAACTTTACTAATTATACTATACAAAGCATACCAAGCATTTTCAATGGCGCCAAATCAAGCTTTGAAAAGCAGATGACAGAATATGCAGAGATAAACCAAAAAGGGTATTCATATACTGCTGCAGATTTTGCTTATTTAACATTTATACAGGCTTTTGTTTTGTCACATTCTTTAAATGTAAGCAGTGCAGAAGCGCAGAATATAATCTCAAATGTATCCTCTTATTGTTCTTCAATAACTCCGCCGCAGCTTACAAATTCAAATTATGAATATGTAATAGGTGGCGAGCTGAGGCAAGAATTTGGCAATATAACAATATCAAATGCGCAGCAAATACTCAACCAAAGCGAAACGAGTGATGGCATATTTGAAAGCATATATACTGCTGGAGAAGCATACGGTTGGTGCCTTGCTGCTGAAAAAATGTACAATATAGCTTCAAGCATAGGGGGCACTCCTGTTGTTTCATCGCCATCCTTGGGCAATTATGCAAGCAGCTTGATAAACAATGCGAGCAGCTTTGGAGGCAATATCTATCTTCAAAGTGCAGAGTACTTCTATAGCAAAGGCAATTATCCTGCAGCATTGTATAGTGCAATATATGCTAATATTTTTGGAAGGCCTTTGATAAACAACTATAGCAATTCACAACTCTTGAATATAGAGAAGGGGCTTTTATCTGAACAGCAATATGGGATATGGCCAAATCAATTCGCAAGATCAGCTCAGTTTTATATAAACGAGTATAATATAACTGGCAATTCTAGCTATTTAGAAAGTGCCTACTCGCTTGCACTCCTAGCCTCTAAGCTGAGCTCAGCGAATAAGTTGATAAATAGCTCATTTATAGAACAGCCCTCGATATATACAAACAACTCGCAAGAATTGAATACAATATCAAATCAGATAGAGCAAATCTATTCTATACTTTTGCTAATACTAATAGTCATGTTTGCAATGCTTGCAATACTCCTTGCAATGCTATTAAGACCATGTGGAGTAAATAGCAGCAAGGTAGAAAAAGAAGACAAAATTGAAAATAAGGATTTAGCTTACCATAATTATAGGGGAAAGAAGAAAGGCCAGCAGAGCCAAAGCCATCGCTCCTAAAGACAAATTCCTTGCAAACGAGTAGAAGTGTTCATCTTTCTTGTATAGAAATCCTATTCCAACATAAAGCAGCGATATATCTGTTATTGATATAGGCAATATATAAATTATATTTAGTTTGAATGGCTGGTAATAGGCGAATAGGTAAATGCTTATCAATATAGAGATAAGATAAAACACCAAAGCTATAATTGCAGCATTCTTAACCCCTATTACCTTTGGAAGCGTTTTTGCATTCCTTACTAAAGTATCTCCTTTGAGATCTCTTATAGTTCCATGTATTTCCCTGGCCAATCCGCTGAAGAAGATAAGTAGAGCTATCAGCAATATTTTGTAATTAAGCGATTCTGAAACAACAAAATTCCCAAAGATGAATGGTATTGCCATCGAAAAAGCAATATATGCATTGCCCCAAAACAGTTTTTCTTTTATCTTGTATGCATATAGCATAGCCAATAATCCAAATATCAAAGCTATCAAAAAGCAGTATAAGTTTATAAAAGCACTGGCAGCTATGCCTATAATTAAGCTTATCCAAGCAACTGCCATTGCCTCAGATGGCTTTATGCTACCATTTACCAAAGGCCTGTTCATTTTCCTGTTTAGCTTGTCTACCTCGATATCATAATAATCATTTATTGCAAAAGAAGCCATGCTTATGAATATAGGGGTTATCAAGCTCATAACAAGCAAAAAATAATTAGGCAAGCTTTTTGTTATAAGCTCTGCAGCCAGCACAGCTATGACAAGCATAATGCTATGCTCTATTCTGGTCAGCTTCAATATTGCTATAGGTTTGCTGTATTTCATGCTATTCAATTAAAAATTTTGTTAAAGAAATATATTATTAACTATGTGGTTGAATGCAGCCCCTTAATACACTGCCAAAATACAATCTTTTCGGCTTAGAAGAGATTGAGTATGAAAAAGCAAAGGTAGTGGTAATGCCTATACCTTATGATTCCACTATGTCATACCAAACAGGATCTAGGAATGGACCCCGCGCAATAATAGCAGCAAGCAGAAATATGGAGCTTTATAGCTATGAGATAGGTGCAGACATAAGCGAAATAGGTATATACACTACAGATGAGCTTGCTCCAGATTTTAGCTCGCCAGAGAATATGATAAAAAGAATAAGCAAAGAGGTTTCATTGATAATAGAAAGCAATAAAATACCTATTCTCCTCGGCGGAGAGCACACAATAACAATAGGCGCATTGGATGCATTCAAAAAATCTGGAAAAGAGATTAGTATAGTGCAATTGGATGCACATACAGATTCTAGGGATAATTTATTCGGAAGCAAATACATGCATGCAACAGTTATGGCCAGAGCTGCAGAGATGTTTAATAACATAGTTCACGTTGGGATAAGGAGCATAGACCAAGAATATGCAAAAACATGCAATAAAGAAAGGGTGTTTTTTGCTGATTCTCTGCATGAAAATTTGGACGATGTTATAAAGAAAGTAAACAAGCTTACAACAAAAGAAATATACCTTACCATAGACCTCGATGTTCTTGATCCAAGCATAATGCCTAGTGTTGGTACTCCAGAGCCAAATGGACTTAGCTTCGCAGAAGCAACCAAATTCATAAAGGGCATATCAAAAGAGAAAAATCTAGTTGGCTTTGATATAGTTGAGCTAAATCCAATACCTGGAATAGAGGCTCCGAATTATACAGCAGCAAAATTGGCTTACCTTACTATAGGTTTTTTCTTTAAAAAATAAATTAAATTTTTAATTTTTAAGATTAAAATAAAATAAAAAATAAAT
>JAGDYD010000003.1:0-256 GCA_023256515.1 Microcaldota archaeon
TCCTTCTGATTCTAATTAGCCACGGCTTTATGTTGCCGGATTTTTGCCACAAAATGAAACATGAATGATGCAACTTTAGTCAAAAAGATTAAGAATGCACTTGACTTCCAGCACAATTTTGAGCATGTTGTGCTTGTGTCTAAGCTCAGCGTCGTGCGTGTTCTTGGCTCAAAGAATGCGCAGACAATACTTGTAATAAAGGAAGGCAAACTTGTAGGCATTCTCACCAAAGCAGATTTTCTTTAGGCATTGAATA
>JAGDYD010000003.1:266-8134 GCA_023256515.1 Microcaldota archaeon
CTGCTATTTTTCGTTTTGATGAAATGTGTTTTCGTTTTCTTATATATGCAAGAAGTCCATTCTAAGCTTTTCTAAGCACCAGGCCATAATGGTAAGGGCCTGGTGCAAACTCTTTTTCTAAAACGAAATCTCTAAACACTTTTAGATAATCCTCTTTGCTCATTCTTATGTCAATTGGTGGTCCAAATTCTGTTTCTTTCTTTTCCCAATCTATTATCACCACCTTTCCTTTCTTTTTCAATACTCTAAGAACCTCTTTGTATGTGCTTTCCCTATCCATATCGTGGAATGAGTTTGCAAAGAATACTGTATCCAGGCTTTCTTTTTCTATGCTTGTATGCGAAGAGTTTTCATTAAGGAATATTATATTCTCTCCTTTGACATTCTTTTTTGCTTCTTCTATTGCAAGGTCATTTATATCAACGCAATATAATATGCTTGCATACTCTTTCAAGTATTTGCAGAAATAGCCGTTGCCGCAGCCAAATTCTGCTATTCTCTCGCCTCTAGTGAAGATCTGGCTAAAGAAGCTTGTATCTATATTCCTTCCAAAACGCCCATGCATAAAAACATGCATAAAAATCAATCCAAATTCTTCTTTAAATCATCTATCAAAGACAATATCCTTTTCTTTTCTTCTTCTCCTAGCATATTTTTTGATTCAATTACCTTTCTTATAGACTGCTCAAGCTCTAATGCTGGTTCTCTGCTTATGAATTCTTTAAAAGGAAACCATGCATTGTCAAGTATCTCTTTGCCTTCTTCTGTTATCTCATAATATTTTTTGCCGTCTTCCTCTTTTGACTTTATTAAGTTGTCATCGCTCATCTCCTTCAATATCATGTATATGCTGCCTGGAGAAGGTCGCCAGTAATAATTGCTTGTTTCTTCTATCTTCTTTGTTATCTCAGCGCCTGTTGCTTTTCCTTTGCTCAATATTGCCAATATGAAGTACTTGAGGCCAAAGCCTCTTCTTATCCTTCCGTGGCCCATATCCATATGGTGCTGCATGCCCAAATGCATTCCTCTTCCCATCATAAAATCACCAATTTAGATATCTAAAATAGATATCTATATTAAATATCTAAAACAAACATATAAATACCTTTCCTTAGCTTTCTGCCCTTCCAAAAGTTTTTAAAGAAAAAATAAATATCTGTTCGCTTTTAAGAACTATGATTAAATGCATAAGAAGACTCTCTGTATAGATGTAGACGGCACTCTTGCAAATAGTGTGGTTCCTTGGGTGAAAATAGTCAAAAACGAATACAATATACAGAAATCTGTAGAGGATATTACAGCTTATAACCTGGATTCTATTTTTGGACTTGATATAGTGGAAGTGCTAGAAATATTCAAGAGGGTGTGGAAAGACTATAAAAGCATACCTACTACAGATCCAAATCTGCCTAAGGTAATAAAAGAATTGAGGAGAGACTTTAAAATAGAGATAATAACTGCAAGCGTTGCTAGGGATGAAGATCTAAAAAACTGGCTGAAAGAGAATAAAATAAGCTATGATGCCTTTATACATCTTAAAAACGAAAGCGAGAAAATAGGAGTAGAGGGCGATATTTTCATAGATGATAATGGCACTATAGTCAGCGAAATATTGAAGATGGGCAAGCAAGCCCTAATTATAGAAAGGCCTTGGAACCAAGTTTATATTAACAATCTGCCTCATGCAAAGGACTGGAGCGAAGTGAAAAAAGAGATTAAAAAACTTTTAAAGCAGGAAAAAGCCATAGATAAAAAGGAAAGCAAGAAATAGATAAAGTAATATAAAATAAGCATATAATAATTATTTGCTATGTCTTAATACTAACTACTGGCAAGTGGGGTATATGTCTGAGATATTTGAAAACATAATGAAAGAGTCATCGATTTTTGCAAATAGGGATGCCTTATCTCCCCACTATATGCCAAATAGCCTTCTTTTCAGGGAAAAGCAGATAGACAGCATTGTAAAATACCTTACTCCTTCTCTAAGAGGCGAGAGGGGCAGAAACCTTTTCATATATGGAAAGACAGGCACAGGCAAGACCTCTTGCATGAAGTATGTAATAGAAAAGGTAAAAGAAGTGCCAAACATAAAGGCAAGAATCTCATATGTAAACTGCAGAATCTACAATTCTAGGTATAGGGTTCTTAGCAAAATAGTTAATGACCATTTGCCATCTTATGCAAAGAGAGGCTATGGTATAGTTGACATATATGAAAGGATAATAAACTGGATAGAAGAAGACGGCAAGATTCTCATAGTTGTATTGGATGAAATAGATGTTGTCAAGGATCTAGATGATCTAATATACACTTTAACAAGGGCGAACAGCGATATAAAAAGCGGCGGTGTAACAATAGTTGGAATATCAAATAAGATTTCATTCAAAGAGGATCTAGATCCAAGAAGCATATCAACATTGTATGAGAATGAGCTCGTTTTTCCTCCTTACAATTCAACAGAGCTTGCTGCTATATTAAAGCAGCGTGCAGAGATAAGTTTCAAGCCTGGCGTTATAGATGAAGCTTCTATAAACCTTGCAGCAGCAATAGCAGCAAAAGAAAGCGGCGATGCAAGGCTTGCTCTAAAGATACTTTCAAAGGCTGGTGAAATAGCAGAAGAAAGGAACCTTACAAAAATAACGCAAAAAGAGGTTACAGAAGCAGCAAAATCAGCCGATGAAGAAGTGGCTTATGAGCTGGTGAGCACACTGCCAGAGCATCAGAAGCTTGTAATATATTCTATAGCTTTGCTTACAATGCAAGGTAGCAAGTATAAGAAGCTGATAGATGGGGCAGAGAGCTATCTGTTTAGCGGGGAGGTTTACAATAAATATATAGCCATATGCAATTCAATAGGCAAGGAGCCTAAGAGCTCAAGATGGTATAGGAATTATATACAGGATCTTGAGATGCAGGGCCTTATAATAACATATGAATCTGGAAAAGGTATAAGAGGCCATACAAAACTAATAAAGCTATCCTATTCTCCTGAAAGAATAAAGAACATCATTGAGAAAGAGCTCTTCAAGGAAAGCGAAGCAGAAGGAAGAAAAGAGAGCAACGAATTGGGAGGAGGAGCTTTGAGCTAATGATTTCATGTACTTTGACATATCTTATTTTGATGTGCCTGAAAACCTTGCTAGACTGCTAGGCTTCAAAAAAATATACACAATAGGCAAGCAGTTGGAACTAAACAAAAGCGCAGATAATATAATAGCTGATGATTTTTCTTTGCAAAGGTTCAGCATTAGCAATGTTGTTGGGGTTAGAATAAACAAAATAGACAGGCAGTTTTTCCAGAAGATAAGGGAAGAGGAAAAGGTTGCAATAATAGACATATCTAATTTAATAAATGCATCTGGAGAAGGGCTAATCAAAGAGCATAAAAGGCTAAAGCTTTTGGCAATGAATGCCCTTAAGGCCAAGCTAAATCTTAGCATAGCCACATTTGCAAAGAATGAAGAAGGGCTTTTGTCTTCAATGCAAATGATAGAGATAGCAAAATTCATTGGCCTAAATGAAAAGCAGGCAAAAGATGCAATAAGCAGGTCTTTAATATGATAACAAGAAGGAAAAGCAGGTATATAATTATAAGAAGCACCAAGCCTTTCTCAGCTAGCATGATGAATCTTTTCAATTCAAAGCTCTCAGAAATAATAGGCTCTATTGGCATGTGCGAAGCTAGTCCTTATTTTGTAAAAAGCATTGACGATAATTCATTTATAATAAGGGTATCAAGAGGTAGCGAGAGGCGCATAATACTTGCCTTATCATTTTTGAAGTTTGATGGATTCTCATTTTGCTCAATATTAACATCAGGCACAATAAAAGCTTTGCTCAAAAAATACAATTTGATCGCTTCAAGGCCTTAACTGAGCCATTTTCTTAATTTTAAAAGCAAAAGTTTATATTATTCACCAATTATAATATTAAAGAAGGTTTTTGCAGAACTTTTTATTCTTAGGTGGAAATTATGTATCCAAATATACAGGCATATGATAGAGGGGTAATGTTCAACCCTGATGGAAGGCTCTTTCAAGTTGAATACGCAAAAGAGGCTGTAAGAAAAGGAGCAACATCAATAGGCATGCTGGCTAAAGACAGCGTTGTCTTTATAGCTCACAAAAATATAACAGACCCTTTGGCAGTACCAACAACAATACAAAAGGTTTTTATGGTCGATTCACATATAGGTGCTACTTATAGCGGCATGGTTGCTGATGGCCTTCACATAATAGACATAGCAAGGGATTCTGCACAGCAGCACAGGTTTGTTTTCAATGAGATAAAGTCTATAGAGTCAATAGCAAAAGACCTCGCCTCTTACATGATGCAAGCAACGCAATATGGAGGCATAAGGCCTTATGCTGTATCAATACTCATAGGCGGAATAGATGAAGAGCCTAGGCTTTTTGAGATAGAGCCTGGCGCATCATTCCTTGGCTACAAGGCCGATGCAATAGGATCAGGCAAAAAAGCGGCTTCAGACATATTGATAAAAGAATACAAAGACAATATGCCTTTGGAAGATGCCATATCTTTAGGGGTAAAGATAATAAAGAAAATAAGCGAAACAAAGATAAATTCAGAAAACCTTGATGTTGGCTATGTTCAAGACGGCCATGAATTTACAATATTGGAGCCTAGCGAGATAGAAAAATACCTTTGATTTTTATTTATTTCTGCTGTGAGATAAATGTCTTCTAAAAAAGTAATAGCAAAATATTCTGTAGGCGGAGAAGAATTCGAAATCTTTGTAGATGCTGACCTTGCCTATGAATATATAACAGGCAAGAGAAGCGATCCTCTATCTGCATTGGAAGTGGATGAGATATTCAAAGATGCCAATAAAGGAGAGAGGCAAAGCAAGGAGAAGATAGAGAAGGCATTCAATACAACAGATTTGGCAACAATTGTTTCTATAATCCTTAAGAATGGGAATGTGCCTATAACAACAGAGCAGAGGAACAAGCTATTGGAGGAAAAAAGGAAGCAGATAATAGAGATAATCTCTAGAAATTCAATAGACCCAAGGACAAATGCACCTTTGCCTGTGCAGAGGGTAGAGAACGCAATGGAGCAGGCAAAAGTGAGCATAGACCCATTCAAGAGTGCAAGCGACCAAGTAGAGCAAATAGTTAAAAAGATTAGCTTAATAATACCTATTAAGTTCGCAGTTGCAAAGATTGAAGTGACTGTTCCTGCTAATTATGCAAGCAGGGCTTACAGCCTGTTGAAAAAATACGGCTTGAAATCTGAGAAGTGGCTTAATGACGGCTCTCTCTCAGCTATAGTCGAATTCCCAGCAGGTCTGCAAAGCGAATTTTATGATAAACTAAATAGCTTAACGCAAGGAAATGCACAAACAAAGCTTTTAGAGGTGTAAAAAATGGAGATAGTAATTCCTGGAGACATGATATTGGATAAGCCAATACATATGGAAAATACATTCATAGAAGATGGCAAAACATATGCTGCTGTTCTTGGCATATTTGACCAAGAAAAGAAAACACTCATACCATTGGAAGGGCTTTGGTATCCTAAGCACGGCGAGCTTGTTGTTGGCATAATAATAGAAGAAAAGCTCAACAGCTATGTTGTTGACTTGAATGCTCCTTACAAGGGCATATTGGTAGCTAAGTATGTTAGAGACAAGCTCTCTGTTGGCGACATTATAGAAGCAACAGTAAAAGAGCTTGATGAAACAAAGACAGTAGTATTGATGAGGGAAAGAAAGTTATATGGAGGCAAGATAATAGATGTAAAGCCTTCAAAAGTGCCTAGGATTATAGGAAAAAACAATACAATGATAAAGCAGCTTACTGAAGGAACAAAATCAACAATAATAGTGGGCATGAACGGGAGGGTTTGGATAAAAGGAGGCGACATTGCACTTACAACAAAGGCAATATTGAGAATACAGGAAGAAGCGCATACTTCTGGGCTTACAGACAGGATAAGAGAGATGCTTGAAAAATCAAACAAAGAACAGTGATTTTATGGGTTCATCTACTAACAAACCGGAACTTATTGTGAATGGAAAAAGGCTTGACGGCAGGGCTTTTGACGAGCTCAGGCCAATAAAGATAGAGGCAGGTGTATTGAAGAATGCTGATGGCTCAGCATACCTTGAATGGGGTAAAAATAAGATATTTGCAGCAGTTTATGGGCCTAAGGAGGCGTTGCCAAAGCATACTGGCGATCCAGAAAAAGCAGTAATAAAATGCAGGTATTCTATGGCTCCTTTCTCTTCTTTGGAAGAGCACGGGAGGTCTGGGCCTAACAGAAGGGCTATAGAAATATCAAAAGTAACCAAAGAGGTTTTTGAGAATGTCATAATGAGCGAAAACTTCCCAGGAACAGAAATAGACATATTTATAGAAGTGGTGCAAAGCGATGGAGGCACAAGAGCAGCAGGAATAACCGCAGCTGCTGTAGCCTTGGCGACATCTGGAATACCAATGCGGGATCTTCCTTATGCTGTGTCTGCTGGAAAGATAGGCGAACATGTAATAATAGATTTGAACAAAATAGAAGACAATTATTCGGATGCAGATATGCCTATGGCTATAAGCCCTAGAACAGGCAATGTACTGCTTCTCCAAATGGACGGCTCCCTTACAAGGGATGAATTCAAGCAAGCAGTAGAGATGGTCAAAAAAGCAGGCCAAACAATATCAAGGATACAGCGCGAGGCCCTTAAGGCACCGTATGAGAAAATAAGCAACAAGTATAAATGAGGTGTTAATATGCAGAGTGTAAATTCTATAAAAAGCGCATACATCAAAGAAATGCTTAACAATGGAGTTAGAAGCGGAAGAGGCTTTATGGATTACAGAGAAATATCTATTCTAACAGGCATAATACCAAATGCAGAAGGCTCAGCAGAGGTAAACCTGGGCTCTACAAAGGTTTTGGCTGGAGTTAAGCTTGATCTGGATGAGCCCATGCCAGACAAGCCAAACGAAGGGAATCTTGTAATTTCAGCAGAGCTTTTGCCTCTTGCTTCAGCCGATTACGATACGGGCCCACCAAGCCCAGAGGCTATAGAGCTTGCAAGAGTGGTAGATAGGGGCATAAGGGCGGCTGGTATTATAGATACTGAATCCTTGTTCATAGAAGAAGGCAAAGTATGGTCTGTATTTGTTGATATATACATTATGAACTATGACGGCAACCTCTTCGATGCAAGTACATTGGCTGCTGTATCTGCGCTCAAAACAACAAGGATGCCAAAATACGAGGATAATAATGTAATAAGGGAAGGAAAGCTAGGAAAGCTAAAGACAAAGGGCATAGTTACCTCATGCACATATGCAAAGATAGGAAAGAGCATAGTGCTTGATCCTGACGGTGATGAAGAGTCTGTTATGGAGACAAGGCTTACAATAGCAAATGACGATACTTATATAAGGGCTATGCAGAAAGGGTTAAGCGGCTCGTTTACACAGCATGAGATAGAGGAGCTTGTTGATACAACTTTCGAAAAGTCTAAATCTTTAAGGTCTATAATAAATAAGCTTAGTGATTGAAATGGCAAATGCTAGTATTAGATATGGTGTAAGCTTAAGAAAAAGGTATCTTGCTGTTCAAAAAGAGAAAAAAGCACTCTACAAGTGCGACGTATGCGGCAAGGTAGCGGTAAAGAGAATAAGCACAGGCATATGGAAGTGCAAGCACTGTGGAGCCACATATGCCGGGGGTGCATATACATTCAAGACCTCAGCAGGCGAGGCTGCAAACAGGGTAATAATGCAGTATAGCCAATAAAGGTGTTTATATGGTAAAAATAGAATACGCTCCTGCTACAGAATTGGTTGTTCATGAAGTAATAAAAGTAGACAAAGATGACTTGCTTAGAGAAC
>JAGDYD010000003.1:8144-51537 GCA_023256515.1 Microcaldota archaeon
GCGTTACTCCTGCCGGCACTATGCCTCTTTATTGGTGCGATGGCATATTGTTCAGCTTCTCTTCGCTTCCTATGACAGACGATGTCATAAAGGATTATTTGAAGGGAAGGATACACTGGCTAGAAGTGCATTTCTCAAAGATGGAAGAATATACTCCAGTTCTTACTTTAAACGATGAAGAGTACAAGGCAACAATGAGCATAAGGGTAATTGATACAAGCAGCTCAGAGCTGCACAAAGATTTTGTAAAATGGCTAAAATCTAATTTGAAGGAGAAGAGGTGAAAAAATGGCATATGTTTGCTTGCAATGTGGAAAACAAATAAAAGATATATCAAACTTTGTAAGGTGCCCTTACTGCGGCTATAGAGTAGTTACAAAAGAGAGATCCTCTCTTGCTAGAGAGGTTTCTACAGATTAGCTTTCGCTTACAATTATACTTTCTGCTATATTCTTTACTCTTTTGTAAAGAACGCTATTTTTTGACAGCTCTTCTCTTACATTGCTGCTTTTAGCCAAATTTTCCAATTTTGTTGTAAGAAGATGAGAAACTTCTCCTTTTTCAATATCAAGAACTACTTCTTTTACATTTCCAATCATTCTTCCTCCTGTTGTTATAATCTTCTTTCCATATATCTCTGATATTTTCATAAAGATCACTTCCCAATCTCTATCCTCATTAGTTTTTTAGAAGCAAACATTCTTATTATATACTCATTCAGCTCTTTTATGAAATCCTCTTCATTTGTCTTCATTTCCTTTAGCTCTTCATCGCTAAAAAGATCAAGATGCTCGTTTACCAGCTTCCTTAAGTAATCCTTTGTCAGAGAATAAAAAGCGTGATTGCAGGAGGTGCATACATAAATAGGCACTAGAGGCACTTCCTTTAGTTTTTTTGTATCGACAAGATCTAGCTCTCTTTTTATGCTTTTTTTCCCGCATTTTGGGCACGTAGCGTTTATCTCTATACTTTTGTATTCAGAATCAATTATATTCAAGCTTTTTCCTGCTTCATAGTTTCTCAAGCTCTCTTCAGCCCCTTTCTTGCTTCTTATCTGCTCTAGCACTGCCCCATTCTCATTAAATATGCTTATCAATGATCCTTCCTTAAGCTCTTCTGCCAATACAAATCTGCCTTCTATAATTTCTGTCTTTATCTTCCCGTTTGGGCTCTTGTATGCATTTATCTGGTTTGCCTGCGTAGAATGCACCAATTAGCTATGCTTCAATATATATTCGTTTATCTCTTCCTTTGTAATTTTTTCCTTTTTCTTCTCTTTGGCCCTTTTTACTGCAAAGCTGGAAATCTCCTTTGCCTTTTTTTCTAGAAGTTTTGCTATTGCTTCTACGCCGTCGTTCGTTATATTTGCTCCGGTGTATTTTTTGACAAGCTTTTTTATGTTTGTCCTAGATATATTCGCCATGTGCTCAGCACTCAAGATCTTCATCACCAATCAGAAAAGATCTCATCACTATTATTATTCCCCTATTGAATTTTAAATATTTATACTATTGCGCAATCTGCGCATAAACTTTGGCTTTTGTGCTAAAATCAAGATAATCGTGTGCCAATTTTCTTAATAAGGTTTAAATATTTTTATTAGAAATTTATGATTGCTAATTTTGTGATTGAATGGTTGTAGAAGATGTAAGCAAGGAAAATTTCGAAGAAAAGGTGCTAAAGTCAGATCTTCCTGTAGTTATAGATTTTTGGGCTGAATGGTGTGGCCCATGCAGAATCTTCTCTCCTATAATAGAGAAGTTTTCTGAAGATGAAAAATACAAAGGCAAGGTAAAGTTTTACAAGCTGAATACAGACGAGAACCCAGAGATAGCAGTAGAGTATGGAGTGATGAGCATACCTACCGCAATGCTCTTTGAAAAAGGAGAAGTAAAGGCTATTAGTGTAGGTGCTGTGCCTCAAGAGCATTTCAAGAAATGGCTTGATGAAAACCTTAGAAGGTAGGTATGCATTTTTATAAACTAATTTCCTTATAAAATCTTAGTGTTAATATGGTGAATCTTTCAATACCTCGTGGCACCAGAGATTTTGGCACTAAAGAAGCCATAGCCAGAAAAGAGGTTATTGCCATAATAGAGGAGATGTTCAAGAGGTTTGGATTTTCACCTATAGAAACTCCTTCTTTTGAGAATTTAGAAGTGCTAAATGCAAAGAGCACTTATGGAGAAGAGTCTTTAAATGAAATATTTAAGCTGGAGGGCGAAGATGCTGCTTTGAGGTATGATCTGACTGTTCCTTTGGCAAGATTTGTAGCTATGAACAAGGATCTGCCAATGCCTTTCAAAAGATACCAAATAGCAAATGTTTGGAGAAAAGAAGAGCCTCAAAAAATGAGGTATAGGGAGTTTGTCCAGGCGGATGTGGATATAGTGGGAACAAGCGAGATATCAAGCGATGCAGAGCTTATTGCATTAGGCTCTTTTATTCTTGACAAATTGGGCATAGAAGGCTATGAAATACTTGTAAATGACAGGATTTTGCTAAACGAGATTCTTTACCTTTTCAATGTGCCAAAAGAAAAAATTTCTAAGGTTATAAGATTGATAGACAAAATACCAAAGATAGGCAGCGAAGAGGTAAAGATGCAGCTTTCTTCTTTGCTCAATCAAAAAGATGCTGAAGCCATAGTTGAATTTATACTCAAAGAGGATTCAAATGAAAAAAAGATAGAGCTGCTAGAAGCAAACATAAATGCAAAAGAAGAGGTAAAGAAATTCAAAGAGTTCATGGCCCTTTTAGATAATTATGGTTTAAAAGCAAAGGTTGTTTTTGATTTGTCGCTTGTAAGGGGGATAGACTATTACACAAGCTTTGTTTGGGAGTTTGTAAAATACGATTCAAACGGAAAAAGGCTGCCAACGCTGTGCGCTGGAGGCAGATACGATAATCTGCTAGGCATATTCTCAGGAGAGAAAATTCCAGCAACAGGCATGTCTGTTGGCTTAGATAGGGTTATGGATATTATAGGCAATAATGAGCTAAGGAAAAGCTATGCCCAAGTCTTCATTGCTTATATAGGGGATAATTTAGATTATGCAATTAGGATAGCAAATGTGCTGAGAAGCAATGGAATTTATACTGACATGAACATCACAAAAAGAGGCTTGTCAAAGCAGCTAGACTACATAAACTCAATGGGTATAAGGTATGCAATAATAGTTGGCGATAGCGAAAAGAAGGAAAGCAAGCTTAAGCTAAGGGACATGCTCTCTGGCAGCGAAGAGCTTTTAAGCTTAGAAGAAGCTATAAATGTATTGAAGGGGACAAAATGAAAAAAGAGAGCGTAGAAGAGGTAACAAAACGCGTGCTGGAAAGCGGAGGCATATTGGCTAAGCTTTATTTTGATATGCAAAGCGAAAAGCCTGATGACCTACAGCCACTTATGGCAGAGATGGTTAATGAGAAGATACTAAAGACTCCTGGGGTTGTATATTGCTATGGCAGCATAGATGAGCCCATAAAATTGGATGATTCTACCTATTCAACAAGCGCCGTATTGACTATACTTTTCAAAGATTTTGCTGCTTTGATAAATGTGGCATTCAATTACACGCCTGCAGGCGTAGAAATACTAAAGCCCGAAAAAGAATATCTGCTTAAGACAAGCGAGATGCAGTCAATAGCTTTGGATGTTGCCCAAATATCTGTAAACTATGCCCAATATATTTTGAGCAAAGTTCTATCAAAAGAGGATTTTGAAAAGATAAAAGAGAGCTTGGAAAGGAGGGAAAAGCTTGGCAAAGAGCTGCTAGAGAAGGCAAAGAAGAATAGCGAAGAGGCTAAACCTTAAGCATTCTTTTTATTATAAGGCTGGGCCTATCCATATCTCCATATTTCGACAAAACCTTTTCTATGCTCAGCGCTTTCAAAAGCCTTGCAAGGTAATCGAGCTGCCTATTGCTCAAAGAAGAGTATATTGAGTGTATTAAATTGTGAAGCCTCACTTCCATTCCAAATTCCTTAAGCCAATTCCTTTCATAAGATTCTAAGCTAGTTTTGCTGTTTATCTTATCGTGTATTGCTTTTGCAGCTATAATTGCAGCATTGCCTCCAAATATTATGCCGCCGCCTGTGGTGCTTTTTACCTGGCCCGCAGCATCGCCTACAAGAAGGACATTTTTTTCGTCATATGCGAACCTCTCCCTTAGTGCTATGGGTATTATGCTTGCACCCCCGCCTATGAGTCTTGCATCTTTTATCAAATCCTTTACTTCTTTTTTCATAATGAATTTTTTGAATGCATCTGTGCTTTTGCCAAGCTTGCTCTCTATGCCTACTCCAATCTCTATCTCATCTCCATGAGGTGCTATCCAGCCAAATAGCCCCTTGGTTATATTGTTGTCAAAGAAAAGGTCTACTGTTTCCATATCTTCTTTTTTTGCCTTGTACTCTGCCCTATATGTCAATACAAATCTTTTGATGCTCGGAAAGCCGAAGTGGCTTGCCACATTTGATACTGCACCGTCTGCGCCTGCTATTATTCCGTCCATATTTGAAAGCTCGCTTTTGCTAATGCTCTTTCCGTAAAGAATCTTTGCACCGTTGCTCTCTGCTTCTTCCCTTAATTGGATATTCAGCTTCTCCCTATCTATGCCATATGCTTGTAGGTCCTTAGATTTTATGTGCAATACAGTCTTATCAAAATATATATTGGCTCCATAAAGCTTGTTCAGCCAAATGTTCTTTACATTTATTCCTAAACCTTTAAGCCCGCTTGCTGATAAAATGCCAGAGCTGCTTTTTGATGGCTCTATTCCTTTTTTTCTTTCATAAACTGTTGTAGGCACATCTAGCTTAGAAAGCTCTCTGGCTAGGATTAATCCGTTTACTCCTGCCCCTATTACATTGCATTTCATCATATAAGTGCCTTGAAGAAGTTTCGAAATAAATAGATATTGTTTTATAATTTATCTATTAAATATCTTTACTAGCTTTGAAGGTAGTTGAATGTCCTTAGTCCTTGTAATATTAGAGGCTTTATTGTCTATAATTGTGCCTGGGTTTTTCTTATCTCTAGCTTTGCTCAGAAAGACAAATCTTTCAATGTTTGAGATAGTGGTGATTGGCTTTATCTTCGGCTTGATATTCCCTCCAGCATTGACATGGCTCGAAAGCTATTTTATAAATTATATACACTTTTTCTCTTTCTCAGAAAGCTTGTATAATATAAATGTCGTCTTGCTCACAATAATAGGCATAGCGCTTTCTTATAAGCAAGGCCTTTTCTCAACAACTAAAAAGCAATCAGTTGAATTTTCAAGGAATGCAGATTATAAAGAGAGGATAAAAGAGGTAAGGCAAAAGATACGCGATCTCGGCCTAGAAATAAAGCTTATAGAGAAGCATGAGAAAGAAGAAGCAGATCTAGAAATGAAGCACAAAAGCGAAGAGGCGGCTATAAGCAGCTTAAGCCCAGAAGAAAAAGAAAAGATACTTGCTTTGCATAAAAAAGAAGAAAAAGAGCTAATAGAGGCCCATGAAGCAGAGGAGAAGCTTCTTTTGGAATCTCATGAGAAGATCGGCAAAAAAGAGCAGAGCAATATGAATTATGTGTGGCTTATCCTAACTTTTCTTATGCTCCTTACATTTGTGACTAGAATTGCAAACATAAATGTTGCTCCAAAATATTTTGAGTTTGATCCTTATTTCGACATGATAAGCACTGAATACATACTTACCTATGGCTATCAATTGCTTTACGACCATTCGGCTTGGCCTACAGTGCCTCAAGGAACTATACATAGGATACAGCCTATAGTTCCTTATCTAGAAGCCTATTGGTATGATCTTGCAAATACACATCCAGCAAACTCTACAACTATAGATACAAATCTGCTTAGCCTTGTAAGCGGTTGGTATCCTCCAATAACAGCAGCATTGCTCGTTTTTGTTGTATTCTTTTTCCTATACCATGAGTATGGCAAGTTTCCAGCATTAATAGGCGCATCTCTTACCGCAAGCATGCCTGCTTTGGTTACTACGTTTATAGCTGGAGAGCAGCTTCTAGAGCCTTGGGGCATATTTGCTATGTTCTTCTTCTATGCCGCTTATATACTTGCTGTAAAGAATATGAA
Organism: Microcaldota archaeon; assembly: GCA_023256515.1. Lineage (GTDB taxonomy): Archaea > Micrarchaeota > Micrarchaeia > Micrarchaeales > CABMGC01 > JAGDYD01. The sequence continues at coordinate 14,240 of JAGDYD010000003.1, forward strand.
AGAAAAGAGGTTTGCAATATTGGCTGGCATAGCATACGCATCTACTTTCCTTGGAGCTCATTATTATACAGTGAATGCAGGTGTCTTGGCAATCTATATCATATTACAAGGAGTTATTGATGCAATAAGGGGCAAAGAGCTTACAGATTTCTATAAGATGAATGTAATAGTAATACTCACCTTCTCAATATTCTATGCACTGTATGCCCCATATTCCGCAACCTTGACTGAAAGAACTCCTTCAGTAATAGGAATACCTATAATAATAGCATTTCCTCTATTTGCATTAATCTTTGTTGCCCTGCTTGATTACTTATCAAGGCTTTATTCAGAAAAGATAGAGAAGAACAAGTCTATAATGGCAATATTCTCAATACTTTCAGTATTTGGGGCATTAGTATTGGCCTTTGAGTTCTTGACCAATAGGATAAGCAAAGACATTAAGGCTCTTTCAAGATTCAGCATAGCATCGCTTCTTGGCTTTTTTGTAATACTTCTAATAATATTTACCCCACTGGGCAAGCCTGTATATAGATATATACAGCTTAGCACTCACTTTATAACTCCTTCAATACCTTTGTTCATGACTGTTCAAGAGTATGAGCCTACTGGAATAAACTTTAACTTTGCCTCTGCTGGTTTTGGAATAATTGGCTTGAACATTGGTGGAGTAAATATAATAATCTGGCTTGTCTTGTTTGCATTTACCGCTCTTGAGCTGCTTGCAATATACTATAGAAATTCAAAAATGAGCATAATGGCATTGGCTGCAGTATGGCCTCTTGCAATAGCAGGGATGATAGAGGTAAAGTACCTGCCTCATTTTGGTGTTGGCTATATAATAGCGATATCTGCAATAATTGGTGAATTGATTCTTTATATACAAAACGGATATAGCTTCAAATACAGGTCAGGCACATATAACCAGAGAGATTTGAAAGTACTTTATGGTATATCTATAATAGTGGTTTTGCTCGAGGCGGCAACATTTGTGCCTATTTTCTCAGCAATGGCAAATCCAAACTGCAACCAAATAATCAATTCAGGAAATGCGATAGGCTACGACATGTTCTGCAATCTTGTTCCTAACTATTGGCTGCAGGCAACTGCATGGATGAGGCAGAATGTGGGCCCATTCGGACCAAGAATCCTCTCTTGGTGGGACTATGGTGATTGGATCAATTGGTTTGGAAACAGCAACGCGGTATTGAGGGGCGATAATGCGGTAGCAACATTGGATTATGCAGCTGCAGCACAATATGTATTGGGCCCTGCAGATGGTTATGGTGCTAAAGAAATGGCCAATTTCATGAATACAGTGGCACATGCAAAATACTTGCTTTTAGATAATGAGCTTTTGCCAAAATGGGGTGCTCTTGATTTCCTTGCATGCATACATGTAAATGAAACAAACATGTCTTTTGCAGAAAGCCAAGGCGCACTTGTGGGAAAGCCTTACCTGCTTGGAACCTCAACATGCGAAATAACGCATGATCCTGTGTACGCCCTTGTTCCACTTAATACAAACAACATAAACAATTTCTGCACAACAAATTCCAGCCAGCCTATGGTTAAAGTAATACTCTCTCTTGGAAATATAGTTTATTTAAATGGTACTTATTGCATGCCTACCTCTCTATATAATTCAACCTCTCCAGTCAATATCTACTATTCCAATGGCACAAAGATATCAAATGCATTCATAGTGCCAAACGGAGAATTCTATTTTGGAAATATAAATCTTTCTGGACAGCCATTTGCTGACTTCATGGTGATGTATACTCCAAACGGACCAAACTATACAGTAACAGATGCGCCTAGCGAGTTCTATAACTCTAATTATTATCGCGGTTTCTTCTTTGGTTACTTGCCTGGCTTCACAAGAGTGTATCCTTCTAATTTCACTGGCATAAATTACATGAATTCTACAAACCCTGTAGTTATACTCGCATTAAACAACTATACTGGTGGCCTCCCTTACGTGACTCCTAAGCCAAGCTGGGTAAAGAACAATTATACTATACCTGGCTGATTTAATGAAACTTATAATAGCTCAGCCTTACTTGACTTTAAAAGGAGGGGCTGAAAGGGTAATATTAAAAATAGCCCAGCATTATAATGCGACAATATACACCACAGAATATGATCCAAAATCAACCTTTCCTGAGTTTAAAGATTTTGAAATAAAGGTTATAAAAAAGCATATACCTCTTACAAATCTACTACCATATAGAGCTTCTCAAGGGTTGAGGTATGGCTATACTTTTTACAATACTATTGTAAAAGAAGATTATGATCTTATAAATGCCCATATCTCGCCTAGCGAATGGATAAGGCATAAGAACAAGAGGGTTCTTTGGTACTGCCACACTCCTCCTAGGGAGGTGTATGACCTTTATTCAGAAAGGATGAAAAACAGGAGCTATACTGAAAAATTTATTTATGCCACTTTTACAAAATCATACAAGATTATAGCAGAGAAGATAGTTAAGGATATAGAAGAAATTGCCACAAACAGCAAGAATACTGCAGGCAGAATAAAGCAATACTTTGGTAGAAATGCGACTATAATAAATCCTGCAGTAGATGTTGATGAATTTAAAAATGAGGGCGATGGCAAGTATTTCCTGTATCCTTCGAGGATAGTGCCTAACAAAAGGCAGGATTATGCTATAGAGGCATTCAAGATGTTTGAAAAGAGGAAAAAGGGTTACAAGCTAATTATAGCAGGCGCATTGTCTAAGGACAAAGAGCATGTAAAGTATTTCAATGAGCTAAAGAAGCTTGCAAACCAAAATGTGGTATTTAAAGTAAACATAACAGATAAAGAAATGAAAAGCCTTTATGCAAATTCTACAGCTGTTTTGTTTGCAGCGATAAACGAAGATTTTGGTTATGTCCCTTTAGAAGCAGGGGCTAGCTACAAGCCTATAATATCAATAAATGAAGGCGGGCCTAAGGAAACAATAGTTGATGGCCAAACAGGCTTCTTGGTAAATTCAAAGAAAGAAATGTCTGAAAAAATGCTTTTGATAGCAGAGAACCCAAAGCTGGCAGAAGAAATGGGAAAGAATGCGAGAAAAAGAGTAGAAGAAAATTATTCTTGGAAAAGCTTCTTTGAAAAGTTTGACAAGCTTGCGAAGAAGGTAGCAAAGCAAAAAGATTAGCCCTGCTCTTCTATCACATATTTGGATATTATTTTTGTTGCATAGTCGAGAACTTTCTTTATATCCGCCTCTGTGCTTGAGCCTGTGCAAATGAGTTTTCCATTTTTGAATAGTATTATTACTGCTTTTGGCTCTTTTATCCTGAATATAGCACCTGGGAACTGCTCTGGTTCATAGTCTACTTCTTTTACATTTTTTGATAATGCATACAAATCTATTGTTGCATGCAGGTCTGCGCTCACCACAATATTCTGTATCTTTATTGCAGGCTTTAAATTAAGTGTTCTCTTTTGCTCCATAAAAATCAATAATTTATCCAAATAATAGTTTATTAATCTTTCTAATAATGCAAAGCCTAGCTTTTATTAATTTCTTTCAAAGGCTTTATCCTCTCCCATCTCTCTATATTGCCATGATAGGCAAAAAAGAGCTGATTTGGCTCTGCTTTCTCATTTTTGATTCTAAGATAGTCTTTTTCTGACCTCTTTCTTAGCTTTTCTTTTAAAAGGCTTAATTCATATTCTAATTGCTTGTCAGAAACGCCTATCCTTATCTTTTTGTCTACTAATCTTTCTTCTATCTTCTTTTTGTCGAAGTCAAAGCCCCTCTTTGAAGCCTCTTCATTTATATAGCTTAGGTATGTGTTTATAGCTTTAAGGGGCTCCTTGTAATTCTTGAATCTCTCTAATTGGGGGTGGTTCCTATACCCTTTTGTCTTTCCTTCTAACACCGCCTTTGCTAGAAGGGATTCTCTCCATAATGCTACAATCCCTTTTTGGTCTAAATACTCTAATTTTATAGACCAAAGCCTCATTTTATCCCTTCTCTAACCCTTTAAAAAGGATAAATATAAAAATATTGCATGGCTATTATTATTAATTAATTTTTATTTACAATCTATACAAATAAAAAATGCAATTCTATTTGTAAAAATCAAATGGTGATAAGATGGCAGAAAATCAACTCGGTGCAGGACAACAGTATCTAATACTCCCTGAGGGAGCTACAAGGATATTGGGCAGAGAAGCCCAAAGAGCCAATATAGCTGTTGGCTATGCAGTAGCAAGCGCTGTTAAAACAACACTTGGTCCTAAGGGAATGGACAAGATGCTAGTCAGCGAGCTTGGAGATATAGTAATAACAAACGACGGTGCTACAATCTTGGAAGAGATGAATGTAGAGCACCCAGTAGCAAAAATAATGGTAGATATAGCAAAGACGCAAGACAAAGAGGTTGGAGATGGCACAACATCTGCGGTGATAATAGCAGGAGAGCTTCTTAAGGCAGCAGGCAATTTGATAGAGCAGGGAATACACCCAACAACAATAATAAAAGGCTACAAGATGGCAGCAGAAAAGGCTAGGGAGATATTAAGGGACAAGAGCTTTAATGTGAGCATCGATGATGAGGATAAGCTAGAGAAAATAGCAATGATAGCCTTGGGCTCAAAGAATATAGGTGGAGAGGACACAAAAAGATACCTCTCAAAGCTTGCAATACAAGCAATAAAGCAGGTTGCAGTAAAAGACGGCAACAAAATAACAATAGACCACGACTTTATAAAGCTTGAAAAGAAAGAGGGAGGCAGCATAGAGGATACTGAATTTATAAACGGCGTTCTAATAGACAAGGAGGTTGCACATCCAGGCATGCCAAAATCAATAAAGAACGCAAAGATTGCCCTTCTGGATGTTGCATTAGAAATAGAGAAGACAGAGACAGATGCTAGAATAGAGATAACATCTCCTGAGCAGATGCAGGCATTCTTGGCGCAGGAAGAAAAGATGCTAAAAGAGATGGTAGATAAAATAGCAGCAAGCAAGGCAAACGTAATATTTGTGCAGAAGGGAATAGACGATGTAGCCCAGCACTACCTTGCAAAAGCAGGAATAATGGCGGTAAGGAGGGTAAAGAAGAGCGACATGGAGAAGCTTGCAAAGGCAACAGGAGCAAATATGGTGACAAGCCTTGACGACCTATCACAAAATGACCTTGGCTTTGCAGGGCTTGTAGAAGAGCGCAAGATAGCTGGAGAGCAGATGGTCTTTGTAGAAAAGTGCAAAGACCCTAAGAGCGTAACAATATTCATAAGAGGAAGCACACAGCAAGTAGTAAATGAGGTTGAAAGATCTCTCAACGATGTAATAGGAGCAATATCCAGCGCAATAGAAGTCGGCAAATATGTAATAGGGGGCGGAAGCATAGAAGTAGACATAGCAAACGGCCTAAGGGCTTATTCAAGCGACGTTGGCGGCAGAGAGCAGTTGGCAATACAGGCCTTTGCAGACGCTGTAGAAATAATACCAAAGACCCTTGCAGAGAGTGCAGGAATGGACCCTATAGACACGCTAGTGCAGCTAAGAAGCAAGCATAAGGGTTCAGAGGGCCGCGTATATGGAGTAGATGTATACAAGAACACAATAGGCGACATGGAGAAGCTCGGAGTTATAGAGCCACTCAAGGTTAAGGAGCAAGCAATAACAAGCGCCAGTGAGGCATCAGAAATAATACTAAGAATAGACGACATGATAAGCTCAAAGAGCAAGCCATCAAGCCCTAACCCAAGCGAAGGAAGCGGCATGGAGGATTGAAGAAGCTTAGTTTGTTTTTTTAATTTTTATTTACCTATTACTTTTTGATTTTCGTGGCATTAAAAACAATTGTTGTTGCTGGTACACCTGGTGCAGGCAAAAGCACTGTGCTGTCTAAAGTATCAATACCAAAAGTAAAAATAGTGAATCTTGGAGACCTAATGCTTAAATATACAAAATTAAGCGACAGGGATTCTCTAAGGTCGTTGCCCATAAAAGAGCAGATAAAAACAAGGTACAAAGCCATTAATGACTTAAGCAAAAAGAGCGGCATATTTGTAGTAGATACTCATCTTACAGTAAAGAAAAATGCACAGTATCTTCCTGGCTTCTCTACAAATGAGCTTAAAAAGCTAGGATTGCTAGGCATAATATATATAGATGCAAAAAGTGAAGATATAATTAGGAGAAGGCAAAAAGATAAAACAAGGAAAAGGGAGCAAGAGAGCGAGGATGAAATAAGCATGCAAAGGCTAGCAAACCTTTCAATCATGGCTGCAATATCAACAGAGTTAAATGTACCTTTCTTTATAGTTAGTAATAATGAGGGTGAGCTTGAAAAAGCTGCTGAAGAAGCTTCGCATATTATAAAAGAGCTGATATTATGATAGCAGAGTTGATTGCACTTACAGCAATATTGTATACGCTCCTTTCATTTTACATTCAGAGGAAAATGTCTAACATTAAGAAAGTCTATGAAATGCAGGAGCAAATAAAGTCAAAGAGCAAGGAGCTGAACGAAATGGTAAAGAGAGGAGCCTCAAACGATGAGCTTCTTGCAAAGCAAAAGGAAGTAATGTCTCTTGCTTCAAAAAGTATGATGAGTCAGATGAAGCCGATGGTAATAATACTTCCACTCTTCTTGATAGTTTATTACCTTCTGCTCCCTATGCTGTTTCCTTCGCATCCTATGGTATACTTGGGAGGAGCAAAATTTGCATATAATACTTTCTTCATAATTGTTGTATTCATATTTGGCCTTTTGCTTTCCATAACTGTAACTGTTAGGGATAGGCGCATTGCAAAGAAGTCTAATATTGGAAAAAATGCTTCAAATAAAGAAAATAATGTTGAAATAGAAAAAAGCAACCCTATAAATAGCCCCAAGTAAGTATTTTATATATATCCTTTCATTAAATTTATACTTAATTTTATCAGGTGCTTAAAGTGCCAAGACCAATGTATAGATCAAGAAGCATTAGAAAGCTAGCCAGAGTCACTCCTAAGAAAAGGAATGTGCTTCATTTCAAAAAGAAAGCTCCAAAGAGGCCTCATTGTGCTATATGCGGCAAGGAATTGAACGGCATAAATATAAGCAAAAACTCAAAAGGGAAAAGCTTAAGGTCTAATGCAAGGATTTTCGGAGGCGTTTTGTGTGCTAACTGCACTGCAGATATAATAAAGCTAGCAAGCAGGATAGAAAACGGCGAGCTTAAGCTCAATGAGATAGGGGTAAAGCAGAAGGAATATGTGCTACAGCTTATATCGCATTAGCTGTTTATGGAATCAATAATAATATCAGGCATGCCTGCTGCAGGCAAGAGCACAGTTGCTGAAATACTTGCAAAAAGGCTTAAGCTAAAAGCAATCAATGTTGGTGACATAATCAAATCAAAGTTCTTGGGAAGCGAAAATGAAGCAAACTACTGGGACACTTATGAGGGATTCATGGCTGTCAAAAAGAGGGAAGAAGACGAAAATATAGACAAAAGTGTAGACAAAGCAGTATTAAAGATATTGAAGAAAGGCAATATAATAATAACAAGCTATGTTATGCCATGGCTTTCAAAGCATGGTTATAAGGTTTGGCTAGAGGCAAGCCCTGAAGAACGCGCAAAAAGGCTTGCAAAGAGGGACAAGCTAAGCCTTGAGGAAGGCATTAATATAATAAGAAGAAGGGATAAGGAAAATTACCTTCTTTACAAAAAGCTTTACAACATAAATCTTGGCAAGGACAAAAAGCCTTTTGATCTGGTAATTGATACTGAAAAGCTATCTCCAGAAGAGATTGCTGATATAATAATAAAAAACATAAAGGATAAAATAAGGATAAAAAACAAAAAATAGGTGATTTTTTGGCTCTAATAGAAGTAGGAAGAGTTTGTGTTAAGAAATTTGGCAGAGATGCAGGAAGCAGGGCAGTGATAACAAAAGTAATAGACAAAAATTTCGTGAACATAATAACCGCAGAGAGGCAAAAAGAAAGGAGGTGCAATGTTAAGCATCTTGAATTTTTAGGAGAGAAGGTTGATATTAGCAATTCAGAGCAGCTCTCTAGGGTTTTGGGCGTTGAGATCAAGAAGAAAGCAGAAGAGCAGAAGCAGGAGCAAAAAGCCAAGGCAAAAAGCAAAGCATAAATAGGTTTAAATGTAATATCGGCTTATGGTAAAGCTTTCAAAGAAGATAAATGAGATAATAGAAAGGGACAAGAAGGTTATAATGACTACAACAAGGGAAAGCTATCCCTTTGTCCCTTCTCATGGAGACGGCGACTTTGTTTTTGATGTTGCAGGCAACAAATTCATAGATTTTTCAAGCTTCATCTCTGTTTATAACCTTGGGGTAAATGCAAATAAGCAGATAAGGGAAGCTGTTAAAAAGCAAGTAGATAAGCTTATGCACTCTGCATTTACTGATTATTATTCTGAGCTTCCTGTAGAGTTTGCAGAGAAGCTTTTGGGAATGTTTCCTAAAGGTTTTGGTAAGGTCTTTTTTTCAAATTCAGGCACAGAGGCAAATGAGGCAGCAATAAAATTTTCGAGAATATTCACAAAAAGGCAGTACATATTAGCTTTCTATAATTCATTCCACGGCAGGACCCTTGGTTCTCTTTCGCTTACTGCGTCAAAAAGCATTCAAAGGGCAGGCTTTGGGCCTTTTAATGCTACTATTCATGTTCCTTTTGCTTATTGCTATAGATGCCCATTCAAGCTAGAATATCCTTCTTGCAATTTCGCATGCGTTGATTATATAGAAGAATATCCATTAAGCAAGGAAGTTTCGCCAGAAGAGGTTGCAGCAATATTCTTTGAGCCTATACAAGGTGAAGGCGGCTATATTGTGCCTCCTCTAGACTACTTCAAAAAGATTTCAAAGATAGCAAAGAAATATGACATATTGCTTGTAGATGATGAAGTCCAGGCAGGCTATATGAGAACTGGCAAGTTCCTTGCGCTTGATCATTTTGGAGTAGAGGCTGATATATATACAATGGCAAAGTCGCTTGGCGGCGGCCTGCCTATAGGCGCAACAATATCTAGAACTTCTCTAGGCACAATACCGGCAGGCTCTCACGCAAATACCTTTGGCGGCAACCTTGTCTCTATAGCTGCAGCAAATGCTTCTTTGGAATATATCAAAAAGAATTTGAAAAAGCTTGAGCAAGAAGTAAAAGAGAAAGGCTCTTTGATGATGAAAAGGCTAAATGAAATGAAGGAAAAATATGAGATAATTGGAGATGTTAGGGGCATAGGCTTAATGATAGGGGTTGAGATAGTAAAAGACAAATATACAAAAGAGTATGGCGTAGAAGAGAGGGAAAAGATATTAAACAAATGCTTTGAAGATGGGCTTATCTTGCTTCCTGCTGGAAAATCTACTATAAGATTTATACCTCCAATAACAATGAAAATTGAGAATATAGAGAAAGGCCTAGATATTTTTGAATCTGCGGTTAAATATGCATCAAATAAAGTTTGAAAGGCTAAACTGCTTCTTTGGTATAGCGTTCTCTTCAAATAGGTTAAGTATCTCATCCCTCACCAGTTCAAGTCTCTGCCTTATATAAGGTTCAAGGTCATACCTTTCCGCAAGATTAAGCGCCATGTTTAGGTATTTTTCTATTCCTCCTTTAGAGACTGTAAGCAGAAGCTTGCCTCCGTCTTTAGTGCATTTTCCACTAAGTGGAACTCTTCTATATTTTGCATTGCATATGCTGCACCTAAATTCTTGTTTTGAAAAAGTATGCAAATTGCCTATAAGGTCAGGTATGAAATGACTTATTATAAGCCTCTTTGCAGCGTCTCTCTGATTTATGCAAGCAAGCTTGTCCATCAAATTAAATTCAGCATTTACTTTATCTTGCATTGTCTTCAAAGTGGTATAGGCGCTTTTTTTAGGGGCAGACGCTATAGATTTTATGCTGTCTATGTGCGTTATGTTTATATTGTAGAACCTGCTCTCTTTGTCTAGCCTATCCTTGACTGTTTCTATATTCACCTCGCTGGGTGAAGGATATTCATAGCTCTTCAAATAAAATTCAAGAGGATATTTTGTCACAGTTTCCATCGCATGTACTTCATCATCTACCTCTTCTGGCATTACATGTATAGTCAGTATCAAAGGCGCATCCATGGTTCCTCCTATTGTTGTTGGGAGGTATTCTCTTGAGAAGTTTATGAGGGCATCCAATAGAAGCATAGTCGTGTCTTCATCCCCATCGCAATTCCTTCTTCTTGCAGATATCATATATGGGTGTGCGAAGCCCACATTAGCATCGCTAAATCCTATAATCCTGCCCATTACTCCGCAGGAGGTGTGTGGTGAAAGCGTAATTACTAATTGGCCAACAAGATCATCTATGCTTTTTGCATTATAGTATGGTTCAAGCCCATAAAAGCGAACAAGCAGATCATCTACGAAATTTGCAACCCTTAGCAGATACTCTGCCCCTCTCCTGTTTATTATAACATCTTGATGTTTGAGTTCTACGAGCTGATCTTCCCTTTCCAATTCATTTCCGTATATATCTTTTTCATAACCCATTTGTCTTAATTTTTCTATGCTTACTCCTATTTCGCCAGGATAGAAATGTGTTATCGGCACATCAGTGGCATCGAACCTTGCAGTTCCATCTTTAAATATGTATACATTGTGCAGGCTTCTTAGGATTCCTTTTTCCAACGGTTCTGATATCTTGTCGTTGTTTGTAAGGCCTTTTACACCTTTTATTATGTCAGGCATTCTGCTAATTCTGAGTTTCTTCATGGCTTCGCTTACTAATGCCCTTATGTCTATGTTCCTATTTGAATAGCCTAAAGTTTCAGTGCCGCATCTCTCGCATTTCTTGCTAAGTGTATGGTAGCCGCACTTTGGACAAACCCTCTCTATGACTGCTCTATTGTTGCAATCATTGCAGAAATAGCTAGGCAAATATCTCTTGCATTTTTCACACTTATAGTTGGCAATCTCTACCTCTATCCCCTTGTTGCTGAATTTTTTCTCATCTATAATATATGCTTTTGTTATGTTTCTTTCTTTTCCTCCATATTCTCCTATTGGGAATAAGACATTAGGTGCAGGCTTCATAAGCCTCTCTTTTGCTTTTTCAGGCCTGCCTACCCTTGCGCCTATGTAAGTAGAGCGCTTAGGTATCTTGAAAGGAGCAACACTATTTACAGCGCTGAGCGCATCGCTACTATTTGCATATTTGTCCATTACTACTTCGCCAATATTCAATTTGCCTTCTTTGCCGCTGGCAAATCCCATGCTCGCAACAAGCGATTGAGCATAATCTTTATCTATAACTATCTTTTGGTCCTCCAACCTATGCGGCACTTGTAGCCTTTCTAAGTATTCTTTTATTCCTAGATCATTTATTGTGATCTTCTCTATAGAGAAAAGGCTCTCTTCACCGCTATATTCTATTTTAGAATTCCTGATAATTGCCTTTGCAATCTCCTCTAGTTGCTTTGTATCTATTGCTTGGAACTCAAACAGGTATTTTGGATGTATTGGTACATTGTATTCAATCGATAATTCGTAAGCTTCCCTGAATGTTGGATTTTTTATTATATTCTTGCAGCCAGCATTCTCAAGCTGCGCCTCCCAAAATTCTTCAACATAGCTTGTTGGCTGTATTATTGTGTTTGATTTTTTGAAGTCTCCTACAGTTATTAATATATCGCCTAATGATATAATTTTTTCAACCTGGTCTTTGAGCTCAAGAGCTTGCTCTGCGCTGTTTATCCTAAGGGCTTCTCCGTTTTTTAGCCTAACAAAAGGCCCCTCTATAGAATCGACAGGTGAAGCAACGCAGCCTTTGCCTGGTAGTTCAACTTTTAATTGCGTGCCTACAGCCACAAAGTTGTCTAGCAATATCATTGTTGCTGGGCTAAAACCTTTGGCCGCTATGCCTGTCAATCTACTTCTTCCATATCTAAGCCTTAAGCCTCCTATATAGCCAGGATATGCTATTACGGGCCTTCCAGCAACAAGCTCTTCAAGGAAAACAGAAACCTTCTCGCTATCTTCGCTTTTTTCTACCTTGTTTACCTTTATTACGCTATTGAGCCAATCCCAATTTAGATTTGCAGTTTTTACCTCTTTGATTAGCTTTTTTGCTTTTTGTGCTATTCCTTCGCAAAGTACAAGAGCTACTCCTCCTCTTACTCTGTTAGTCATTATGACTTCTTTTCCATTATAATCTATTCTTTTAATATCTCTATGTGCAGTTACCTCTACATCTTCTGTTGCAACTCCATCTACGCAGACAGGGCAATTGCTTACTATATTCCTCAAGTCGTCATCGCTAGGCCTATATTGCAGATGCTGCTTCATGTGGTATATCTCTACCTCTTCAACATATCTCTCTATCTCATCTTGTGTTGGCTTATATGCACCTATGTTGAAAAACCTCCTTGCATAATCAGCGAAAGCCACAGATAATGCTGTTGCTGTACCACCAGCTCCTCTTATTGGACCTGCATATATAACAGCAATATAGTCTGTATTGTCTTGGTTTTTGTATCTTGCAACACCTTGTATGCCTTCTGTAGGTGCAACTACTACACCATCTGTTATTATCGCCAAGCCTATTCTTGTCGCAAGCTCTATCCTCTTAATGGTATCATACGTATCAAAAAACTTATTTTCGCAAACCTCCTTTACTACTTTGAATGCAGTTTCTGTTTTGTCCTTCCCATAATTTCTTCTTATTATCTCTGCAAGTCCTTCTATGCCTATTATACCCTCTACCCTGCTAGCAAGATCTGGTGCAGGCTTTATCTCAACTTCCTTTTTAGGATCAAATCCTTTTTCTTTTGCTTTGGAAGCTAAGTAAAATGCTTCATTGAATTTGTCAGAAAGGAGGTTAAAATATGAATTTATGTCCATAAAATCATCATATCTGATTAAAATCTACATTGAATAAGTTTGTACTTTTCATTTCATATACAGGCAAAACTGCAGGTGTGGGTATGTGGCCCTGTTTTACTTGATAAGATGTTCTGCTTTGCCATGTGCCGCTATTTAACACAAGTGTTCCATGGTAATTAATATCACCATTTTTATGCACATGGCCCATATGCAATATATCTGGAATTTCATCTATTACTAAAGAATCCCTTCTTGTTGGCAAAACTTTGTTGCCTCCATAGATCGGCGATAGGTGCCTTCTCTTCAGTATTTCTACCATGGCTATCTCCGGTTTTGCATAGCTGCAGCCAGGTATCGCTTGTATTACAGAATCAAGCGACGTTCCATGGTATGCAAGTACCTTTATGCCATTCAAAGTAATATAGGAAGGGTTTGTAACTAAATGCACATTTTCCATCTTAAAATCTCCAATAAGCTCTTTTGTTAGTTTTGGCTGTGGTTCTGTGCTCTGCACAGCATCATGGTTTCCTGCAAGCACAAATACATGAATATAATCTGGGATCATAGATATAAAATTGAAAAGTACAGCATACTGCTTGTAAATATCTGGCATGGTAAGCTCTTTTTCTTGGTTTGGATATATTCCTATGCCGTCAACCAAATCTCCAGCCATTATTATATATTTTATCTTCTGTGCAAGCTCTTTTCTATAATCTACTTCTCCATTGAGCCACTTTATCATTTGTGTAAACTTTTTCTCCATGAAGAGCTTGCTTCCAACATGTATGTCTGAAATGAACCCTATGGCTATATCTTCTTCAGTTTTGCGCCTTACATGTATAGGCACTTCTGGCCAAATTATAGCATTTGCTATAAGGAAAGGCCCGGATATCTTGCCTTTTACGGCAATTATGTCATCATTTGCTATTCTCTTTGCATTTTTGTATAGCTCTTGCTGCGAATCGCTCTTCATAAATATTACTTTGGCTGTTCCTGTGCTGTCTTCAAGATTCACAAGTATATTTCCATTTTTTGTTACTCTTTTGTCAAAAACCATTCCAACAATTGTAGCCTCTCTACCATTTGTATACTCTTTTAGCTTCTCTATGCTGTTTATCTTGCCATTGGCTATGCCTGTGCTTGCCATATTCTGGCTTATCATCTCGCTTATCCTCTTGAATCTATCGTTTAGATAAACTACAAAATCCTCTGTTGTTCCTGCTGTTTTTTCAACATCGCTTTCCCTTATGCTTATCTGCGCCTCTACTTCTTTTGCTGTTGGCTTGAACTCTACAGGCCTTTTTATTTCTATTTCTATAGGCTCTTTTTCGCTTTTCATCTCTTGTATTATCTTTTCTAGAGTGGCTTTGTCCAATATACCTATTTTCTCTTCTCCAAAATAGCTTGCAATATGGCCTATAAGCGATTCAACGTCTAATCCAGCTAAATCTTCTTCCTTTATTTCTGAGCTTATTATGACTCTTCCTGTGAGCCTGCTAGCTATCTGCTTAAGAGTCTCCATGGTCCCCCAATTAAAATAAGCACAAATAACTATAAATAGAAAATATATTTTTTATGTAAATAATTCCAATTTTTACCAATTCTTTTTCTTCGGCAGTTTCTTGTACATTGTCAAAGGCAAGCCATGCCTTTCACGCTCAGCCCTGACAAATACATAGTAAATTGTTATTATAATAAGAACCCAAAAGTCTAGCATTATGCTAAATCTTGTCAGGAAAGAGAGCATAGTTAAAGTAAGCAGAAAGCCGAGTATTGGTATAATAAAAAAGTAACTGGATTTGAAGAGCATCTTTTCTTTTTTGTTCTTATTTAGCAAAGAAAGCTTCAATGCCGCTAAGTTTGCTATAGCATAAGATGTAAGCGCAGCTGCATTGCTGAATGCTATTATGTTCTTAAAATCTATTGTAAATATTGCCAATATCATCACAAGACTTGAAAAGACTATAGCTCTACTAGGTGCCCCATACTTGTTTATCTTGGCAAGGGATTTTGGAAGATCCTTATCTCTAGACATGGCAAATACAACTCTAGACAAGCCCAATATCATAGTCAAATCAACATTTATTGTTGCTATCATGGCGCCTATGGCTATTATATAGCTTGCCAATGGACTTTTTGTTGCATAGTATATTCCATAAGCCAATGGTGATTCTGAATTTGCAATATTGGCATATGGCACTATGCCTATCAATGCGGTCATCACAAGCATGTATATTGCTGCAGATATTGCTATTGATAATATTATAGCCCTAGGTATTGTTTTTCTTGGCTCTTCAATCTCCTCGCCAAGCATAGTGACCCTAGCAAAGCCCGTATATGCAAAGAATATGAAAGAAGACGCTGCAAGCATGCCCGTTATCCCATGAGGAAAAAATGGTTTGAAGTTTGACATTTTTATAAAGAAGAGCCCGATAAATCCAAAAATAAGGAGTATTGCTATATTTATTGCTATCAATATTGAAGAAAATCGCGCAGAGTGCTTAACGCCAAAATAATTTATTATAGAAAGAATTATTATAAGCAATGCAGCAACAACTTCTGCATTAGCAAATTTTATTATGCTTTCAAAATAGCCACCAAAACTCAAAGCGACAGCAGCGCCCGATATTATTGTCGCAATTATCCATATGAAGCCTGCTATATAGCCAGCATAGCTTCCCATTACCTCTCTAGAATATTCATAATTGCCCCCTTCTCTCGCATACATGTGCGCAAGTTCTGCAAAGCTCATGCCTGTAAAAATAGCTATTATTGCCCCTATAAGTATTGAGATTATTGAAGAAGGCCCTGCCAACCCAGCAGCTACTCCGCTAACAGTGAATATGCCTGCCCCTATTATTGCGCTTATATTTATTGATAGTGCTTGTCTAAAAGTTACATTTCTCTTTAGCCTTTGCATCATCTTGCCTTTAATCTTTTATAGACTCAAGCAAGCTTAATATATTCCAAATTATTGTCCTGGCATAAGGTGGCAAGTTTATATCATTGCTCACTTCATCTATCTTATATGTTGCACTTGATGCCTTTACAGCATAACTTTCATCTTCTTTGTCAAGTGAACTTTTTGCTTCCTGAAGCGCATTTTTCACATTTCGAGGCACACTATTATCATTTAATAAAATGTCTATTTGCTGTTTTATCTGCATTATAGTCTCTTCATACTTTTTTGGTCCTTTCATAGAAATCACCTAAGCGGGCCCGGCGGGATTTTCATAAGCATTTTGAACCCACGACCATCAGCTTAGAAGGCTGCTGCTCTATCCAAGCTGAGCTACGGGCCCCTAACTAATTATTAGACTACCATATATAAAAACCTCTCATATATAAAAAAATTTTCTTACATTCTCTGTAGTTTCATAAGCTACCTTTTCTACATCGAAGCCTTTTATCTTCGCCACTATTTCTGCAGAGATCTTCACATATGTTGGGTCTTTGCCAACAACTGGCGAATCAGTCTCAAGCATTATCCTTTCAATGCCTATCTTTTCAATTGCCCTCTTCCTTTTAGAAGATTCTAAAGGAGGCACCGAAATAAAGTATTCTCTCATCTTTTCAATATCTTTATCGTCTCCTTCAAAAAAGTGGAACATTGCCCTTATCTTAAATTCTCCAAGAATAGAAAGCACATCATCCAAGGCTTTCCTAGAATGTATAACCACTGGCAAATCTAATGATTCTGCAAGTTCAAGCTGCTCCCTAAATATTTCTTTTTGCATTTCGTAATGCTTGCTTTCTGTTGCAACCTTTTTATCAAGCCCTATCTCTCCAATGCCTATTATATTTCTATTGCTTTCTATGATTCCTTTAAGCTCTTTTACGCTGTTTTTATCCTCTATATGCTCAGGATCTATTCCCACTACTCCAAAAACCCTTTGCCCTACAATCTTAGAAATCTCTTTGTTGTCTTTTGCACTTCCGCCAGAAGATACTATAATTTCTAAGCCAGACAAAAAGGCATTTTCAATCACCTTAAATGGTTCATCAAAGAGATTTATATGGCAATGCGCATCAGCATAGCCTATCTCTCTGTTGATTTGAGAAGCAAAAGTGGCTGTAGACTGATACACATTAACCACGCATAAAGTTTAAATAATAAGCAAATCTACACTATTAAATACTTATGCTTTATTTTATTAATAGAGTGGTTAGAATGTCAGATGAAAAAAGTATACAAAAAGAGCTTAAGGAAGAAAAGAAGGAAGAGGCTAAAATAGAAAAAACAGTAAACTCCTTAAAAGTAATATCATGGTCTGCTTTGGCAATTGGAATTATAGCAATAATAATAGGTGTTGTGGCTGTAATCTCAATACCTAAAACTTCTGCACCTGGTGCTTCTTCTGCACCTACATCAATTGCTCCAACCCCTATACCAAATGTGAGCGTAAATTCCAGCTTGGCTCCAATATATGTAAATGGTTCACTGATAACTCCTCCAATGAGCCTCCCTGACGCGCCAGTAATAACACAGAACCAGAGCTTTGGTTCAAGGCTTACAAATATAAATCAGCCTTTCAATGCAACTGAATTGGCTATAATAAACAACGCATCAAACTCTTATTTTGAAGAAGCGGGGATGATGTATCTTAATGGCACAATAAATGGTGTTGGGGTACAACCTTCTTTATCTCCTATGCTTATAGTAAATGGCAAGCCAAGCGTGATATATCTTGGGGCAATATCCTGTATATATTGTAGCGAAAACAAATGGGCCATGGCTTTAGCACTTAGCAGGTTTGGCAAGTTCAATGTGCTCTTCAAAGGCTATAGCTCTTTTGGAGATCTTGATATACCAACTATATATTGGGCTCCAGCAGAATACAATGCTTCTAGCGGGGTAGACTTTGGCAATTTCTATAACAGCAGCTACATTAATTTCATATCAATAGACTATGTATCTCCAATAAGAGCAGGCTTCGAAATACAGTCATTGCCTTACTTCCTGTCTAAGGTGCAGTCTACAGGAAGTGCACCTTATGCAGCAGCATTAAATCTAATAACAAAACTAAATAACTTCCAAGGCACTCCATATAGCATATGGGGCAAGTTTGTAGTTGCTGGGGCAGATGCTGTAGATTTTGGAAACACAATAACAAACCAGCCTCCACTGCCTTTAGAATATATGACCCACGAGCAAGTTTTGTCGCAGCTTTCAAATCCGAAGGACATGTTTGCATTAAGGGAATATGCGGCAGCAGACCTATATGTTGCGATGGTTTGTGCATCAATAAACAATACAGCACCAGTATGTTCATTGCCGGCAATACAAAAAATAGAAAGTATAAATGGGTATTAGTCAGATGGAAAGGTTAAGCAATCTAAAGCAGATATTGACAAATAAATATTATCTAGCAGAGTTTATAGTCGCTTTCTTTATTTATTTTCTTGCATATCTTTATATAATCAATTTAAGCAGGCTTATAATAATAAGCCTATTTTCTGAATTTATCATATTGTTGCTTATTGCTTCTTCATCCCTTGTATTGGTTGCGGCAACATTTGTCCTGAGAAATGCCTCAAAGGCCTTGGGATATGCTGGCGGTTTCTTCTCTGCATTCTTTAGCCTTATGGGAAGTGCCATAGTCTCATGCGGTTGCCAAGCCCCTATACTAGCAAGTCTGCTTTATATTATAGGCCTTAATACATTGGAAGTAACATCATTCCTTAGCTTTTTCTCATTCTACAATATTATACTCATATTTATTTTCATTTTGATAAATCTGTTGCTCCTCTATTACTATCTTGGAAAATCTTCACAATATACAGAAAAAGGCAAGAAAAAGATATTAAGCAAAGTATTCACAAAATAACAAATTATGTTATTACTTTGCAAGAGTCTTTCTCAACTATCATCTCATATTCTGTTTGGGCAACTAATCCATTGCTTTTCTCAACAAGCACAGGGTAGCTTTCTAGCAAGTTCGCCCTTGCAAACTCATTCAAAGCAACTTTTGCTTTAAATTCATCAAATCTCTTCAAAACCCATCTCATAGCAAATGGATATGTGCTAAAATTAGAATCAATAAAAGAGCCAACCTCCCTTGCAATTGGGTTTCTAGTGGCCCCTGGGTATTTCCTAAATATTTCTACCGAATCTCCATCGACTACCAACCCTTCTCCTGTTGTAACAAAGACTTCTATGGCTATTACTTCTCCTTCTTCTAGTTTGGCCTCGTCGCCATTATCAAAGTTCGGTATGAATATATTTGCATGCAGATCATCTTTTGTTATGCCGTGGCCTCCCAGATTCCTTATTGGATTGAACCCCATCTTCTTAGAAATTTCTTCTACAACCTTTCCTATTTCTCTTACGCTTCTTCCAGCTTTTACTATACTTATTGCTTCATTCACTGCTTTTTCGCTGCATTCAATAAGCTTTCCATTTTCTCCAGAAAGATCTATGCTTATTGCAGAGTCTCCTAAATAAGCCCCTTTCCTTGCACCAACGTCAAGTTTTACAAGGTTCTTGCCAAAAACCTTTTGATCATCTTTCATTGGTGTATAATGAGCAGCTTCATGATCTAGGGAAATATTTACAGGAAATGCAGAGCCAAAGCCTTTCTCTTCCAAATACTTTTCTATCTTTTCAGCAACATCTAGGAGCTTTGCTCCTTCTTTTATAAGCCCTTTCCCATATTCTAGGGCGCTTCTTGTTGCTTTTCCAACCTCTTCATAAGTCTTATAATCCAATTCATCCATTCAACCACTCAATTTCTTTTGCATGCCTTTGCCTTTTAGCTCATCCTCATTATATCCTAGCTCCTTAAGTATCTTAAGAGTAGCAGGTATCACTTGATGATCAATATAATATTCTGGATCATAGTCTTGTGCAAATTCTTCAAGCTCTGCTTTCTCCGATATGCTATTTCCATGTTTTGTTATAACATAGCCTATAGTTGTGCCTTCTATATCTTCTACTTTCTTTTGTCCCCTTTCTATCGCTTTTTTTGCAGCAGCTAATTCCGGAGAAGTAACATCATAGCTCCTTATGCTTTTTCTAAGCTGCGTGTGTATTGCCAATTCTTTTATAGAAACCTCCCCTTTCCTCAATCTTTCTATAACGCTCTTTACAATCTCTATCGCCTTCTCCTTGCTTCCTTCTTTGAGTATTGATTCAAGCACTCTTTTTTGGGTTTCTCTAGCTATATCTGCCCAATCCCTTCTCACAAGCTCAAATCCTTTTATCTTTATTCTTCCATTCTCTGAAAGCAAGGCATATTTCTTCTTTGCCCCTTGCTCTCCTGTCCTCTTGCCAACGAATACTCCACTGACATAGAAATCCTCAAGCTCTAATTCCATGCCTTTTGGTAGCATTGAATTTATTGCTTTGAGGAAATCAAAAACATCATCTTTTGTTTTGTTTTCAAGCAGCAAGAATACGCTATCTGTGTCTGTATACAATGACTTGAAGCCTCTTTTTTCAGCCTCATTTATTACCATCATTATATACTGCCTTCCATATGCTGTTATGCTTCCTGCGCATTCTCTCGAATACCATCTAGACCTTGCATAGCCGAGGTAACCATAGAACGAGTTTGCAAGTATCTTTAATGCCATATTTCTTGCTCCAAGAGCTTTGTTGTCTGGATCTTTTTTATAAGCTTTTTTAACCTCTACTCTTTCGTCTATCAAGAATTTTAGCAGTTTAGGCGCTATGCCCATTGGCTCTTTCCTGAATTTAACACCAATGGGCGACTCATAGTAATCAGAACAATCATTGCAGATAGTTGATGGGTCTATGTTGTGGGCAACTATTATAGAAGGATACAAGCCTCTAAAATCTAGAACAGCTATGTTTTTGTATATCCCTGCTTCTGGCGTTTTTACATAAGCCCCCTCTACGGGATTAGATAATCTTCTTTCTATTTCTTCCTCATCTGGCTTGTTGGGTATTATTTGGTTATTTCTATGGGCTTCTCTCATAAAAAGCCATTCTACAAGCTGCCCTGTTGTTGATATTGCCGCTTCCCCTAATGTTGTGCCGCTTACTTTAGCAACCTCTATCTCAAGGGGCAAAAAGAATTCATAAAGCTCATCTAAGACTAGGGAGTCTCCCATAGAATATTCTGCCAGCTCATCAAGCTCATTGCTGTCCCAAACCCGCCAAATGTCTCTTCTTTCAACCATCTTCTTCTTTTTTCCTGTAACTGCTGTATAAATCTCATCTAGTTTAAAATTATTCACTTTTATCAACTTTTCAGCAGCCCCTACGACAGAGACAAACTTTGCTACATTATATATGTCTAGATTTATCCTGCCTGGTATATGCACAGCCTCAACAAGACCGTGATGCTCTTTCTTTACATCGCCTTCAAACCTGCCTATAGAGAAGTTTGCCTTCAATGCCTTGCTTCTTGATAGCAAATAGGGCAAGTCAAAATTGGATGAATTATAGCCTGCTATTATGTCTGGGTCTATCTCTTTTATTATGTTTGTAAAGCCTTGTATTAGCGCTTTTTCATTGTCAAAAACAAGAACAAAATCTTTTTCTATCTTCTTTGTAGTTAGTACCTTTTTATCTTGGCCATCTGTGTAGCTTATCATTATTACTGGATCTTTTTCTGGCCTTGGAGCTCCTTTTGGATTATACGTTTCTATATCAAAAGAAATATGGCTAAATTTTACTTCTTGAGTAGCTGAGCTTTCTATTTTATCTACAACTAGTTTGCTGTTTTCCTCATGTGCAGTAACCTTTACTCCTTGCAAAGGGTTTATTCCTTTGTCTATAATATATCTCTTCCAAAATACTATGTCGTTTTCATAAACCTCTCCAAATTCTTTAAGTGCTTCGCTAAGTGAAGGTACATCCCTTGGGTTTTTTGTAAATATTTTGAAAGCCCTTACCTCTTTTCCGAGAATCGATAAGCTCTGCTCTTCAATATTTTCTACTTTTACATCTTCATTTAAAGAAAAGCCTAAAATAGCCTCTTTTTTAAGCTCACTGTTCCTAGGTATAAGGTAAAAATAAGGATAGAAGCTTGGGTCTATTACTTCATATACCTTATCTCCTGATTTAAGTGCAAACCTTATTATCCCTCTGCCCTCTACTGTAAGATAGTCTATATCTAATAATATTCCCTCAAGCTCCATGCCAAATATAAAGAATTTTAAAAAATAAAAAGAAAGTGGTCTAGATTATTTCTTCTCTCCACTTTCCTGAAGCTTTGCTCTTGTAAGAGGAAGAGGCGCAACAAAGCCTATTGAATAGGCAAGCAATGTTCCTCTTGCTCCACACTCAAAGTTCAATAGGTTTATTATATTCTCAGCAAACTGCAATGGAAGTGTCTTCTTGTTCTTCCACGCATCATTTATCTCTTCGATGCTCTTCTTGTCTTCTTTGGATGTTATGCTGCCCTTTATCTTTATTTCTCCCACATTCTTTGGATTCCCTTCTGATCCACCTTCGTATGTTGTAACGAATGTAAAGTCAACCTGTACGTTGTCTTGGTTTACTGTAACATTGTCAAAGTTTATATTGAACTTCATGTTTGTTATCATGTCTTTTGCAAGCCTAGATGCTTCTACTTTGCTTATGTCTATTCCAGTTATCATAAAATCACTCTCTACATATATTTCAAATATTGATTTATATATCTTTTGATTACCTCTTTTTTTATACAATAGGCAAAGTCTATTTTGAACAATTAATATTAAATTGTTTATATTTCTATTATATAAGGGTAGAAATGAAGAAAATAACTTATTTGTTAGTATTTTTCATTGCATTTGTGCTTATTGCTAAAGTATCTAATGCATATTTCAATGTAACTTATCTTAACACAACAGTAATATTAGAAAATAATACAAGCGCACATGTCATAGAGGTGCTTACTCTATTTATAAGTAATTCTTCTGTCCAGCAATATATGCAGTATAGGCAGGCAATAAATTTGACCTTAAGCAACTGGGGAAATGCACTAGGCACAAGCTATCTTATAGAACATATAATAAATCCAAATTCAAGCATATCTAAATTTACATTTTTACCTGGGCCTGTAATGAGGAATATTAATGGCAGCGGCCTTGCATATCTGACTATGGATTATTATGTTGGAAATGTTACTACAAAGAGCATAATAGCACCAAGAAAGTTCGAATATACATTCAACGACAAGGTATTCAATTTTATGCATACAGCAAGCGGCGAAGCCCTTTATCCAAATAGCAGGCTAAATATAATAATACCTAAAGATGCGCAAGTTGTCTCTATATATCCTGCTCCAGATTATCCTGTACCTTCATCCCCAGGAAACTACACAGGCTATACAGAATTTTCATGGTTTTATGGCGAGCCATTATCAAAGTTCTCATTTTCATATATAATAACAGAGTCTTTGCAGCAGGAGGTTGTTAGCTACTTTGGTGCATTGCTAAGCAAATATGGGACTATAATCTACGCTTCTCTTATAGCAATCATAGTAATAATTATAATTTATTTATACATTAAAATAGTTCTAGTTAGGTGAAATAGGTGCACAAGTATCTTGCTTCTATATTAAAACTACTTCAAAAAGAAAAAAAAGCTTCAATTGAAAAAATTGTTGAAGAAACTGGATTAAGCAAAGATGCTGTAATATGGGCCATAAGCGAATTGGAGAGCAAAGGTCTTGTTTCAATTAAAAAAGGTAGCTCTGAAAGCATTTATTTTTCTGAAGAAGGCAAATCATATGCAGAAGGCAAGCTTCCTGAAGAAGAGCTTCTTGAAAGAATAAGCAAAGAGAATGTAAAAGTGAGCGAATTAAGTCCAAAAGAAAGGATAGGCTTACAGTGGCTTAAAGCAAAAGGCTTGGTAGATATCAAAGAAGGCTTTTTGATAAAGAAAGAAAATACAAAAGACGCAGAAATAGAAGAGGGCAAAGTCTTAAGGCTCTTATTTAGCAAACCAGAAGATATAAGCATTATAAGATCAAATTACAAGGATGCTTTCGAAAATCTTTTGAAAAGGAAGCTAATAAGCATAAAAAGCAAAGAGTATATAGAAAGTGTAGAGATCACAAAGAGCGGAGAATCTGAAAAAATAGAAGATAGCGAGGAAATAGGTGAATTGAGCAAAGAAATAATAGAAAGCAGTATTTGGAAAAAAGCAAGCTTCAAAAAATACGATATAAAAATACCAGTGGCAGCGGCAATAGGGGCAAAAAGGCATCCTCTAAGAAGTTTTATAGATGAAATTAAGAATGCATACCTAAGCATGGGTTTTAAAGAGATATCTGGTCCAATAATAGAGCCATCTTTCTGGGTGTTTGATTCTCTTTTTGTACCACAGGACCATCCTGCAAGAGAAATGCAAGACACTTTCTATCTGAAAAATCCTGGAAAAATAAATCTAAAAGATAAAAAAATAGTCGGAAAGGTAAAAGCGATGCATGAAAAAGCCTGGCATATAAATTGGTATGAAGAGATAGCAGAGCAAGCAGTGCTAAGAACCCATACAACAAGCGTATCTGCCAGATTTATATACGCGCTAAAAAATAATTTAAAAGAAATGAATAAAATATCGGGAGTTACTCCTCTAATGCTTTTTTCTATAGGGCGCGTTTTTAGGAATGAAAGCATAGACTATAAGCATCTTGCAGAGTTTTACCAGACAGATGGTATAATAATAGGCACAGGATTAACCCTTTCAAATCTTTTCTATATACTTAAAAAAATCTACCAAAAAATAGGCATAGAGATAAGATTCAAGCCTTCATATTTCCCTTTTGTAGAACCAGGAGTAGAGGTTGACATACTGCATAATGGCGAATGGTTCGAGCTTGGCGGGGCAGGCATGATTAGAAAAGAGATAACAGACATAGTAAGCAAAAAAATAAATGTACTCGCATGGGGTTTGGGGGTAGAAAGAGCCTTGATGGTTAAAGATCCTAGCATCAAATCGATAACAGAGCTTTTCAACAGCAATTTGGGATGGATAAGGAATAAGGTGATTCTATAGCCGTAGTAACTTTTGAGAAAAAATACCTATTCGAATTTGTAGGGAAGAAGATAAGCGACAAAAGGCTAATTAAATATGTAAATGACCTTGGCATGAGTGTTGAGGGTTTAAGGAAAGAGGAGATAGATATAGATGTAACGCCGAACAGGCCTGATTTGCTTGACATAGTTGGCTTTGCAAGGGCACTTAGAAATTATATGCATTTCCACGAAAAGCTTGTTTATAAAATAGACTCTAATGAAATAGCAGCTACAATAACCGTTGACAAAAGTGTAGAAAATGTCAGGCCTTATATATCTTCTTTTGTTGTCAGAGAACTCAATCTTGATGATAAAAAGCTAAAGTATATTATAAATTTTACAGAGAAGTTCAGCGAAACCTTTGGTAGAAAAAGAGGAAAGTTGGCAATGGGTTTGCACGATTTTTCAAAAGTAAAAGGAAATCTAAAATACGAGGCAGTTCCAGGCGGCAGGTTTGTGCCGCTCAATTCTAGCAAAGAGATGGAAATAGAAGAGATAATGTCTTCGCACAAGAAAGGAGGGCTTTATAAGCACACTATAAGTGGCTCTTTATACCCTGTATTGCAGGACCAAATAGGAATAATGTCTCTCATACCTATAATAAATTCAGATAGGACAAAAGTTACTAAAGATACAAAGGAAATGCTTGTTGATATAACAGGTACATCTAAATATATAGTAGAAAAAGCAGCTGACTTGTTTGCATGCATGTTCATAGACCTTGGGGCAAAAGTAGAAAAAGTAAATATAAAATATGATAAAAAATCTATTTCAACGCCAAAAATGGAGCAAAAAATTATAGAAATAAAGCCAGGCAGAATAGAAGACCATATAGGTGCAGCAATAGGTTTCAACAATATACTCTCATTGGCCACTAAAATGGGCTATAAGGGGGTATTTGTAAACAACAAAATAAGGGTTTTTGTTCCTCCTTATAGGCTAGATGTAATAAACGAACAAGATGTAATAGAAGATATAGCAATAGGATATGGCTATGGTTACATACACCCCTTGCCTATATTTAGCGAAATCTCTGGAGGCAGCTTGGATTACAAAACAAACATGAACAGGAAGATAATAGAGCTTATGCTGGGATTAGGCTTCTCAGAAGCAAATAATAATTATCTTACCAATGAAAAAATAAATTTTCAAATGATGCGAATAAAAGAAGGGCCGCATGTTGAAATAAAAGAGTCTAAGACAGAATCAATAACAATGCTCAGAACTTGGCTCTTGCCCTCTCTTTTATCCAACCTTGGCTCCTCGGCTCATGAGAGAATGCCGCAAAAGATTTTCGAATTGGATATGGTTTTCAATATAAAAGGGGAAGAGGTAGAAGAATCACATCATTTAGCAGGAGTGTATGCCGCTCCAAGGGTAAATTTTAATGAGATTAAATCCATAATAGAGTCAATTTTTGATTCTCTTGGGATTAGCTACGAAATAAAAGAAGAGAAGATGGAATCTTTTATAGAAGGTAGGTGTGCAAAAATAGAATCAAAGCTCTTAAATGGGTTCTTTGGAGAGCTGCATCCAGAGGTAATTAGAAATTTCGGCATCATAGAGCCAACTGTTGCTTTTGAGCTTTCATTGCCATATTAAAGATCTATAACTCTCCTTCCAATATACATTCTTTTGCAGGTTTGTCACTTCTTATTCTTACAAACGACGGCGCCCTCAACATTTTGTCTTTTGTTATCTCCATGTATTTTACTTCTACAACAACCTCTGGCTTTACCATAAAAGCTTTTTTATCTTTGCCTAGCCTTAAATCGATATTGTAGTTGTACCTGCCGAGTTTTTTAAGCATAGCTAAAATTTCCTTTCTCTTCTCTTCATCAAAGCCTGTACCAATTCTCCCTATGTATTTGATTTTACCCTTTTCATAAACTCCTAAAAGGAGAGCACTTAAATCTTCTTTATCGCTAGCTATGTAGCCTATAACAACAGCATCTAAAGTATTTGTTGCCTTTATCTTTAGCCAATCTTTGCTTCTGCCTTGCTGGTAAAAAGAATCTATCTTCTTTGCCATTATCCCTTCAAGGCCTTTCCTCTTTATTTTTGAAAAGAATTCTTTTCCTTTTCCAATTACATACCTTGAATATATCAGATAATTATCTTCACTTAAAGTCTCTTCTAATAACTTCTTTCTCTCAATGAGTGGTCTATTCAAAAGGTCTTCGCCATTTAAATGCAGTATATCAAATGCCACATAAACAGCAGGGCTAATTTTTGAAAAGAGCTCTATTTTAGAGGCGTTTTCTGTTTGCTCCCTTTTTTCAAGTTCGTAAAAATCTGGCTTTCCATCTTTGAATACAACCACTTCTCCATCCAATATTGCCCTTTTTGCATTTATGTTATCTAATAAATTTGAGAACTCTGGGTATCTATATTGGAAAAATTTGCCTCTTCTATTGAGGAGCATTAATTTTTTATTTTCATTATCTAAATACGCTATGCCTCTGGTTCCATCATACTTTATCTCCATTAGATAATCTTTCGAATCAAAAGGCTTTGCTGGGAAAGCAAGCATTGGCTTTATAAGAACAGGCTCATTATCCCAAAGGCTCATCAATTCACTTTTCTTTTAAGCTTTCAGTCAAGCTTTCTATCAGGCTTTTTGCTTTCTTTGTTTCTTTCTCTGCTTTTACCTCATAGCTCTTACCTGCAGTCTTTGCTTCTATTAGTTTTTTGAGGGCTTCTGCATACTCGTCTTTAAAGTTCGACAAGTCGAATTCTTCCCTGCTAAGCTTATTTATTAGCATCTGAGCAAGCTCTAGCTCCTTTTTATCTGGCTTTGGTAATTTTTCAACTTCTGCCAAATTATCTATGCTGATTATCTCTTCTGCATAATGCAAAGTTTGTACCAAAATTAGCTTTTTGTAAGCCCTTAGCGCAACAACGTGCTCCTTGTCTTTGAATGTGAATTTCCCTATTCCTGTTTTGTTTTCCAATGCCAAGGCCTGAAAAAGAAGCGAATAAGCCCTCTCTCCATTTTTGTCTGGAACGGCGTAATAGCTTTTATCAAAATATATTGGATCTATTTGCTCATTTGTAAATGCTTTTATCTCAATTGTTTTAGTTGAAGGTATCTTTATTTTTTCAAGATCCTCTTTATCCAAAACTACAAATTTGTCTTTGCTTATCTCAAAGCCTTTTTTAATTTCTTGCCATGAAACCTCTCTATCTTCTTCTGGGCACCATCTCTTGTAGATAATCCTGTGCC
The DNA here is from genome assembly GCA_023256515.1 of Microcaldota archaeon. Taxonomy (GTDB): domain Archaea; phylum Micrarchaeota; class Micrarchaeia; order Micrarchaeales; family CABMGC01; genus JAGDYD01. The sequence continues at coordinate 42,293 of JAGDYD010000003.1, forward strand.
CATTTTTGCAAAGCGTATGTAAAGGTATTTCCCTTTCCCTAACTGCTAAGTATAGCCTAATTGGTATATTTACAAGCCCGAAGCCTATGGAACCATTCCATACGCTCTTCATAAACCCACGATATAATATCTGAAGAAAAAGATAAAAGACTAAGCAGAAAGGCTTTCATTGTATATTTGGAGAAAGCTGTACCAAGCTTCGCTTGGCTTGCCCTGTGGGTTTGTTAGATTCAACAAGCCAAAATTGTTTTCCTCTTGGCCGTCAGATAAGCCCCAAAGGTCATACCAATATGCTCTTTTTATGTATGGTATTTTGCTAAAGAATAAGAAGCTATTTACAAGGAAATAGTTTTGTTCTCCTTGGCTGAGCCCTTGTATAGCCAAAGATGAAGATGGCATTCCAAATTCTGTTATCCAAATGGGCTTGTTTGTCATGTTTTCATAAGCATTTATCCATGCATACCAATAGCCGAATTGATTGCTAGAAAAAGGAAGGCTAGGGTATATATGCAATGATATCGCATTGCAATACTTGCCAGCTCCATAATTCCAAACCTCTTTATACCATGAAAATATGCTGTCGCTTCCTATAGGTGCACCACCAAAGCACACAATCGTTGCATTAGGCTGATATTTTCTTATTATTTTGGTTGCACTTTCTATCAGCAGATAATAATTGTATGCACTGCCATTCGCAAAACCAGTTTGAAACATGCTAACATAAGGTTCGTTCCATATCTCCCATGTATTTATCCAAGGATAATTCTTAACAGCTTCTTCTATACTCTGATTCCATTGATTTAAGCTCCAGTTTTTGTTGCTTATGCCTCCTGGAAGTGTTGAATAATCCAGTATTCCAAGATAATTTGCGCCAAGCGTATGTTCTTCATCTAGAAGAGTAATTTGGCTATTTGAATTTGATATATCTGTTCTGAAATATTTGACACCATGCTCTATTGCAAACATTTCTGAGCTTTTGTTTCCATGTGTGCACACCCCTGCAAAAAAGTCTAGTTTGTTTTGGTTTGCTTGGGGCTTTGCCAAAAGATAAGCAATCGAGGCAACAATTAATATTGCAAAAGAAAGAAGCAATAGGAAATGTTTTTTCATGAGTTTAAATTGCTTATAAAGATTTTTATTTGTAAATGCAAATCCAATCAAAAAATGCATCATTAAGACATTAGTAATCTTAATACTGGGTTATACAAAAAGTTTGCAAATATTTTTATTAAAAAAGTTTGCAAATATTTTTATTAATTTAAAAATTAATTTTGAATGATGATTTAATGGATTTGAAAAAATACGAATTGCCTAATCTGCCTTATAGTTTGGACGCTCTTGAGCCATATATAAGCAAAGACATAATGGATGTGCATTATAATGGTCACCATAAAGCTTATGTTAACGGTGCAAATGCTACTATAGACAAGATAAATTCAATAGTGAAAGGTGAAACTAAAGGCTATGATCTGGCTGGTGTTGTAAGGAACCTGGTATTTAATGTAAATGGTCACAAGTTGCACAGCCTGTTTTGGCGAGCAATGGCTCCTAGCGGAAAGGGAGGTGGCAAGCCTGGCGGCATTCTTGGCGATATGATAGAAAAGCAATACGGGAGCTTCGATACATTTAAGCAGCTTTTTACAGATTCTATGAAATCCCTTACAGGAACTGGCTGGACAGTATTGCTTTTTGACAAAGAAACAGGTAGGCTAGAAATCTCAACAATAGAAAACCACTTCATAAACCACATAGCAGAGCTTCCAATAGTTCAAATAGTTGATGAATTTGAGCACGCATATTATCTGCAATACAAAAACAACAGGAATGCATACATAGATGCATGGTGGAATGTAGTCAATTGGGACTTCTCAGAAGAGGTACTGAAGAGATATCTCTAAAATTTCTTTTTCTTTTTGATGCTGCATTTTAGCTTATTTTTAAATATCTTGAAAAGTCTATATTTAATAGATGGAAAAAGAGGGTCTACTCTATAAAACAATTCAAAATAATAGAGCCATATGCAACCTCTGCGCTAGAAGATGCAATATACCAGAAGGCAGCATAGGCTTTTGTGGGGTTAGGAAAAATATAGGCGGCAAAGTATATTCAACAGTATATGGCAGAATAGCCGCTCTTAATATAGACCCTATAGAAAAGAAGCCTCTCTTTCACTTCAAGCCTGGTGCAAGAATGCTTAGCCTAGGCACTGTTGGCTGCAATTTCAATTGCTTGTATTGTCAGAATTGGGACATAAGTCATACTCGCGAATTGTCTGGTGAAGAAATACTGCCAAAAGAGCTTGTAGATATGGCTATAAATTATGGGGTAGATGGAATAACCTATACTTATAATGAGCCAACTATATTTATGGAATATGCAATAGATGTTGCTAAGGAAGCAAGGAAAAAAGGCTTATTCAACACTTTTGTTACAAATGGCTATATGACTCCAGAAGCAGCTGAGCTGGCATCAAAGTATATAGACGCAATGACTGTAGATTTCAAGGGCAATGCAAATACTCAATTTGCAAGGAAATACATATCAATATTCTCAGATGACCCTATATTTGAAACATTAAAGGTGCTTAAGAAAAACAAAGTCTTCATAGAAATAACAGATCTTGTTGTGCCTAAGGTGGGAGATTCTATAGATGATGCAAAAAGGCTTATAAGCTGGATACTAGAAAATCTAGGTCCAGAAGTACCTATACATTTCTTAAGATTTCATCCTGATTTCAAAATGCTAGATTTGCCGCTTACTCCAGAAAAAACATTGGTTAAGCATTATAGGCTTGCAAAAGAGATGGGCATGAAGTATGTTTATATTGGGAACATGCCTGGGCATAAATATGAAAACACATATTGCCCTAAGTGTGGTGCATTGCTTATTAAAAGATTTATATTTGACATACTTGAATATAATATAACAGATGAGCTCAAATGCCCAAGATGTGGTGAAAAGATAAATATAGTAGTAAAGCCAGAGTTTACATATAGAACTGTATAGCCTGGTGGTTTGTTTGAAAAAGTATACTTTGAAAGAAGGAGAAAAACTTGTTAAAGCAGCAAGGAATACTATAGAGCTTTACATAAAGTCGCCTAGATTCAATAAGGAAATAATAGAAAAGTCTCTTTCTGAATTCAATGAGAATGCTGGTGTATTTGTAACAATAAATCATTATCCTACAATGTCTTTAAGGGGCTGCATTGGCTTCCCTAGGGCTATAGGCCCATTGAAAAAGCTGCTTGTTGATGCAGCAATAGCGGCAGCTACCGAAGATCCAAGATTTATACCGCTTACTGTAGATGAGCTCAATGAGGTTATAATAGAAGTAAGTATATTGACTGAGCCTGAGGAGATAAAAGGAGATGCAGAAGAAATAAAAAAGCAAATAAAGATCGGCAGGGATGGGCTCATAATAGAATATGGCTATTATAGTGGCTTGCTTTTGCCGATAGTTGCTGTAGAAGAGCATTGGAATGTTGAGGAATTCCTTGAAAACGTTTGCATAAAAGCAGGCCTTGACCCTCAAGCGTGGAAAAGAAGCGGAGCTACTTTATACAAGTTTCAAACACAGGTATTTAGAGAAGAAGAGCCAAATGGAAAGGTAATAGAGGTAAAGATGGAGCAATGAGGTTCATATTATTAGTAGATATGGACTATTTTTATGCAGCTTGCGAAGAGCTGAGGAATCCTAGCTTAAAGGATAAGCCAGTAGTTGTTGGTGCAGATCCAAAAAATGGAAGTGGCAGAGGGGTTGTAAGTACTTGCAACTACATAGCTAGAAAATATGGAATTAAGAGTGGCATGCCAATCTCTATGGCTTATAAGCTCAAAAAAGACGCTATCTTTTTGCCTGTAGATGAAGCATACTATGAAAGCGTGTCTTCTAAGATAATGTCTTTGCTTAAAAGCTATGCAGGTAAATTCGAGCAGGTAAGCATAGATGAGGCTTTTTTAGATATCTCTAGCAAAGTAAATAGCTTTGAAGAAGCATATGATTATGCAAAGAAAGTAAAAGAGGCAGTTTCTTCAAGCTTTAATCTTCCTTGTTCGGTTGGCATAGGTCCTAACAAGCTCATAGCCAAGATGGCTTGTGAGGCAGCAAAGCCTAATGGAATAAAGCTAGTTAGAGAAGACGAAATAAAGCAGTTTCTTTCAGAGCTTCCTATAGAAAAGCTATATGGTGTTGGCAAGAAAAGTGCCGAGAAGCTCAAAAGCATGGGTTTTGAAAAAATAAAAGACCTTGCAAAAGCCAATAAGCAAATGCTAATAAACGAATTTGGCTCTTTTGGGCTTGAATTGTATAATCATGCTAACGGCATAGACGAAGAAGAGGTTGTTGAAAGCTACGATTCGAAATCTATAGGCAGGGAGCATACCTTTGAGTTTGATACTGATGACGAAAGCCAAATAGAAAGAGAAATAGAAAAGCTGGCTGAAGAGGTATTTGAAGAAACAAAGAAAAATGGCTTTTATTTCAAGACCATTACTCTAAAGCTCAGAAACAAAAATTTTGAAGAGCATTTATACAGTAAAAATATAGGCCATTATATGCAAGATCTGGAAAGGCTAAAAAAAGAATCCATAGCTATATTTGAAGCAAATAACAGGAAGGAGAAAATAAGGAAGATAGGTTTAAGGGTTTCTGGCCTTATTAAAAGCAAGGGCCAAAGAAAAATAAACGAATTTATTGGCTAGCTTTTTGCTGCTCATATTTAAGCTTGCCAATATAATCTCTAACCCTCAATGCAGCCATAACTCCTGTACCTGCAGCTGTTATTGCCTGCCTATAATAATGGTCTGCAACATCTCCTGCAGCAAAAACTCCTTCTACATTTGTAAAGACTACATCATGAGTAACTATATAGCCATTCTGGTCAAGATCTATCTGGCCTGCAAATATCTCTGTGTTTGGCTTATGGCCTATTGCTATGAAAACACCATCTATTGGCATCTCAATTATTTCATTAGTTGCTACATTTCTAAGCTTTACCCCTGTTACCTTTGTGTCTCCTTTTATCTCTTCAACTACTGTATTCCAAATGAATTTTATTTTAGGGTTTGAAAAAGCCCTTTCTTGCATTATCTTGCTTGCCCTAAGCTGGTCTCTCCTATGCACTATGGTTACGCTATTTGCAAACCTAGTAAGGAATATACCATCTTCTAATGCTGTGTCTCCACCTCCTACTACTATGACATTCTTATTTCTGAAGAATGCTCCATCGCATGTTGCACAGCTAGATACACCTCTTCCTATAAACTTTTTTTCTGACTCAAGGCCAAGCCATTTTGATGATGCGCCTGTTGCTATTATTACCGAATTGGCTTCATAAAGCTGTTCACCTACCCATATCTTGAAAGGTCTAGAAGAAAAATCAACTTTAGTTACATCTCCATCTACAAATCTAGTACCAAATTTCTCGGCTTGCTTCCTCATCAAATCTATGAGCTCAGCTCCATCCACTCCATCTGGGAATCCTGGAAAATTCTCTACTGTTGTGGTTAAAAGCAGCTGTCCACCAGCTGATGTCCCAGATATGACTAATGGCTTTATCTCATCCCTAGCAGCATATATTGCGGCGCTAAGTCCAGCAGGTCCAGAACCTAATATTATTAAGTCTTCCATAGCATCACCAAAATTTGATATAATAATATGATTATACAATTCAATTATAATAAGCTTTTTGTGCATCAGGTTGCTTTAATAACTACAGAACCGTAAACGGTTTGTGGAAAGCCTGTAACATCATCAGTATAGTTTAATATTAAATATCCTTTGTACAAAGAGCCAGCATGTGAAGGCGCCCCTTGGCAAGATACACTTATAGTAGAGGTGCCTCCTATAGGCAAATAAATCTGATTTGATGGCGGATTATTTGGGGTTTGCATATTCAAAAAAGTCTCATTTTTGGAGCAGCCTATTGCTGTTATATTTATTGGGTCATTCAATGCGTTCTTTATTGTTAAAGTAAGTGTTCCACTAGTTGTAAGCGAGTCTGGATTGCATCCAAAGCCGGAAGGAAGAACACATAAATTGGTAACATATACATTTGGCTTGAACAAGCCTATCTCAAATAGAACAGATAGCACTATGCCTATTATCAAAATTGCCCAGCCATAAGTCATCAAGTATTCCATTGCGCTTTGCGCCTTGTGCCTCTTGCCTTCAATGTAACTTTTGTAATTTTGTGCCATTTTCATCATTCTAATTTTAAAAAGTAAACAAATAATAACTTTAATTCTTTGGCAAGCCGAATAAATATTTAAAACTCTCTTTCATAATAAATAGCGGCGACCAAATGTACCTAGACCTTCCTGAAGGAAAGATAGCATTAGACGAAAAAGACAAAGATGCAGATTTAATTTTTATATCGCATGCCCATTCAGACCATATACGCGGCGCAAAATCCGGCAAAAGAATAATTGCAAGCAAAGAAACAGAAGAACTTATAAAAGCAAGGAACAATATAAGCATAAACTTAAGTGATGAAAGCAGATTTACTCTTCTAAATGCTGGCCACATACTGGGATCAAAGCAAATATATATCGAATCATCTTTGGGCTACTCTATTCTATATACTGGAGATTACCAACTTCAAGAATCATGCGTTGCACCAAAAATAGAGCATAAGAAATCAGATGTGCTTATAATAGACTCTACCTATCCATATATGAATGTAAAGTTTGATGATAGGGAAGAAGTTGAGGAATCAATAAAGAAATATGTATCATGTAAGCTTGAAAAAGGCATAGTTTTATTTAATTCCTATTCGCTTGGCAAAGCCCAGGAACTAATAAAAATAATGAATGAAATAGGCATATTGCCAGTTGTAGACAAAACAATAAGCAAAGTGAACAAAGTATACAACTCTTTCGGAGCAAACTTGGAGTATGTCTCTATATATGATAATGAGGAAGAATTCAACTCAATAGTAAAAAACAATTTTGTTGGGATAGTAAGTACTAGCAATTTTGAAGAACTTGCAAGGAATGTGGGTATAGCTTATAGGAAGAGGGTTTTTACAGCCGTTGCGACAGGCTTTGCCAAGATATTCAAATTCAATACGAATGTGCAGTTTGCACTTAGCGATCATGCAGACATATACCAAGCTGTTGAATACATAAATATGGTGGAGCCAAAAGTAGTATATACTTATGGCCCAAACTCAAGGCTAATGTCTGCAAACTTATCAAAGTTTGGCATTTCTTCTACGCCCTTCTCAGAAGCAAAGCAAATAAGCATTGCAAAAAACAAAGAGCGCTTATGACAATATCTTATCTAGCGCAGGATATCCTTCAAGCATGTGCTGCTGTTCAAGCTGCTGGTAAAGCATGTACATTATACCGACTGTAAGCAGTATTCCCATGCCTGTGCCTACTGCTCCTGTAAGGGTTGCAAGCGCAGCAAGAAGCCCTACAATAACGCTTCCTAGCACTGTTATTGTAGGTATATATTTGTTCAATACACTTTCTATTATTCTTGGATCCCTTCTAAATCCTGGTATCTGCCAACCAATCTCTTGAAGTTGCTCTGCGACTGTCTTTGGATTTTGCCCTGTCATTTCAATCCAGAACTTTCCAAATACTATGCATAGAAGTATTAGGACAACAGTATATACTATTACATGAACCCATTCAGGGACAAAAACAAAACCTCCCCAAGGCAAGTAGAGCTGTGTTTTGAATGTTGCAAGGTATGTAAAGTAAGTAGCATAGCTGCCTATGCCTCCATATTGTGCAGCATAAGGCAAAGGAAAGCTTGGTGATATCAAGTAAAGCAATCCGCCGCTAAGCTGAGGAGTACCTGTAGAAGAAGGAGTATATAGTGCTATAAATTTGGCCAAGTTTGCTAGACTTCCTCCAACCCCAGCAAGGAATCTAAACCATACATCAAGGCTTAATTCAAACGAAGTTGCAAGTATGACCGGCAAAACGCTTACATAAAGAAGAGGTATTGGCAGTCTTCCTCCAACGCCTCTAAACTGACTAAATACCAATGGAAGCTCTACCTTCATGTCATATACATATATGCTTATCAAAAATACAATTATTGCAAAAAACAGTGGCCCAAAAGCCATTATGGCATTTGGTATAGCCCCTGCACCTCCGCTTGCTATTGCACTTGCCGCTTCAGGGAATAATATCGAGATTGTACCTGCTATTATTGAATATGCAACGCCTCCAGCTATGAATAAGTTTATTCCCGAGGTTAAGCCATATTTTGTCATCATTTCGTCAAGAAATATAATCACAATGGCTCCAAATGCCAATTGGGCTGCAACTATCCAAAAAAGCGAATTGTTCAGTATGGGCACGTATCCTGTAGAAGTAAATATTACTGCCTCAACGATTGCAATTATTATTGCAGTAAGCTTCTGTATGCTTTGGAATCTTCCTTTCTGCTCCATGTCATTAGTATCAAGCTTTATCAAGCCGGCCCCCATAAGAAGCTGCAGCAATATGCTTGCAAGCACTATTGGACCTATACCTACCGTTATGAGGCTTCCGATCCTTGCAGCAAAAACAATGCTCATGAGCTGGAAAAGGCCGCTGCTTATTGTTACCATGTTTACTCCGTATGCTGGTATGCTAAAAAGCAGAAAATAAACAGTCATTATCATTCCAGTCCATTTGAGCTTATCTTTGAAGCCCATAGGCCCTTCAGGCTTCTTTATTGAAGGTATAAATTTAAGTATTGCATCTAACTTTTCAATCATAGAATCAACTAGGATTTAGAATATATAAGATGGTGAATTTTTAAATACCTATCATCTATGTTTTGAAATATAATTTTTGTAGTTATTGCATCATACTAGTTTTCTGAAGAGCTACTAGAAGAGCTTATAAAATTTTTTACAAAAAGAGGTCAGTGGGTATTATGTCCTTTCTTATGTATTGGGAGCATCAGTCGTTTGTCAGAATATAGGAAGAAACAGAATTGACATGAAGATAAATGGAAAATATGTAGAAATAGATAAACGGAGACCGAAACGTTTCTTTGTGTACTCCAACAAAAAATTAATTTTGTTTGACACTTCCATTGGTCTGAATGAATAATAAAAAGCTACAATTATAATTAGCGCGGCTGCAAAGGAGAGCAGCAATGGGAAAAATTTCATTATTAGTAAAACTTTTTATTTTTATAAATGAAAAAGATCAAATGAGATCATGAAGTCCCATATCTTATTAGTAATACTCTTTGGAATCTCATCGCTAGCGTATGCAAAGTGCATAGACATATT
>JAGDYD010000047.1 GCA_023256515.1 Microcaldota archaeon
GCCTGTCACGCTTGTGACCCGGGTTCGAATCCCGGCCGAGGCGCTTTCTTCTTTAACTTAATGCTGCTTAAGCCACATGAACAAAGTTGCTGCTTTTATATTTTTAGATCCAAAAATAAGTGAAAGTATGGATGGAGGAGATTATACTATTTGCCTTGTTTGCGGAGCCAAAATGGTTAAAATACAGGCCTGCCATTTGCGCTGCCCAAATTGCGGGACAGAAATGGGATGTGGAGAAAAGGGAATTATATGGTAAAACTATATTATGCCTCCAAAAAGAACTAGAGTATTTTTGGCGTATTGCTCAAAATTTATATGACCTTTTTTGAACTCTTCAAAAAGTTTGTCGTTTTGTTTTATAAAATTTGAATAATTTCTTGCTATTATGTAGCTTTCTATTTCGTTCTCTTTTACAATTTCAAAAGGGTCGTACAAAGGCGCTGTGCCTGATTTTAATATATAATCTTTTACATTTTCCCTTATCTCTGCCTTATATGCTTCAAATTCTTCTGAATTTCTGTGCTCTAGACCTTTCAATATAAAGCTTGAATAGTATTTTGCAAAATAAATACCCTTATCTTCTTTTTGATTTAAAAATTCGAAAGGATCATGTGGAGGCATTTTCTTTGTTTTTGTTATGTATTTTAGCAAATTTTCCCTTATTTCCTTCAACCCTGGCTCAAAAGACCTCTCTTGTTTAGAGATGCTTTCGTCCTTTAGCATTAGCCTAGAATAATCCCTTGCTAAAGAGTAACCTTCTTTGCTCTTTTCTTTTACTAGCTCGAATGGATCATATGCGGGCAGCTTTTTGTTCTTAATAACATATTCAAGCAGGTTTTTCTTCATCTCGTTTTTATAAGATATTATTTCGCTTAAATTGCCAAAAGAATTTGCTTCTTCGAGCATTAGCTTTGTATAGTATTCTGCAAATAGATAGCCGTCTTCGCTACCCCCTATTGCGAATTCCAATGGATGGTGGGGAGTCATGCATCTTGTTTTTATAACGTATTCAGAAAGAGTTTTGAGTATCTCAGCTTTATATGATTCGAATTTGCCTGACTCTTTTAATTTTTTAGCCATAGGCGCGCAATTACCCTTTAAGCTATAGCTAGATCGTATGATAATTATTTATAATTTTGCATAAATCGCTTAGGCTTTGCTTTTCATATTTTTTACCTTTAATTAAAGATTTTTTATAGAGTCTTTTTAAATTTTTAATCTCTTTATTTGCTTGATAGGCATGTATTCAGATACAAGGTCTTTGCTAGTAAATGATGTGATGAGCAAGCCAGTCATAACAGCTAAAGCTAGCGAGAGCATAAAGAAAATAGCACAAAAAATGAACAAATATGGAATAAATTCTGTTGTTATTGTTGATGATAAAAATACCCCAATAGGTATAATAACTGAAGGAGATATAATAAGGAGGCTCCTTAGCAAGAAGAGGAATCTGCTTTTCTCAAAGGCTATGCATGTGATGAGCAAGCCAGTCATAACCATAAGCAAAGATGTTTCTTTAGAGGATGCCGCAAAGATGATGGTAAACAAGAAAGTGAAGAAGCTATGTGTTACAAATGAAAATAACGAACTTATAGGCATTATAAGCGAAGGAGATATAGTAAAGAACGAAAGCTATTTGATAGATGTGCTAAAAGAAATTATAGAAACTGGCTACAGAGAATCAAAGGAAAGCTTGTAATTATGCAACATCTATGCTGTCTTCTGGATATCCTAATTTTATGAGAGCTTTCTTAACCTCATCCTTGTGTATTCCTTGGAGCTCTATTACACCATTTTTGTATGTGCCACCGCAAGCCAGCATGCTTTTCAAGGATTTGGCAACTTTTTCTAGCTCATCGCCACTAAGGCCCTCGACTATAGTCATGTATTTCTGAAACTTTTTCTTCTCTAGATAGACCTTTATTTTCTTAGAAGTTTCTCTTTCTAGGATATCGCAAACGCACAGCTCTTTTGGTAGACCGCATTTTGGACAAATTTCAGACATTAGAGTTTCACACCCTTCTCTCTAAGCAGAGTCATTATTTGAGCAATAGTTCTTTTAAGCTCCCTAACCTTTACCTTCTTGCTTGAAACGCCTGTAGAAGCTATCTTCCTCTTCTCAACACTTAGATCTAGCCTTACTTCATTAAGTTTTGCCTTCAGCGCATCTTCTGATAAAGATCTTAATTCTTTTATCTTCATAAATATCACTTAGCTTCTGCAATGCTCCTTGGAAGAGCAACCTCTTTTATTTCCCTATCAGGAAATACTGTGCCTGGCTGTACGATTCTTACTGTAACGCCTATTGCTCCGTATTTAGGGTATGCTGTTATATGAACTTCATCAACTAAATTCCTTACTGCTCCCGCCTTAGGTATATAGCCATGTCTTACCTTTATTGTCTTTGCTTTAGCACCTTTTGCCGCCAGTTTGCCAGAGGCTATGAGCTCTACTCCCAGAGCCCCTTCGGCAACTATGTCCCTAAGAACAGAATGAAGCAAGCTTCTTGGATTTGCACCTCTTTCCAATGAATTTGCTATATATCTGGCAACTATCCTGGGCTCGAGCTTTGGATTTTTCACCTCTGCCACGCTTATCTGAGGGTTTTGTATATGGAACCTATTTTTGATATCTTCTGTCAATGCATTTATTGTTTGGCCACCGCTTCCAATAACTCTGCCGGGGTTGGTAACATAAACAGTTATTCTAGTAATCACAGGCGTCTTCTGTATCTCTACTCTTGAAAAGCCCGCTTTGCTAAGGCTCTTCTCAAGATATTGAGATATCCTAAGCTTTATTAGTGAATCTGCTATAAATTTTCTTTCGACTACCATTACTTAGTCACCTCTTCTTTCTTTTTTGAATCTTTCTTCTCATTTTTATTGTTTGCCTCTTTGCTATTTTTGCTTTCGTGCTTTTCTTGCTTTTGTACTTCTTCTGCTTTCTTCTCTTCAGCCTTTTCAGCCTTTGGCTTCTTCTCTGCTTTCTCTCTTTTCTTGAGCAGCTCCTTATTTTCAATTTCCTTCTTCTTTATGAAATACTTCATGTTCTTTGTGAGCCACTTCTCATCCTTTCCTGCAAGGCCTATCTCAACCTTTGCGTATTCAAGGTCGCTGTGCATTATTGAAGACCTTCCATACATTCCCCTTCCCCAGGCAAGCGTGCCTCTTGAAGGGTACCTTCTCTCTATTCTTGTCTTGTTTGCTGAAGCATGAACAATATAAAGCTCTTCTCCAGGCAGGCCTTGGTTGTTTGCATTTGCTATCGCGTTTATTATTGCAAGCTTTACCTCCTTTGCTGCTTTTACAGGATAAGCACCTTTTCTTCCCCCAAGCTCATGCCTTGCACCCATATGCTTGTTGTGCCTATTGTATAGTATAGGAAGCTCCATGTTTATTACTTTGTCAAGCAGATTGAGTGCAGCTGATGCATTCATATACCTTACTGCATCGCACACTGCAGCAAGATCCTTGTAGCTAGCGTTAATATCGTATCTCTGTGCAAGAGTAATGCTTCCTTCAGCATTTTTTATGTTAAATGAATATTTCATTACTTCACCGCTAAGAACTTACTACCACGTGTAGCCCTTATACCAGGCGCAGAGTGGATTACTCTCTTCGTTGTAAATACAAACTCGCCAAGCCTATGGCCAAGCATCTCTGGAGTTATATATAATTCTTGAAACTCTTTGCCGTTGAAAACTGCAAATTTTTTGCCAACCCATGAAGGAAGTATTACAGCACTTCTTACATGAGTTCTTATTATTTTGTTTTCTCCTTTCTTTTCTATCTTCTCAACTTTCTTTATGAGCTGCTTTTCTCTTATGCCCATCCTCATTAATGCTCTTCTTTGCCTAGCCTTAAGCAGCTTGGCAAAATCATTTATGCTCATGCTCTTGAGCTCTTCCAGAGTCTTACCTCTAAATGTAAATGTTCTGGCCATTTCAACCCCTCTTTCTTCTTCCTACACGCCTTGCTGCTATGTGGCCAACTTTTGCTCCTGGTGGAGCACCTCTGGCAACCATACTTGAAGCTCCCTTGTGGTGCTGCTTGCCACCGAATGGATGATCAACAGGATTCATCTTTACGCCTCTATTCACAGGCCACTTTGCATTTATTGCGTGCTTTATATAATAATTCTTTCCTGCTTTCATTATAGGCTGCATCTCCATGCCGCCCCCTGCGACGGTTCCTATCTCTGCCCTGCAGTTTGCATCAAGCTCTACTGTTCTCTTTGAAGGAAGCCAAACGCTAACCTTCTCTCCTGAATGCGAAACAAGAGTCGCAGAAGCACCTGCGGCCCTAGCAAATTTACCACCGTCGCCAGGAATAGATTCTATATTATATATTGGCATTCCATCAGGTATTTTTGAAAGAGGAAGTATGCTTCCAAGCATTATGCGAGCCTCTGGCCCCTCCTCTATTTTATCACCTATCTTTATACCCTCAGGCGCTATCAAGATAGCTTCAGTATTATCCTCATACCTTACTCTCATCAAAGGTGCAGTGTGCCCTGGGTCATCTATGAATTCTATTACCTCCCCAACCAATTTAGTGGCAGGGCTAGGTCTAAACACAACATCTGCCTTAAACGTGTTTGGAGGTTTTCTATATGCATTGCTTCCCTTTCCACGTCTTTGCTGCTTTAATTTCTTACCCACTTCTACACCTCTATATGAGCTTCAATTTTAAGGCTATATCGCTAGCCTTGTATTCAGGATTTAACTTAATATAAGCCTTTTTCCTATTTATGGGTTCTCTTATTATGGAAACCCTTTCTACCTTTACATTGAATTCTTTTTCAAATTCTTCCTTTATCTCTTTTTTAGTTGACCTCATGTCAACTACATAAGTGATTATATTATTCTTTTCAATCATATTTATTGCTTTTTCTGTTGCTATAGGGTACATAAGTGCAGGCATCATTTCACCTTAAGCTCTTTTACAGCTTCTTCTATCTTTTTGACCGCTCCTTCATCCCATATTATAACTCTTGGCATAGCACCTGGAGCAAGCAGCTCTACATTGAGCTCGTTGACTTTTGCATGAGCAACGCCAGGTATATTTCTGCTAGCTTTGCTTATTCCATTGTCATTAAGAGTTACTATAAGTATGCTTTTTCTGAATTTTCTTCTTTTTGAGCTCCTTCTCAAGCCTTTCCTAAGCTTAGGCTCATGTGATTTTTCGAGCTCTTCTTCTAAGCCTAATTTCTTAAGCACATTGACAAGATCTTTAGACTTTTTTATGCTTTCTATCTTATCTTCTACAATTATAGGTATTGCTTTGACATTATGTATTTTGCCTACAACCTCTTTGTTTGCAGAACCGCCTATTGCAGAAGCAATAGCCTTTTGGTACTCTTTCAAGTTTATGAGCTCTATTAATTTCTTTTCTATCTTATGCGGATGAGCCCTTCTACCTTTTACTGCTGAAGGGATTCTCCTTACATCTCCCATCGCTCCGCCACCTAGTTTTTGCCTAGGCCTTATTGCTATTCCCATATGTCTTCCAGACCTATAGGCGCCCATCCTTCCTACATAAACAGCTGTTGTTTGCAAACCAGCAAGCAGATAATGGCCTTGTGGCTGGTATCTAGTGCTCTGCTCAGCGAGCAAAGCCCTTCTAACTAGATCAATTCTGAATGGAGTTTCAAATATGCTAGGAAGAGAGAGCTTTCCAGATACTTCGCCATTTATATTGTAAACATTAGCTTCCATTATCATGCACCTTGCTTAGATTCTGTTGATATATAAGTAAGCTTTGCTTCTTGAGGCTCTTTTGCCTTTGAACGCAGAGCTTTTCTTATTCTTACGAGCCTCTTTGCCGGACCAGGCACAGAACCATCAAGTATTATGAATTCATTCTTTACTAAGCCATAGTTTAAGAAGCCGCCTTTTACATTTATATTTTTAGCTTCTTCTGCACTGCCCAACTTCAATACTCTTTTATTAAGCTCTGTCCTATAGTTATAACCCATATGACCAGCATGAGGAACAGTATACATTACTTTTGGAGGGTGCCAAGGGCCAAGGGTGCCAACATGCCTTACTTTTCCAGTAGCTTTTCTCATCTGCCTTGCAACCCCAAATCTCTTTATTACGCCAGCCCATCCTTTTCCTTTTGTTATAGAAGTAACATCAACAAATTCCCCATTCTTCAGTACATCGCTTGCTTTTATCTCTTTTCCAATGTATTTTTCAAGCGTTTCTAGCTTCTTTTCCAATGAGTCGCCGCCGACAGGAACTTCAAACCTAGATATCTTCTTTTTGCCGAAGCCAAGATTTGATGGATCAGCAAAAAGCAATGCTGTGGCGTCTACATATTCTGAAAGGTTTTTCTTTATCTCTTGAAGCTTTTCTACTGTATTCTTAGGATTTTTAATGCCAACCTTTGCTGCAAGCTCTTTGTTGTATATTTCTAGAGAAGGTTCTTTGTAGCCTTCCTTCTTATATAGCCTTATGCCATAAAGATATATTTTTGGTATCTCTAGAATTGTTGCTGGCCTTATGATTTCGCTCCCTTTTGAAGGCGATTCTGTATCATCTATCATCCCAACGTGAGTCATGCCTACTTTATAAGCCACTAAACCTAGAAGAAGAGGCTCAGCTATCTTTGGCCAGCTTCTTACTCTTGGAAGCTGCTTTTTTGCCCTTCTATGTGGCCAAAATTCTAGAGAACCT
The DNA here is from genome assembly GCA_023256515.1 of Microcaldota archaeon. Taxonomy (GTDB): domain Archaea; phylum Micrarchaeota; class Micrarchaeia; order Micrarchaeales; family CABMGC01; genus JAGDYD01. Next base: position 6,680 of record JAGDYD010000047.1, read on the forward strand.
CTTCTCATCTTAGATACACCTTCCTATAAACATAAGGAAGAAGACTTATCAGATTATATTAGATCATATTTATATTATTATCGTTGGCGGGTTTTTAGTGGAATTTCTAGATCATCTCGTCTATCGAACTTATTATATGCAATTGTTTTATCACGCCGCTTAGTGTTGCGATCAATGCAACTGCATCTTTTGCTTCTATTTTTATGCTGATCTTTCCTTTTTCTTCCTTTATTGAAATTTTGCTTCTTTTATATTCTTTTGGGATATCAATTATTTTAATATATTCCTTTGCCTTTGGCCCAAGATCTATATCAAGCCTCGCTTCCATTTATATTACCTTTCCTTCTGTCTATAATGAATTTATCTCCATAATCTTTCCATGGGCCTTTGAAATCTTTTTCTCCTTCTTTATATACATTTAATTCTTCTACAGTAGCTAATGAACCTTCTGCAAATCTCACTTCCTCTATAAAATTATTCATGTTTCTTTCTTCGCCTTCTGCGAAAATCTCTACTGTGCCGTCAGGCAGATTCCTTACCAATCCTTTAATTTTGTTTTTGAGTGCTGCATTTCTTACAAAATATCTGTAGCCCACGCCTTGCACTATTCCTTTAGCGATAAGCCTCGCCTTCATTACTTATTCAACCTCTTAGGTTTGATCTCACGCTAGGCCTATTCTTATTTGTACCAAAGCCTTTGTGGAGCAAGCCGCGGTGCTTTCTTCCTGCACTTGTAAGACCTCTAAATGCCCTGCCTTTTTGCTTTATTATCTTTTGGTATTCTTTATCATTTATAATTGAAGCGCTAGATCTGTCTAGAAGTATAACCTCGTAGAAAACATAATTTCCATCTTCGCCGACATAATAAGAGTTTAGAACCTCTGCATTTGAAAACTTTCTATTTGCCCTTTCTTCTGCAACAGACTGGTATGATTTTCTATAAGCAAAGAACCTCGCATTTTTAGAAGGCTTCCTGCCTCCCATAGGTTTTTGTCTTTTTCTCATTCCTTTTCTAACTCTTACTCTTGCTACTATAACCCCCTCTTTGTCTTTGTAGCCTAATTCCCTAGCCCTTGCCACATTTGTAGGCTTGTCTACTCTAACTACGCTATTTTCCTTTCTCCACTTAGCAATTCTATTTCTAAGTATGTCGCTTCTCTCTTTGTATTCCTGCTGGAATGTGGCTTTTATATATTTTGATATTCCCATCTTTAACACCAAGAAATAAGTAGATATTTTATTTTAAGGGAAAATATTTAACTCTTCCTTTTGTTGCTTGCTATGCCTCGACACTCAATATTTGTGCAAATCCTTTAAGATACAAGTAAATTGAGACATAAGCAGGGAAGTAGCCTTCTACTTTTTCAAAAGGCCCAAAAACCTGATTTTTCATCATAATGGCAGGCGCTTTTTCAACCCTTATTTTCATTTCTCCTTTCTCAAAAGCTATTGCATCATTTAGCGGATTGAATCTTTCAAGCTCTGCAAAAGAAAGCTTTTTTGCTATAAGACCTGTGCTGCCATGTATTGTATTTGGAAGCCTTATGGTATGAGTAGTATAGCTAGTCACATTCCTGTCTATTATGTCGCTTTGCTTTATTACCTGCTTTGTCAAAATGTTTGACCAAAAATCCTTTTTCTTCTTTATGTATACCATATCCCAATTCCCATTCCTTATGCCCATTTCTACCAATGCCCTTTTCTCATAAAGGTTCTTTGCTATTCTTCTTTCTATGCCTAATGACATTAAAGCTGCTGGGCCTGTTTCAAGAGCTTTAATAAAGTTTCTTGCAATCTTGCCGCCCCAGCCAGGATCTGTGGGCTTTGGCCCTATAAGAACACCTTTTTGACCTATAGTTGGGAATATCTCATTGAAATCCAAACCTTTTCCAGATATGTAATCTGCTATTTCTTTCCTTGCTTCTTCGCTCAAGCCCAAAACTTCGTTTGAAATAACATGTATGTGATAGCCCCTATTGCCACTGAAATTAATCTCCATTTCTTCTTTTTTGAAGCCAAAATCAGGAATCAGAAAATCCTCTATAAGCTTTAATGCTTCTTCTTTTGCAACGCTCAAGCAATCTTTGCAAACAAGTTCTTTCCCATGAACTTTTTGGCATGGCAAATCCATGTCTGTTATATCTATATCAAATGCAAGTTCAGCGCCTATGAGCTGCTTGTTTTCCATAGGCCTAGCATCTGGAAACTTGTAGAGTGCAGGCGAATAATGCATATGCATAGGTGCTTTTTCTATAAGAAAAGAACGCAGCTCTTTAGAATCTTTGAAGGAGAGGTGGCGCTGTATTATTTTATGCTCAAAATCACCATATGCAAACTCTCTTTTTTCTATATGGCTAGGAGATACGTCTACATTTTTGTAGTATTCGCGGACTTGTTCAAGTATAAATTCACGAGGCTCCATAGGCTCATTTCAATAAATTAGACAGATATAATATCCCATAAAAACATTTTAAAATGTGCTTTATGGATTACAAAGCATGCGCAATGGCAAAATAGTAGTAGGCATAGACTTTGACGGCACTCTTGCAAATACAGTAGATACAATGTTAAATGGTAGATTTAATGAAAAAAACAGAATTGAAAAGTTAGTAGAGAATATGCTCTTCTTTGTAGTGGACAACTTTGGTATATGGAAAAGCCTTGCAAGAAAAGAAATAAGTGAAGAGACAAAATTAAATGAAGATTTGAGAAATCTAATTATAAGCGAGAGCAATGGTATTGAATTTGTTATTGTCACTTCAAATAAAAATATAGAAGGCATTAAGAATCTGCTAAGGAAAAACGGCATAGAAGCGGAGGTTTTGTATTCAAAGAGAGGCGGCAAAAATGGCTTCAAGTTTATAGACATTATATTAGATGACAGTTACAGCGAGCTTAAAGAAAAATATTTATGGGAAGGAGCTCACAACTCAATTTTTGCAGAATTATATAGAAAACTAGGGGGCAAAGTCATTTCTTCCGCTGAAGAATTTAAAAAAATACCTGATGGTTCAATACTAAAAGTAACAGCATCTGATGAAGGCATAATAGAAGATCTAAAAAGTTATTGTAAAAAAACAGGACATGAGTTTCTGTCTTATGAAATTAAACTGCCTGAATATATAGTTTACGTTAAAAAATAAATACCCTGTTTAATTATTTGCACATTTTTTAACACATATTTTTTAATTTGGAGGCAAAGGTGAAAATAATAAATTTTGATCATTTTGCTGCTACGAAAATGAGACAGGAAGTAAAAGATGCAATGGAACCATACTTTATTTCCGAATACGGCAATCCTCAAAGTATACATACGCTAGGCGACGAACCAAGAGAAGCAATATCTAAAGCTAGACTGCAGGCAGCCGAACTTTTAAATGCTGCAAGTAATGAAGTAATATTTACGGGAAGCGGTTCAGAATCAAATAACCTCGCAATAAAAGGAACAGCTTTTGCAAGAATGGATAAAGGCAAGCACATAGTTGTTTCTAAAATAGAACATTTTAGTGTTTTAAATTCTGTTAAATTTCTATCGAAACTTGGTTTTGAATTCAGCGAAGTGCCGGTTGACAAATACGGCGTT
>JAGDYD010000030.1 GCA_023256515.1 Microcaldota archaeon
GCAAAGCATGGGAGGAAACGGCCATCCTCATGCAAGTGCTTTCGGCTTACCCAAGCAAATAGACAAAAACAGGCTTCAATCAAGCAATAACGCTGAAAGGAGAGAGGAACAGGAGAAATTCGTAAAGATGATACAGGCCAGGCTTTCTGAATTTTACAAAGATAAGGGTAGAAAAGAATTAAAGGCTCTTTAATAATTCTATGCAGTATAAAAGCAAAAATTTAAATATCAGAAAAATGCAAAATGATTATGGAAAAAATGAGAACCAAATCAGCGCAGGAAGGCAATAAAACATATGCTGCTGTTGTACTTGGGGATGCAAATCCTTATTTTTCAATAAAAAGGGCGGAGGAAGCAGCAAAAATTGATGGAGATATCTTTTTGGTTGGCACTCATGAAGAGGTAAATATAATGTTTTACACGCTGCTAAGAAAAGGCGTACCCCCTAATAGAATATCTTATGATGGAGATTCTCGAGATACTGTAGACAATTTTTACGGAGCAGCAAAGTTGCTCGCTATGATCGGTGAGGAGAAAAACATATTAATTGTAACTTCGCGATTCCACATGCGAAGGGCGTTGTATATCTTCAATAAGCTCGGCCTTTATGAAACAGAGGGGCATGTTGTGCATGACACAAATATAAAGGCATTATACAGATATTTGCTTGAAGCACCAATGTTTCTATTTTCAGCAATAAATATACACTTCAATAAAAAGCTTGACGATAAGAAGGGCTTGCATGATTTGGCAGAAAAGATAAAAAGGAAGCTGTACCGCGGTGGAGAAGAAGAATAAGTATGGCCTAAAAGCAGAGTTTGTTTTTTTATCTTCCACCATAGTATAAAATAGGCTTGGAATTTGCTGAAATTTTAAATTATTGCAAAAGAAATATTAAAATTCGAAAATCAATTTCTATTAGCACCTAGATAACTGTGACTTAATTGGGATCATTTTTCATTAATACCATTTTATCTTCTGCATGCGTATTTCTTATTAATACTACATATGTGGCTTATATTTAAACACTTTCCTTAACTTTTCTATTTCTGGAGATATCTCGTGCATTGCAAGCCTATTAAGCTCAAATTTCCTTAAGTCTATATACAATTTATCGTTGTAATCTTGGTATATATCAAATTTGTTCCTAGGCACTACATGTATGTGCAGATGCTCCTGTGATCTGCCAGAATATGGTCCAATCTGTGCAACCAAATTATATGAACCATCAGCGTGGTAAAATTTCAGAAGTCTCGGCACAACATACCTTATCGCCTTTATCATGTCAACAGCTTCTTCTAGCTTCAAATCATTTATGTTAGTGACATGCCTTTTTGGTATAAATAAAGAGTGCCCTTTGACTACTGGGTACAAATTATATAGTACATATGTATATTTTGTTTCATAATAAACTTGTTTTCTAATATTTTCTTTTTCGCAAAATGGATCTTTTTTGCTCTTATCGCTAGGCTTCATATTAGCACCTAAACAACAAATAGTATTAATAAAAAACATATAAAAACTAAATGGGAATTTGATATTATTTTGAATGTTTAAGTATCTCTTTAAGAACTGCAGATTTTATATTTCTCTCATATTTTCTATTTCCTTTAGCATAGAAGGAGACTAGCAATATGTATGTATTTTCACCAACATGCTCCACGCTTATATTTGCCCTATCATCAACTTTGAAGCTTTTCAGAAGCTTAGATACCTTTTTCTTTATTGAATCGAATGAAACTAATTTATTTAACTCTACCCTAATCTTTACCAATTTTTCTGATGCGTGCGTGTGGTTTATTACTAGCGCTTGATTTAATGCACCGTTTTATATATATGGGCTCATTGTATTCATCTAGCAGCTCTGTATACAGCAAGCCTATCTTTACAACAGTGCCTTCATAACCCGGTATGTACTCTTCATGTGGGAATGTAGAAGGCAATTTGTTGAAATACCATGTTTGAATTGTTATTGAGTCTCCAGGCTCAAATGGCTTAGCAACTATCATTGAAATTCCTGAAGAGATACTACCTATTGTAGATTGTGCTGCAAGGCCTAGAATTATGCCTAAGAATCCTGCACTTATTAGCAAGCCAGTAACATTTACATGGACAAGATAAAGGGCTATTATGGCTACAGTCGTATAAGATATTATTTCAAAAAGAGTAGATATTGTGCTTGCCTCTTGCTTTACGCCTTTTAGCAAGATATACTCTTTTATTAGCCTTGCAATTATTGTTGCTATTATAATGCCTATAGCAAGAGTTGTTATTGCAATTGCCAAAGACTTGAAATAGCTGCTTATATTAAGCGAATCCACTATTGAATAGACTATGCTTGCAAATATAAGTCCAATTATAAAGGCTATGGAAAATTCCAAAAGTGTGTGCTTTTTCTTATTTTTTTCTAATCATTGGCTGTTTTATAAAATTTAAAACTTATAATGTTTTGTTAATTAAAAGCATACTTTATTCTAATCTTTTAGGAAAAAATATATGCATGAAAAAGCTTTTAATTAGAGAAAGCTAATTCTTAGTGTGGAAGAAGTAGATAATAGATGGTACGAGCTTGAAGGAAGCAACTTAATAAGGCTAGAGGGACTTACGTTTAGAGAATATCAATTCAACATAATAAAAAGCATATATTCTGGAAAAAATACTTTAGTAATATTGCCCACTGGCTTGGGAAAAACGCTTATTGCTGTATTTGCAATAGCAAGAGCCATAGCAAACGGGAAGAAGGCAATATTCTTAGCCCCTACAAAGCCGCTTTGCGAACAGCACTACAAAACATTGACTGAATTGCTCAAGGTGGATAATGACAAGATCCTTTTGCTTACTGGAGCTCTTAGCAAGGAGAAAAGGATAAGCATAGAGCAGAATGCACTTGTTATAGTGGCTACCCCGCAGACTCTTGCTAATGACATGAAGCAAGGAATCCTTAGCTTAAAAGATTTTGGAATAGTAGTTTTTGATGAATGCCACAGGGCAGTTGGAAAATATGCATATACCTATATAGCGAATGAAGCACAGGCAAGGAATGTGCAAATAATAGGCTTGACTGCTTCGCCTGGGGGAAAGCAGGAAAAGATAAAAGAGCTTATAGAAACGCTAAACATAGAAAATATAGAGATAAGAATATCCACTGATCCTGACGTTGTTCAATATGTGATGCCTAAATATATACATGTTGTTTATGTAGAGCTCTCTGAAAGAATAAGGCTTATAGCAAGCTACCTAAGACCTTTGATAGAGGAGAGCCTTGAATCACTAAACAAAATGGGCCTTATAGGGTTTAAAAAATTTCAGAATATACCTAAAGGCAAGCTAATCGAACTCGGAAATGAAATAAATAAAATAACAGCAAAAAATTTCAAGTTTGGGGCAATGTTCAGCTATATAAGGCTCCTAAACCTAATACATATGTACGACCTATTGGAGACAGAAGGCTTATACGCATTCTCAAGCTATATAGAGAGCCTTTCAAACAGGGAGAAGAAAAGCAGGGCGATAGAGAGCATTTTGAACAATAAGAGCATAATTATGGCAAAGCAGCTTAGCGATGAAGGCATAAGGCTTGGGCAAGAGCACCCGAAAGTAAGCATGCTTATAAGGATAATAGAACAATATAAGGGCAAGAGCGCAATAGTTTTTGCACAATATAGATCTACAATAAAGATGCTTGTAGAGCAATTGTACAAGATGGGCTATGAGGCTAGGCCATTCGTAGGTAAAAAAGAGGGTATAACACAAATGCAGCAAAAGCAGATAATAAGTGATTTTAGGGAAGGCAAATTCAATGTGCTAGTTGCAAGCTCGATAGGCGAAGAAGGATTGGATATACCTAGTGTAGACTTGGTTATTTTTTATGAGCCTGTGCCAAATGAGATAAGGAACATACAAAGAAGAGGAAGAACTGGCAGGTTCAGGGCTGGAGAGGTTTATATACTTGTGACAAAAGGCACAAAAGATGAAGTATATTTCTTCGTCTCTAGGCAAAGGGAGAAGAAAATGCTATCTATGATAAATAGCATAAAAATAAAGCTAAGTCAAAGGGGCGCTGGCCAAAAACCACTTAATTTAAGATAGTGCATAGCTAAATTGGCATATGCTACTTTTAATAAAAATATGAATAGTGGAATAAAAGGTACGATAAGATTTAAATATCACTTTAAGTATTATTAGTAATCGGGTGGGGAAGATTAGCATGATACATATGGGGGAGGGTGAAATTGATAGGATGAGTGTACAGCAGATGCAAGAGAGGCTAGGGAGATGCAAGGGATTTGCAATAGTCCTAGCAGAAGAGGCTGTAAAAAACAACAGAATAAGAAACAGAGTAATAGAAGCAATGAGGAACTACTTAGAGGATGCAGAAGAGCAAGAAAAAAGAATAATAGAAAAAAAACTGATGGAAATAGAAATAGTAGAATTTCTTAGCTATCTAAAGGGCTAAACAAGCACGCTGATCTAAAGCCTAACCCCTAGATTTTTTATGCGAGTTATACCTTTTATCTTTCCTATTTTTTTCTATTTGCTTCATAAATAACTGAGTTATATTTATATACTTTTCTTGCTAATAGATATGCGATATAAATGCAAGAATCATTGAAGGCTAGCGATCAAGAATATAAGGAAAAATATGGCTTCAAGAGCAGCGTTGACTATGTTTATGTGCCTGAAAAAGGATTGTCTGAAAATGTAATTAAAAACATATCAAAAGCAAAGAACGAGCCAGAATGGATGCTTGAAAAAAGGCTCTCTGCATATAAAATATTCAAAGAAAAACCTATGCCAAACTGGGGTATAGACTTAAGCTCGTTGAATTTTGATGATTTTTATTATTACATGAAGCCTACAGACAAAAAAGTGAACGATTGGAATGAGCTTCCGGAAGAGATAAAAGAAACGTTTGACAAGCTTGGCGTACCTGAAGCAGAAAGGAAATTCTTTGCTGGAACAGAAGCACAGTTTGATTCAGAAGTAGTGTATAGTGCAATAAGAGAAACGTTAGAGAGGGATGGAGTTATATTTACAGACACAGACACAGCTGTAAAGAAGCATGGGGATATAGTAAAAAAGTTTTTTGGCAATGTGGTGCCACCCTCTGACAATAAATTCGCTGCATTAAATACAGCCGTATGGTCTGGAGGCAGCTTCATATATGTTCCAAAGGGGGTTAAGGTAAAGTTGCCGTTGCAAGCTTATTTTAGGATAAATGCAGAGCAATTCGGCCAATTTGAAAGAACACTTATAATAGCAGACGAAGGTGCAGATGTGAAAGTAGAGTGGATTGATGTAAATCTTGGCTCTAAAGGCAATATGAAATACCCTTCCATATTTCTTAGAGGGGCTAATGCTGAAGGCAAAATAGTTTCTGTTGCAATAGCAAGCGAAGGGCAAATACAAGATACGGGAGGCAAGCTGTACCACCTTGCGCCCAATACAAAATCAACCCTTATCTCAAAAAGCGTATCCTCTGGCAGTGGCAATGCTGTTGCTAGATTCTTGGTGCATATAGGAGACAAAGCTGAGAACGCAATGGTTTATACCAAATGCGATGCTATGCTTATAGACAAAGAGTCCAAGGCAACAGCTTATCCTTATTTGGAGAGCAAGAGGGATGATGCATCATTGGCGCATGAGGCGAGCATAGGCAAAATAAGTCAAGATGCTATAGATTATCTAATGAGCAGAGGCATAAGCGAAGATGATGCTAAAGCTATGATTGTATTTGGCTTTATAAGCGATTCTATTCGAGATCTGCCTTTAGATTATCTACTTGAGCTTAAGAGGCTTGTAAAGCTAAACATAGAAAAGGAGAAAAAAGTTAATTAATTTTAATCTAAAGGGCATATTGCTATGAAATATATAGAAATTATAAAAGAGTTAGAGAAAAAAATTGACTCTTTGCCTCAAGAGTCGGACCCATTATATTCGAAAAATATAATTAGGCTAGATGTTAGCGGCAGTGCTGATAGCTTAAAAGAACTCTCCAAGATAGCAGAAAAGATCGGCAATTTTGACTTGATAAGCAATGGGAAAGAGGTAGAAAACAACAATAAGAGGATAAAGGTATACAACCTTGAAGATAATATAGACTATAAATTTTTGACAGAAGATAGGAATGTTTATATAGCAAAGGCAAAACTCAATACGGGCAAAATAATGCTTATAAGCTCAGGCAAAAAGGAGGAGCTCAGGCTTAGGCTTATGCTAAATGGCTATAATCAAATAATAATATTGGCAGAAGAGGGCTCAAAAATTGCTATTGAAGAATTTTTTGAAGGAGAAGAAGCTGGAATAATAAATGAAATAAATGCAAAGGAAGGATCGGATATAAAAATAGACATAATAAATGAAGCCAACAAATCGCTAAGCTTTTATACAGGAGCTGCTGGAAATAATTCAAGGATAGAAATTAATTCTTTTTTTGTTGGAGAAGCAAAATCAAATAATAAAATTATATGCAGCCAAAACAGCTCTGCACATATAAACAATATAATAGTGGCTCAATCAAAAAATGTAGATATTACTGATTATATAATAAATGCTAGCCAAAATGCAAAGGCGTTTATATCGGCAAGAGCCATAGGCAAAAATGCAACAATATTTATTAAAGAGAATTCAATAATAGAAAAAGGGGCAAATGGCAGCGAAGCGAATATAATTGCAAAGGGAATAAACATGGGCGGCTCAAAAATAGAGGCAATACCAGCAATGACAACAAATGAGAATGATGTGAAAGCGGCGCACAGCGCAGATGTGGCTCCGTTGAGCAATACCTTTATAGAGTATCTTATGAGCAGGGGCATAAGCCCAAAGGATTCGCGTAAGCTTCTTCTCAAAGGATTTGTCTATGAAAATATGAATGCATTTCAGTCAAAAGATTTGCTTGAAAGCATAATAGACAACCATTTAGGCAAGATATTAGGTGATTGAATGCTTTTGGAAATAAAAAACCTTCATGTAGAAGTAGGTGGTAAAGAGGTCCTTAAAGGAATAGACCTAAAAGTGGGAAGCGGAGAACTCCATGTCATAATGGGCCCAAATGGGAGCGGAAAGACAACATTGGCAAAGGCAATAGTCGGTCTTTCAGGTGTTAAAGTAAAAGAAGGGGATATACTATTTGATGGAAAGAGCATAATAAATATGAGCATAGATGAAAGAGCCAGGATGGGCATATTTATGCAATACCAGAATCCTGTAGAGATAGAGGGCGTTTCATTCCTTTCGTTTTTAAGCACAGCAAAATCTTCTATGGAAGGCAGTGCAGATATGAAAAAGCTTATGGAAGAAGTGAAAAAAGGAATAAAAGAGCTTGGTATGAGCGAAGAGGTTATAAAAAGGCCTGTAAATCTTGGCTTTTCAGGAGGAGAAAAGAAGAAGAGTGAGATATTGCAGATGAACATACTCAAGCCAAAAATAGCAATTCTTGACGAGCCAGACTCTGGGCTTGATGTTGACGCTGTAAAGATTGTAGGTAGAGAAATAAGCAAAGCTGCAGCCTCAGGTACGGGCTGCATAGTAATAACGCATTATACAAGGATACTCAGCGCTCTTGAGCTTAAAGGCAATAATGTGGTGCATGTACTCTACGATGGGAAAATAGTAGAAAATGGGGGCAAGGAACTTGCTGAAAAAATAGAAAAAGAAGGCTACTCAATCTTGCATTGATTAGTGCGCATTATGCTGAGCATCTTGGTCTTTTTCGCTTCCCCTTAAAAGGCCTTTTATTTGGTTTGCTATTCCTAAAAGTTCTTTTAGCTCCTGCTTTTCTGTTTCTGTTAAAGGTTCAGCTTTCTTTGAAAGATTGTCTATTATTGAATCAAGCATCGAAACCCACGCATCAGCATCTTTGCGCATCACACTTATTACTTCCCTATCCTTTAAAAATAAGTCCAAAAGATCTTTGAGCTTCTTGTTATCTTCTATTTCTTCGTTTCTATCAAGCTTCTCCTGTATATGCCTTCTCAATGCATCTATATCTTCTTTTGATATAACTTTGCTAGTATCCTCAATATACTTGTCTATGTCTCTTGTAAACGACACTAAAGCCTCGCGCAATTTTCCAAATAAGCTTCCAAGGCTAAGAGAGCTTAATTCTGCCATATTGTTATTGAGCAATAAAGATTAAAATATCTATTTTTCAACCATTTGCAGGCTTTCTATTCTTTTGCTGTTCTCAATTCCATAATTGCTTGCTTTTTCTATGTCGACACCCCCTTTCCTTGCTATATTTTCGACAAACTTCATCATCGCCCATGCACCGAATGAGATTATAGAAGATGTGCCAAGCTTTGCGATCTTGCTTCCGCTTCTTTTGCTTTCTATCTTTGCATTTCTTATAGCCATCTTATACAAATGCCTATAGCTTGCATAGTATACAGCAAGCTGGGAAGGTGTTAGCTCTATTTTTGAGAATTCCCTATTCTTTATCAACCCCATAGGAACATTGTGCAAAGGGGTTATTGTAAATTCAAAAGGCCTGCCATCAATGTAGCTGTTGCTCAGCTTGTTTATTAATTCTACGCTTTCCCAGTTGTCTTCATCTGTCTCGTCAGCCTGCCCTACTTGCAATGTAAAAGCAGGCCTCCAATAATATTTGTTCAAATTGTATGTGCCTTGCCACACTATTTCCTTCCATGAGCCATCAGGCCCTATATGCAAAGGCAAAGTCTTTCTTGGCATGTGCTTCAGCGCAAGGGAGTCACTACCTGTCTCAACGCCAACCTGTATGCCTATCCAGTTTTGAGGCCCTGCTTTTATTATCTTCGATATTTTTTCTATGAGCTCGGGATATGCAGCAGGTGGCGATATCCTTCCATGCGTAGGGTTTGTCCTCCTTACTCCTTTTATTGACATGACAGTTGTGAACAGGTCTATCAAGGCTTCTTCGTTTGGCTCAAAATTTGCTTTTGTATGCCTAAAGCTAAAGATCTCATCTGTGTGAAGCCATGCATTGTCAAATCCACCCCTTATGTTTGTCTCTATCTCTTTTATTATCATCTCGTTTGTATAATACCTAAGCGGCCTGAGCGTTACCTCGCAGAAGTCGCATCCGATTCCGCAGCCTCGCATTATCTCTACCATTCCACCATGCGCTGGGTTTACTATGGTTGGAATTTTATCAAGTGTTGGGCCAAGACCTATTTTTGGGTTTCTTGTCAAAAATCTTGGATGGCTCACCAATTTTCTGTGGAAGTGTTCATCTGTACTTATATAGCCTTCAAAAAACTTGTCATGATCAAAGCTTCCTGTCTGCACTTGTTCAAACAAATCAGCAACAATATCCTCAGCCTCGCCCTGAAATGCATAGTCTATATTCTCCTTTTCAAGCTCCTCTGGGAATAGAGTAAAATCCCAAACGCCAGGCCCACCTACGATGAGCTTTGCTTTTTTGCCAGACCTGAGCCTGTTGATCTTCCTTATGAGCCTAAGCCATTCCTGCGTTACCCAAGCCCCTTTCTTACTTTTAAGAAGAGCAATATATGACATTGTCACAGGGCCAGTACCTAGTGGATCCATTGTACTTACTCCTATCACTTCAGTATCATCTGTTATAAATTTTTCGAGATATTTTTCGTGCGCTACAACAACCTCATTTCTTGGAAACTTCTGCAGAAGTGCGGCCTCTATCTTCCTAATGGCGTAGCTTGTTACACTTATCGAACCATCAGGCAATGGATCATAGGGTTTGCCTTTTAAGAACTTGTATATAGGCTTTGGAACACCCTCCAATGGGGCGCTTGGAAGGAAGTCTAGGAGTGGAAAATGCCTATAGCTCGCATTTAAGCTAGAGTCTGCAACTAGTACAAACCTTACCATAGCACCACGAAAAATGAAGGAGATTATTACTGAATTATAAGAAAATAAATATAAAAAATCTTTATTCTGTAGGTTCTTTTATCTCAATAAGTTCACCAGAAAGAAACTTCCTAAGCGCCTCTATAGGGGTTCTATCGCTGGATTTATAGATCTTTTTGGCTAATGAAAGCTCATAGAATGCACCTCTGCCTATTTCTTTTGTTATTATCGCATCAAAATTTATCTTTGACAGAAGTTCAAGCACAAGCCTGCCTCTTCCGCTATGCTCTTTCATTGTTGGTGGTACAGTGTTCTTAATTACTTCTGCCGGCTTCTCAATGTTGCTTGTATCATATATTGCAAAGAACGGTGCTCTCCCGAAATGCTCAGAGATAATATAGCCCTCTTTTTGTGGCAGTACAGGTATAAGAAT
>JAGDYD010000022.1 GCA_023256515.1 Microcaldota archaeon
ACGCCTCAACAACAACGCCGCCTAGCGTGGGTTCATCGCTCTACTATCTAAACTACACACCTACTACACTCGGAGTTAGTGGTGCAATAAGCTATACAAGCAGCTCTGGCAACCAGGTAAAAGCGCCTGCAGGCTTCAGAACAGAGCGCGGATCAATGGTTGCTTCAATAACACCAACACAAGTAACATATGACATGGCAAAGAGCGTTGACATGCTGCAGTTCATAGTTGGACCAGCATCAACAACAGTAACATCAGCAGAGCATGTGATAGGACCATTTGCAGTGGGCGCACAAGCATTGCCTAACGTAACAATAGCAAATGTAACAGCAAACTGCACATTCTCAACAACCTCATGCGTAGTAAACGGCATAAGCAACCTAAGCGCAACACCAAGCGTAACACAGGCAATAACACCAGTAAAGCTTAACACAGCTGCAACACCATTGGCAGTGCTTGACACAAACGCAAACCAGGCATCAACATTGATAGTAATTGGCAGCAAGTATGTGAACTCAATAGCTGCACAGATATTTGCACAGAACCCAAGCTTGAACTCAACATTCGGTCCAGGATCAGTAATAGTACAGGCATTCGGAACAAACAGAATACTCGTAGCTGGTTACACAGCCAACGAGACTGTGCAGGCTGGAAACGAGTTCATACAGGACTTGCTAACAGCAGCAGGACAATAAATTTGATTATTGGGCCTTTTGGCCCTTAAAACTTATTTTTATCTCTTTTTTAATTTTTCAAGACTTCAACTTTTTTGCCTAATTTTTCTTAATCTTTTGGCCTAGCATATATTCTGCTCTAGATTTTTGGCAAAAACCTTTTTAATATTTAATTGATTAAATAACATCATGATAGGAATAGTTGCAGGTCTTAGCGAGGAAAAGGTAATATTTGTAAATATAAACGAGCCTGTAGACTTGAATACACTTATAGGCAAAAAAGTGCTTTATGTAGACAACAGCAATAGAGAATGGCACGGCTTGGTAAAAGGCATTGAAAACGAGCTTCTTGTTGTGGAAATGGAGAATATGCCTACAAGCATGGGCCAGGGCCAGATAGTTGAAATAATTACAGAATAATCTTTTTCTTTTTGCTAGGCTATACAAATATTTTTAAATATTCGATTTCAAATATATCCTAGACCAGTTGATGGCATGAAACTATATATTCCTATATTGGTTTTCCTTTTATTGGGTTTAAGCTATGCTTCCGTGCCTGCACAAATAAATAATCTACTCTCAAGCTATAATGTGCCCAGCCAGATAATAAACTCTCTTACTCCTGTTAACATAACATACTCAAACAAAACATATACTGCACTCTACAACAAAAATGTTCTTTTGTTCCTTATAAACGATTCCTCTGGAAATTTTGTGCTTAATACTACACAAATCTACCTTATAATAAGGAATTATACAATAGCCAATGCATATGGAAGCATAAACAAAAATCTACTTCTAAGCTATATGCACGAATTCCAAAACTCATCTAGCGCTCCAATCAACTATTGCCTTTTTGAAACAGGCCTTGATCAATACACATGCAATGTAAGCAACTCATGCTACTCATGCCAAACAGTTCCTGTATGCAACCTTCTAATGTACAAGACAGATGGCGTTACTGGAACATTTGCACAAGATATAATGAGCTTTGAGAAGGAATACTCTATATTAAACAACAGCTTCAATGAATTCTATTCTAGCATAAGCTCTATGAATGCTAAAAATGCAGCCTACAATCTTGCAATAGCAAATTCTGCTTTTGCAAACATAACCAATTATACAAGGAGCCTTTATACAAATGGTCTCTTTCCTGTTACCCCAAATATAACTAGCGCTATGATGTCTCAGTGCGAATTTTATCCAAACCCAAGCACAGCTCCATGGTACTGCTATGCCTTTGGGTATTGCGAAGCGCTTACATACAATTTCTCACTGCTTAATAATATACAGCAGATAATCTCTGAGATAAATGCTAAGCCTATTCAAAATTCTCAAATATATATGGTAGCCTACAATGCAAGCCTTGCAGAAAGCAAGTATATAGAACCAATATTCTATTCTAGAAAGGTGGCCCAACTCAATAAAATATTGAATGTCACATTGGCAAACTATTCTTCTCTTCTCAATGATTCCTACCTTATATTGAGCCACATAAGCAATTCAAGCCTTTATAATGAACTCAATCAGCTTGCCTCTATAAGAAATTATACAATAAACAATTTTATGAGCATAAACCTTACCCAATATAATGCTACTTTGGCTTCTTATCTTGCAAATGCTACAAAGATATATTTGGAGCTGAACAAAACCTATTCATATATGCTAGCCCTTGCAAGGAACAATACTGCCCTTCTTATAAAAGACCAGCTCAACTACCAAGAGCCAAGCAAGCAAATTCAAAATCTCTCTTTTGAAGAAATGCAGATAAACCAAATGCTAATGGGCAATATTTACAATGTTAGCTCTGCAATATCTGAGCTAAAAAATATAGGCAAAGGGGCTTTGTCTTACTATTCATCTCCTTTAAGCCTTACTGAGCTTGCCAGGTATATAGATGCACCTTTTGCTAGAAGCCTATCTTTGATAATACCTATGCCTTATTCATCTAATCTAGTTCTTGCTCCAATCTATGGCTCTCTCCTAAGCCTGCTTATAGGCGTTGTAGCATTTGGAATAGTCTTCATTATCTATATGCGCCTTAGGATAAAGAGGAAAATAATTATAAACAAGAGGACTATTAGAAACTGGCACCTCTTGTTCATTAGCATAGCTATACTAATAATATTGTATGTTGCTATAACATACTTCTACGACTTAAAAGCAAGCAATTTTGCGCCAATAAGCGTGTTTGACAATGCTGTAGCAAATTCTCATTATGTTGTAGTGGCATTGAATGGAACTCCAACAATAAGTGAATACCAATGTGGCAGCTTGATAAGCAAAAGCATAATATCAATGAATAAAGAACCTATTCTTATCTCAATAAGCAATGGAACTTGCACAGCAGGCAACAAGAGTGTTAGCTTTAGCACATGCATGAATTTCTATGCACAATCAAACATACCTATGGTAATATTGACAAACGGATCTTCAAACCAGATAAAGGTATATTCATTTTTCGGCTCTTATTTATATTTTGAAGGGAATCAGAGCTCAATGGATGCATGCTACCCTTCATTGTTGCTGAAGTGATACCAAATGAATGCAAAGGAAAATAACAAAAAAGAAGCTAAGCGCATCTCTAGCAAAGCTAAAGTTAGCGAGAGCAACAAATCAAAAGGAAAGAGCAGGACCATTCAATATGTAGAGGCTTTAGCAGTTATGATTGCAATATTGCTAATAGCCTATTTCGCATTTTCAAATTTCTTGATTACCCCATTTTCAACATTCGCTTCAAATTTCCATTCTTCTCCAAGGGTTGCTGTTGCAGTTACTTTTGGAAATGAATCAGAGTATGTTGCTGAATATCCTTGCTTTACAAAGCTAGTAGAATCTATAGCCTATACAAGGAACGCCACAACAATAGACTTCTTTTTGCTGAACTCTACCAATTGCACATATCCAATATCAGGTCTTGGAAAGCCAACACAAATAGGCACAACAAGCAAAGCTAAATGCTTAGCCGTTGCAAAATCAGAGCCCAGCATATTCATGAACTACAGCTCCTACAACAACACGATAATAACACCTTATCATCTATACATTTATGGCAATTCAGGATATATGAGCTCATGCCCTATAGCAGCTGAACTTACCTGAGCTTATATATCTCAACGCCATTCTTTTGGTAATACAAAGAATAGTTGCTGCCCATATATGCATATATGTTGAAAGAGCTTGAATTCATGGGTCCAAAATCGCTTAAGTTCTTGTCAAGTATTATATACTCTGGCTTGAACCAATAGGTTGTATAATTCAATTTTTCAAACCAAAGCGGCTTCTCATCAGGCGGATTCTCAACATAAAGCATGTTGTATAAATGCGGCGTTATGCTGCCCTGTGCCATTATGCTGGTATTAGCATAGCTTGCGTTTAAGATAATATCTAAGTTGGTGCTTACTTGATTTTTTGCAAACGGGCTTGGAAAGTGGTATATCGCCAAGAAAGAGAGAAGGAAAATGATTGAAAATGCATATGTGCTTTTTTCTATTTTTCCTGAATCTAGCTTATTGCTTTGTGCTCCAAGAAGAGAACCAGCCAAGCCGCCTATTGCATACGCAAAATACTGCATATATGGGTTTATAAACAATATGTTCTTAGCTGCAAAAACCTCGCCTATCCATGGCAACAAGAAAAGAAGAGAAGGCAAAAAGGCATATAATATGGAGATTCCAAAAGAGAAGAAAGCCATAAGAAGCCAGAATATTGAAGCAAGGCCAAGCTTATTGCTGGTTGAATTTATTAGGACGTTTTTTTGCTCGCCAAAGAAATTCATAGCTTTGAGCTGCGGAGGCACATTGGAATTTATGCTTATTGAGATATGCCAATAAAGGGCTATAAACAAAATTGATAAGGCTATAGATGCAATAAGCTCTTTTACCATTTTCTTTCTCTTTCTTTTGCTTAAATATTCATAAAAAATCAATCCAATAGCAAAGAAAAGGGCCAAAGCTGCTCCTGTATCTATTACGCTCAAAAGAAGTGCAAAGCTTAATAAAAAGAATTTGCTCCCTCTAAGGTAGAGATATAAACTGAGCATATAGAAGAAAGGAAGAAGGCCTTCTAAATGTGCATCAAAAACCCCTAAGCCCCATAATGCTGGATTTATAAGGTATGAAATAGCAAAAGCTATGCCAATTCTATTGCTTTTCATCTTGCCAATAAGGTATACAAAAGGGGCTGTAAATGCAAGCATAAGGTTTTGGAGCCAGATGAAAGAAAAAGGATTGCCAAATATTTTATAGAAGAGATAAAGAAGTGGTGTTATAAAAGAGACATGATTCATGAATACAAGATACTGCAATAGGCTTACGTGCTCAACAGAGTAGTAATAAAGGTTGTAATCTGCTAAGCCTATGTCAAAATATGTCGAAACATAGTTTATATACCTTAAATAAGCATAGAAATCCCAGAAAAGCATGTAGATTAAAGAGAGAAGAAGGACAAAAGAAAGGCTTTTATTGACCTTCGTTTCAAGCACCTATTTGTACCTTAGCAGTGCGCCTATGCCAGTAAATCCCATGAGGAACTCTTTTCCATATGAGCTCTCGCTAGAAACAAAAATTGTTTCAACTCCTTTTTTGTCTGCAATGTCTATAAGCTCTTCTACAGCATCTTGCACATTCTCAACAATCAAGTTGCCTCCGCAGCTGTGCTTCTCTTCCCTATGCCCATTCTGCTCCAGCTTTTCAAATTCTTCTCCACAGCTGTTGCATTTGTATTTTACTTTTTCAAGATCTATGTCTTTGTTTATTATAAGAGTGCTCACCTGGTTTGCCTCTAAGGCTTTTTTTGTATTTTCATAGCCATATGTTGCCAAACCTCCTCTTGAAACTTCTTGTATAAATCTTTCTATTATTCGCCTCTCCTGCGATGCTTCTTGCTGCTCAAGTAAATCTTTTGCCTTATCTACAAGCTCTTCAAGCCCATATTCATCTGTATAGCCGGTATCATATACGCCTAGAATCTTTATCTGGTAGTTCAAAGAATTGCTTTTTATGAAGCCCTCTTTTGCAGGGCCAGGGCCTCCTACTATAAGCCCCTTTATCTTGAATTGATACTGCTCAAAAAGCTGGTTTATTGCATCTCCTATCCTTTTGTAATAATCTTCTATGCTCTCTTCAATAGCCCTTTCATAACGCCTTGCAGATTGGCCACCTTTCCTTACTTTTGCATGGGCAGTAGAGTTGAGCCTTTTGACTACTCTTATGTGTGTTCCAGACAAAGTTGCTATTGTTGCTTCTCTACCATCCATTACAAGAAGGGCAAAAGTGTCTCTTGCTTCTACCATCTCTTCTATAGGGTCTAGCAAAAATGTTGAATCGCATCTATAGATGTTTACTTTTAACGGCTGTGGTGGCTCCATTGAAAAAAGCTCTATATCTACTTTGCCTGGGTTGTTTGATATATTGCCGCAAAATACCACAAGCCCATTCTTAGGGGTTTCTTTGAAAAGCTTGAGATACTGCATTATCTTTTCTATAGCGCTCAATACATTTGTCCTGGTTGTTTTTGATTTTATGTTTGAAGACTGGCTATACTCTTCTCTAAGCCTTGCAACTTCTTCGCTTATCTGGAAGCCTGCAGGTATATAAACACTAATAAGCTCTGTGCCAGAGCCTCTTATTGACTTTAGCCTCTTTATCTCTTTCATTATTTCATATTCTTTTTTCATAGAATCAGCTAGCCTATCTTTCTTTTGCCCATATAAGGCACTAGAACCTCTGGCACTGTTATTGTGCCATCTTCATTTGCATAATTCTCTATTATAGCAACTATTGCCCTTTCGGTAGCAACAGCAGTAGCATTAAGGGTATGCACATATTTTCTTTCATTCTTCTCATCGTATTTTATGTCAAGCCTCATGCTCTGCCAATCGGTGCAGTTTGAGCAGGAGCACATCTCGCCATATTTTTTCTGGACAGGCAGATAAGCTTCTAGATCATATTTCTTTGCTGCCACTATGCCAATGTCTCCTGTGCATATATTTACTATCCTGTAAGGTATTCCAAGAGCCTTGAAAATCTCTTCTTCATTTTCCCTTAACTCTTCATGGTACTTCCAGGAATCTTCCTGCCTGCTGAATATGAACTGCTCTACCTTGTAGAATTGGTGGACTCTAAATATTCCTTTGGTATCTTTTCCATGGGCTCCTGCTTCTCTTCTGAAGCAAGGGCTCCAGCCAACATATTTCTTTGGTAGATCATTAGCAGAAAAAACATAATTTGCATGCATTGCAGCAATAGGGTGCTCTGAAGTGCTTATCAAAAATAATTCATCTTCAACATGCTCTATGTTTTTGTTTTGCATGGCCTCTTTAGACTCGCCTACTCTATAAAGTGCATCCTCAAAATCGCCCAATGCTGTTACTCCTTTGTAATATTCTCTCTTCATCATATGTGGTGGCGCAATAAGGGTGTAGCCTTTTTTGACAAGAGTGTCTATTGCAAATCTTATCAAAGAAAGTTCGAGGAGGGCTATATCGCTTTTAAGGTAATAGAACCTTGCTCCAGCCACTTTTGCAGCATCTTCAAGATCTATCATATCTAATTTTTTGAGTATCTCTTCATGCCCTGGAAGCTCTCTATCCTTGGGCTCTCCAACTCTCTTAATTTCAACATTGTCATTGCTGTCTTTTCCATACGGCACGCTCTCGTGCAATATGTTTGGCATATTCCAAAGAAGCTCGTTTAGCTCTTTTTCATAAGCTTCTAGCTTTTTTTTGTTTTCTTCTATCTTGCTTTTTATCTCAGCAAGCTCCTTTATCTTCTCTTCAGCCTCTTTGCTCTTGCCGCTTTTTTTGAGCTCAGCTATCTCCAAGCTCTCTTTATTTCTTTTTTCCTCTAACTTCTGCGTTTCTGTCTTAATCTCTCGCCATTCTTTGTCTAGCTGAAGTATCCTGTCTATAGGGTAGTCCATCTGCCTTTTTGAAAGAGAAGCTTTTATTGCTTCTAAGTTCTCTCTGACATATTTCGCATTTATCATGCTATCAGCAAGTGCATATTATCTTGTCAATTAAAAATATAAAATACTTGGGGTATGGCAAGGGCTAAGTGACAGTTATGTTGTACAGGAAAGTAGCACCGCTTATTATTCCGTTCGAATACGTAATGCTCGGTTCAATAAATGCTATAGTATAGCCAATTTGATTGTATGGAACGCTGACATTTTCGTGATAGCTTGATAATCCAGAAGAAGTATTTAAGTAGATAGTTTTGTAAAGCGTATTGCCTATGGCAATTTCTATGTACAGCTTAGAATAAGGCTGTGATAGCGCCTCGAAGCTTATGTGCATATTATATGTACTGTTCTGTGGTCCTTTGTAAGGTGTTTCTATAATCCCCTGCCCATTTATAGGAAGCCAGCCTACGCCTTCTTGTGTCATAACTGTAGCCCAGCTTTCCATAATTGGCAGCGGGAAAAATCCCGTGTAATTTGCTATGTAACTCTGGTTCTGCAGATTAGGTACAAAAAATACAGTTATGTTCTGGCTTTGGTATACTGGCTTTGAGAACATGCTGCTCAGCAAGCCATAGATCTGATAAAATTCCGCCCCAGGGAATGCTTTATTTTCTAATATAACATAATATGTATTATAATTTTTGAGCTGCAACAAAGCCTGCAATCCCATCACTGTAAGGTTCTCTTTTACAGGCGTTATATATTGCTCGCCATATTGTAGGCTTGTGGCATACAGCACTATGGGCAGATTTACAAGTATACCTTCTTGGGTTGCGTTTTCTCTGCTTATATATCCTCCTAGTATAGGTTTATGGAGCACTGTGGTATAATAATCTGCCTGGCCCATGTACTCTGCTGGAGATTCGTTGTTTGGTTGTGGCAAAGCAGGCAGTACCAGCGTAGAAAAGTTTCCAGGGTACATGCTTTCAGCTTTTATGAATTGAGGTATGTGTGGGGTATATGTGCTGTTGATCGGTATCCCAGCACTCTCGATCATATATAACGTGCAAAAGATTGCCATAACTGTATAAAGTGATTTTTTATCATGCCATTTCATCTTTTCGCGCAGCGATGCAAAGCCTATTGCAGTGAGCATAGCAATTGCAAGCTCTATAATAACATCGAATCTGCCTGGCTCTCTTATGAAATTTATCAATGGAATAGCATGGTATATAAGGTACAAAGTTGGTATTGGGGTTGAAAATGGCCCTATCTCTACAAATGGGCCCAGCGCAAGAAGCAAAAATAATATTCCAATTGCTATCCAGAGCTTGGATTTTTTAAAAGATCTATATGCTCCATATAAAGCAAGTCCAAGCGCTGTGTAACCTATATATGCTATCCTATCTTGTGGCCCTCCCATACTGTAGATGGAGTAATATTCGTGTGAAGCCAGCCCATTGAATATACTGTTATAATAGCTTGGTAAGAAGAAAGAGAGCAGGTTGTCACTCCATGCCATATTGTTTTGTATAGAATTCATCTCAGATATTGTTGAACTTGCGCCATTTGAAAGTGCCGCCTTGAAAATTGGGTAGAAGCCCCAGCTTCCCAGTATAGCCGCTGTTAAAACCATTATTGCAAAAGCATATGCAAATTCTTTAGAAAGGGCTTTTTTGCGTTCCGCTTTAGATAAAATGTATGCAGCAAGTATCGCAAGAACAGTCATAAGTGCGATAAGTCCTGGCTCGACATCTCCCATAAGCACAACTAAGACAAACATTACTCCAGAAATCATTGCCATAAAATATCTTTCGTTGCCCTGGGTTTCGATCATTTTCATGAAGAAATATATGAATAGTGCTATCCATCCAATGAAAAACCATTGGCCATGCCCATATGACTGTGCTATATGGAAGGCGCTGAAAGTGAATACAAAGCCCCCCAAAAAGGCAGCGTATTTGTCATTTGTTATATATTTAGCAAGCGCATACGCGCCTATGCCGCTTATCAAGAATCCTAGAAAGAACATCACATTATACGCAAAAGGCAAGCTTACCGCTTGGAAAGGCAGTGACAAAATACCTGTTATGGGTTGCAATGTCATGTATGCAAGGTTTGCTCCAACAGGCCATTGGAGAAGTTTCGTATAGTATAAATTTAAGTGGTTTGAGAGGGAATATCCTACCCACCAGTAGTTCCACATATTCTGATATACGTCATATGTTGCGCCTAGCGTTGTTTTTACCGGATTTGAAATTATCGGAAGAAAAAGAGCAAAAGCGACAAAAAGGTATATTAAGCCAACGATCGAATATTCATAGCAAGTTTTTTTTGTAAGCATTTTTATAAGCATATTACGACCTACAACTTTTCTTTGAAATTCAATATTTAAAAGAATTTCTTTTGATCAATCTTTAAATAGAATATTGCTTTATATCTTTTATATTAAGTAAAAAGACAACGCAGCTCGGAAGCAAATTATTTAAACAATATGATCAAGCGAAGCATTATTCATCTGATTAGAAAAGTATAAATACTTCATAAGAACCACTAACTTTGTTTGTGCAGGGGTGGCGGAGCCTGGTCAAACGCGACGGGTTTAGGGCCCGTTTCCTT
>JAGDYD010000013.1 GCA_023256515.1 Microcaldota archaeon
AAGGCAAAGGAGATGATATTGAAAGCAATAGAAAATAGCTGAAAAAGAAATAAAGAGCGCATTTAAGAAAAGTATTTATAGTTATCTTATCAATATCAAACAACAAATACAGAAACCTATTTATAAGGTTTCAAAATAAAATATCTACTAAGCCAGGGTGGCGGAATCCGGTAACGCGTACGCCTGGAGATACAACCCGCGAGCGTATGGCTCTTCTGAGCCTTCTGGGTTCAAAAGGTTCCTGAAAATCCCAGCCCTGGCGATTGGTGAGCTAATGAGCGATGTAAAAGAAGAAAACAAGCAGGAAGCAAAACAAAAGAGAGAGGAAGCTAGCATTGTTAGAATAGCTGGCAGAGATATTAATGGCAATTTTAAGATTACAAAGGCGCTTATGCAGGTAAAAGGCATAGGAGCCACTATGGCTTCTGCCATATCAAATATAGCAAAATCAAAATTCGGAATAGATCCATCAACTAGGATAGGCTCCCTTTCAGAAGAGAAGATAGCAGAACTTGAATCAATAATGAAGAATCCTTTGAAGTTTGGAATACCTGAATATTTATTAAACAGGCGCAAAGACAGAGAAACAGGAGAAAACATGCACCTCATAGGAAGTGACCTTACAGTTAGAGTAAGACAAGATATTGATTATGATATAAAGATACAAACATGGCGCGGATTCAGGCACCAATATGGCCAGAAGGTGCGTGGACAGAGGACAAGGTCTACTGGAAGAACTGGTGCAACTGTTGGAGTAACAAAGAAGGCAACTGAACAGGCTCAAAAGAGTGCCCAGCAGCAAGGAAAGAAAGAGGAAAAGAAAAAGTGATTGAATGGGTGCACCGAGAAGATTTAGGAAAAAATATGAAAAGCCCACTATGATGTGGGATAGGCAGAGGATACAAGAGGAGCACTCCTTAGTGGAAAGGTATGGCTTAAGAAACCTTAGGGAGCTTTGGAAAGCCTCTACAGAGCTTAGAAGGATAAGAAGGAACGTAAAAGAGCTCTTCTCAGGAAGGGCAAGCGAAGAAAAAGGCAAGCAGATAATAGGAAGGCTTGCAAAGTATGGTATAATAAAGCCAGATGCAACATTGGATGATCTTCTAGTATTAACCCCTGATGCATTTTTGGAAAGGCGCTTGCAGACTGTTGTATTCAAGAAAGGCCTTGCTAAAACAATAAAGCAAGCAAGGCAGCTCATAACTCATGGCTTCATAGCAATAAATGGAAGGAAGGTGACTGTACCTGGCTATATGGTAAAGCCAGAAGAGGAGAAAGGGATAAGCTATTACAAGCCTTTCAACATAGAGCACAATATTCTTTCCTCTGAGCATCGTTCTGCTCAACCAAGTGAAAATTCCTCAAATAATGAGGGTGAAGCTGAAGGTGAAGCAGCTTAGGTGTTTATATGGCTACTAAAAAAGAAGCAGAAGCTCAAAAAGAGCAGAAAAAATCAAAGAAAGGAGAAGTATCTTATGAGGCTGAGGTTACTTTAGCGCAGCAAAAGCACAAGCCAAAAGGAATAAGGTGGGGTGTTGCCCATATCTATTCTTCGAAGAATGATACTATAATAACTCTTACTGATTTGTCAGGTGCAGAGACAATAGCTGTTGGCAGCGGTGGCATGGTTGTAGATGCTGACCATGAAGAAGGAACTCCTTATGCGGCAATGCAAGCAGCATACAAGGTTGCTGCAGAAGCAATAGAAAAAGGAATAACTCATATAAATATAAAGATAAGAGCGCCTGGCGGCCATGGCTCAAAAACTCCTGGCCCTGGAGCTCAAGCAGTTGTAAGGGCTTTGGCAAGAAGTGGCTTCAAGATAGGAAGCATAGAAGATGTTACTCCTATACCAACAGATACAACAAAGAGGCCTGGTGGCAGAAGAGGAAGGAGAGTGTAGCTCTTTCGTTTTTTTCTTTTTGCTAGAAGTAAAAAAGCAGAAATATAAGCAGTATAAGCACTATAGGCACGCTGAGGTTGTCATCTATTTTCAAATCTATGCTTTCAACAAATGCTGCTATCAATGCTATAGCAAAAGCAATATTGCCTATTATAATATAGCCCAAAGCAAAAGAGGCTAAGAAATAAGCTAAGCTCCCTTCTATGCTCTTTCTCTTATTGTAAAATATTTTGTGCTTGCCAAATTTAATGCCTATTATTGTGGCGAGCGGGTCTCCTATAAGTATTGCTGCAAGTATTACAAGCATAAACGCATTCGAAAAAACAAAAGCTAATGTTGCGAGCAAGCCAAGAGAAAGCCAGAATGCTCCAGAGCCGAATGGAGCTTCTTTTCTTTCTAAGCTTTTTAGCATTCTGGAAAGCCTATTTTCTGACAAAATTGTATAGTTGCCTAGGAAAAGACCACCAACTATAAGCATCGTTATGATCTCTCTGTTGCCTACTGAAAAAAGCAAAGCAAGCAAAAATATAAGTGCACCAAATAAGAAATGTGTCAAATCCCTTCTAAGCTCTATTTTTTTGTCATTTCTTTTGCCTGTTTCTTTAAATCTGCTGATGCCTGCAAGAGCTCCAAGAAAAGCACTTTGTGCAAGAATAATTCCATTTAAATGCAGAAATGGTGCTGAGAAAAGAAGCATTGATGTGGCTATGCTTTTGATGCTGCCATAGAATTTGTATGATATACTAAACAAAATAAGCAAAATTGAATAGAGAATTATATTGATATACTCAAATTTAAAAAGAAGAAAACCAAGTCCAATAAGAAGATACGAATATGGCTCAATCTGATTGCTTGATATATCTAAATAAATTTTATACAAAATCAGGAGCAACAAAAGAATTATTCCTATTACCATGGTAAAGTGCCTAGATCTTGAAGATTTATTCTCTTCAAGGCTTCTTCAGGATTCTCATAGTATAATTTTGCAAATTCATTTATGCTTTTGAGGTCTCTTATCCCTAGTTGATTGAGCCTTTCTAATATCTTCGCCCTTCTTTCTTCTTCTATTATTATTTCAGAAGGAGGATAGCCTGTTAGCCTTGCTAATGTGTCTCTATATGTTACGCTAGGCAATATGTCTGAGCTTTTGTGGGTTTTATAATCATATGTGTAAAGATCAGACAGCAAAACCTGCGTTTCAACCCCGGATATCTCTGAAACTTGGGTTATTTTCCTTGTGAACTTGCCTTTTTCATATACTTGTGACACTATAACTATTGCATCTATAAGCGGTATAATGTCCATTTCTATATTCATAGGGGTGTGCTGTAGCCTCGTAACAACATCTCTAGCTGTACTTGCGTGTATTGTGCCCATTGCTATTTTTCCTATATTCATTGCAGTCATCATGTCTTTTGCCTCTTCTCCTCTTACCTCTCCTATTATAATCCTATCAGGCCTCATTCTTAAAGAGTTCTTTACTAGATCTTCCATGCTTATCTCTGGATTTGTCTCAAGTCTTACGCAGTTTTCTTGTGTCGATGTATTGAGCTCGTATGTTTCTTCGATTGTTATTATCCTTTCTTCTGGCCTGAAAAAGCTGAACATAGCATTTAGCAATGTTGTCTTCCCGCTTGCAGGCATGCCTCCTATAAGTATATTGGCTGGCCTTGTTTTGAGGCCATCAGTATATATCCAAAGTCTTGCAGCGAGCTTGTAGCTCATTTCTCCCATGTTTATTAGATCTATTATGCTATATGCTTGGCCTTTGAAATTCCTGATTGTTATATCAGCTCCAAGAGGTGAATCTACTATATTTACTCTAGATCCATTCTCAAGGTGGACATCAAATATCTTATCGTTTGATGTGCCTGTTGTTGCAAACATTCTGAATTTTCTTACAAGAAGGTCTAATTCAAATTTGCTTTGTATTCTTTCAGGAGCTTTTATCTGGCCTGCGTTTGAGGTATATAAAAATATGTTTGATGTGTTGTTTATCATTATATCCTCTACATTGGGGTCTCCAAGATACTTGTTTATCGGGTAATAGTCTGTAGCGTCTTGTACTATCTTTTTAATCTCCTCGCTGCTCAATGAAGGGCTGATGCTTTTCGCTACTCCTTCTATATACTTGTTCCTCTCTTCCTCTCCAGGCAATCTGCTAAGCATGCCGCTTAGTTGGTCATATACCTGATATTCCAACATTTTAAGCTCAGAATCTTCCATATAATCATTTTTATTGCTCTTTTATTTTATTAAGCTTTTCATTTTCTCAAATTATATTTTCTATTACTATCTTTGGCTCATATTTTATCAATTTGTCATAAGCTTCTCCAGTCCCGAAATAAATTACAGGTATGCTTGTCTCGCTTAATATCGATAATGTATTGCCTCCTTTTGCATCACAGTCTAGTTTAGTCAATATTATGCCATCAATTTTTATTGCTTCATCGAATTCTTTGACTTGGTTTAATAAAGCGTTTCCTGCTATACCTTCGCCAACAAATATCTTCAAATCTGGCTTTGCTACTCTCACTATTTTCTTCATCTCTTCAATCAGGCTTTTGTTTGTCTCTTGCCTGCCTGCAGTGTCTATTAACACAGCATCTATGCCATGAGCTTTTGAATAGGCTATCGCATCAAAAGCAACGCTTGCAGGATCAGATCCATAGTTGCCTTTTATTATAGGCACTTTAAGCCTTTCAGCATGCATAGCAAGCTGCTCGATTGCAGCAGCTCTAAATGTATCGCTTGCAGACAATGTGCATGTAAGGCCAGAATCAATAAGCATCTTTGCAACCTTTGCTATTGTTGTTGTTTTTCCAGCACCATTTGGGCCTAAGAAAAGTATCTTTACAGGCTCTTCTTTATTCTCTTTCCTCTTCTTTTTTACAAATTCAACTATGTCTATACTTCCCGATTTGGACAAAGTCTGGAGCAATGCTTCTTTTACTAAATTGTTTATCTCTTCTTCTACATTCTTAGAATCTACCTCTCTTCCAACAAGAAGCCTCTTCAAATTATCTGTAAACTTCTCAGCCACTTCGTAGTTTACATCAGATTCTATAAGCGATATTTTAAGATCTTCAAGCATGTCAGATATGTCTTCATCTTTTATCTTTACTTTTTTAAGCAAGACTCTTTTTATCTTGGTTGCTGTGGATATGTTTGGCTTTATACTCTCTTTTTTCTCTTCTTTTTTGGCTTCTTGTTTCTCTTCTCTAGATTCTTTAACTTCCTCTTGCCTCTTGGCTTCCTCTTCTTCTTTGAGCTCTTCACTCTTCTCAACCTTTTCCTCTTCCTTGATTTCCTCTTCTTCTATCTTCTCCTCTTTTTTCTTGAAGGAGTTTACGAAATCTGAAAATTTCTTTTTTAATGAATCAAACATTTGCATTACCAATTTTTTCCATTTCTATGCCTATATCTATAAGGGCTTTTTCTACATCTTGCTTCTGCTTGTTCAATTCATTTATAATTTCTTCTTGCCTCTTTTTGCTTTCTTCTAAAAATAGCTTTGCCTCTTCTATGCTTTTTTCAACAATATAATTTGAGCCCACATAAACCATTATCTTTTCTATTTTGCCTATGTTGGCATCTATATATGTGCCACCTTCTAAGTTTACCAATACCTTGTTGTTTTGCAAAGAATCAATGTTGTTTAGCACCTCGAGGTTCCTTCTAGTTGCATTATAAACAGCATTATAGTTTGTGATTTCCCTCAACAAGTTGTCATATTCTTGAGCATATATTGTTTGCAAATACTGTAGCTGTTCTATTGCCTCATCTTTGTTTTTCTCTTCCATAAAAATCAATTAATAAATTGCTTAAAAAGCTTATAAGTTTAATGAATTTGCTATCCTTGCAAGTTCATATCCTGTCGTTGTCTCGCCGACAACAAGCCCTTTTGAATTAGCAATGGTGCTCAAGCCTATATTCAATGAGCCGAGGTTTGCTGTTGACTGCTCTCCAGTAAGGCCAATTGCCTCTTCAAGCCTTTCTATCTCTTCCTCTTTTATCCTATTGTTGAATACAATGCCCTTGTTTGTCATTATATTGTTTGCACCAACCGTATTAAAGCCTCCTATGCTCATCTTTATTA
The DNA here is from genome assembly GCA_023256515.1 of Microcaldota archaeon. Taxonomy (GTDB): domain Archaea; phylum Micrarchaeota; class Micrarchaeia; order Micrarchaeales; family CABMGC01; genus JAGDYD01. The sequence continues at coordinate 6,003 of JAGDYD010000013.1, forward strand.
CTTCAACGTCTAATGTATCTCTTATTATATTTTCTTCCTTCTTTGTGTAGCCAGGGTTTATTATAGCTATTTTGTCATTTACAAGTATGTTGTTTCTAAGCGCATTAAGATCTGTTTCAAAAATTTTTACCTCTACATCTTTAAGTTTGTTTTTGACTTCTTGATATTCTCTATCATCTATTATGCTCGGCAGCAAAATTCCTTTTGAATTTGCAATAGCGTATATGCCTACAAGCTGCGAAGAGTCTATAGTAAGCTCTATCATCTCCACATCCAAGGCCTTTTTTATCTGCTCCATTTTCTTTGCTGGCGTGCCTTTGCCGATCAAACAAAAAGAGTCTGTAGCATAGCCGAATATGCCCACATAGCTATTGCCATAAATAGAAGCCTTTATTACAGACATAAAAATCTATCAATCATTTCTTGCCTTTTTCTGGCACTTTCCCATTTTCTTTTTTGTTGCTCTCTTTACTCTCTTTCTTAACCTCATCGTTCTTCTTTTCCTCTTTGAAAAGCTTAGCTCTTATAAATTCTCCTTCTTTTTCAACCTCTATCTTTACCTTTTCCATATTTCTTGCTGCCAGCTGAGCTCTCCTATTAAGCTCTGGATCTATCAAAACATAAGACTTATCTGAATGCATTAGCTTTGCAGCCCTTTCTCTTATGTAATCTATAGCCAAAGCCCTTCTTCTAGGTTTGTGTATCTTTGCTAGTCTTTTATTTAAGCTTATATTCAATACAGGCATGCACATCACTCTATTCTAAGCTTCCTATGTCTCCAATCTCTTTGGAACTTGTTGTATAATATTCTTCTATGTGTCCTAAGCATTGCAAGCACAGGTATTCTTCTATTTTCCTTAAGCTTTTTGCCTAATTTAAGTTTTTTATCAACACTCTTTTTGCTCATACAAACACCTCATTTGTGCCTGAACTCAATCTTTGGCTCTGGCCTTGAAGTAAGTTTCGAAAGCAAGTCAACAAGCTGCTTGTCTGTTATCCTCCCTGGCAGCCTGTTGCTTTGAGCCATAGATATTATGAGGTCAAGCAATTGAGCATAAAGCTCGTAATTTGATACTCTTACATTCATAAGCCTTTCATATGCATCTGGTTCAAGCAATTTTCTCACTATCTCTCTTTTTTGTTGCTCTATCTGCATCTCCTTTAGCTTCTTTGCAATAGCTTTTTTGAGTCTTTCTTCATCTTCGCCTTCAGGCAACTTTCTCACCTTTTAGTATTTCATTGCTTATTTTGTCAAGGAATGCTTTTCCAGCATTTGTAATCTCTCTGCCTGCCTTTGTCTTCTTAATATAACCAAGCTTCTCCAAAGCATCAAGCCCATCTTTTATAATGCTGCCTCCAGCCTTATAATGATGATGCCTTCTTACCCCATGCTCTTTTCTGTTGCCATATCTTGTCCTAAGCCTAGATATACCTATTGGTCCATTTAGATAAACCTGCCTAAGCAGAGAAGCACATCTTATGTACCAGAAGTCCTCTTGCTGCGGAACCCTATCTTTTCCAGCTCCGCTCTTTACAAAATCTACGTAAGCTGGCTTCTGTATGTTTGCCTCTTTCAGCTTTTCAGCAGTCTTTCTGATAAGTGCATCAGGATCTACATCTTTCACATTTGCCATATAATTCCCTCTAAAAAGAAAGCAATAAAGCTTTACTTAATGCAAAATGCATTATTGGTATCTAATTTTTTATAAAGTTAAATATATTAATATTTCTTAGCAAAGAATTATATTTGTAAGTCTTTCCAAATTCTAATGTTTGCGTGATTTTTATGAAATTGAAAATAATAGAAGACGAGCCCAAAAGTTTGATAATAGAGTTCGAGGACGCTGAAAGAAGCATAGCAGAGCTTATAAGAGAGAAGCTCCAAGAGAAGCCAGATGTTGAATTTGCAGCGGTGACAAAAACCCATTTTGAAGTCGGTAAGCCAAGGCTTATAGTAAAGTCTACAAAAAATTCAAAAAAGCTTGTGCTTGATGCAATCGAGGAAATAAAAGAGGATCTAAAAGAATTTAAGGCGCAGCTTCCTAAGAAGTAATCGTATGAAAGAGGGGGCAAGGATACTAGCAATAGACGATTCTCCTTTTAGCAAAGAAGATAAGGAAGTTCTTGTTGTTGGTATTGTGGCGCGCAATGATATAATAGAAGGTGTGCTCTCTTTTTATGTAAGCGTGGATGGCGATGACTCTACAGATATTCTAATAAAAAAGATAAGGAGCTCAAGATTTTATAGGCAGATAAAGCTTATAGCGCTTAACGGTGTAACTCTCGGGGGCTTAAATATAGTTGATATTGCTAAGCTAAATTCAGAGCTTAATCTTCCTGTAATTGCAATAACGAGAAGAAAGCCCAACAAAAAAGAGATGATACTTGCTATCAAGAAATCAGGCAAATCTGTTGATAAAAAAATCGATTTATTGAATAAAATAAACAAGAACGCAAGCTATTCTAAATTTCTTGGCTTGCATATACAATATATAGGTTTGGAAAAAACCGAACTAGCTAAGATTATAGGAAAGGCATACAATATGCTTAGGTTGGCTCACATGATAGCAAGCGGAGTAGTAAAAGGAGAGTCAAAAGGGAGGATTTAGCTAATATCTATTAAAACCACCTAAAAATTCAAAAAGTTTCAATTAAATTTATATTTGTTTTTTTATAATAAATAATCACAAAATAGATTCTATGCCAAAAATAATAGAGGAAAACAAGAGGAGGCTGCTCAAGCTTGAAATGTTAAAGCTTCTAAGTATAAATGGAAGGGCAAGCATAGATAATATAAGCAAATATCTAAAGCTTCCAAAAGCAACTGCTTACTCTTTGTTCAATGAGGTTATAAATGAGTATGGGCTTCACTTTGTTCCAGAAATAGACCTTAGTGATGTATGGAAGTATGAATTTGTAAAAATAAGCAAAGGCAGATCTACAAAAAGAGAAATAAAAGAAGAAGTGCTTGAAAAAATACCAGACCTTGGAGTAGAAGAATACATAGCATTATTCAAATTCAAAGGCCAGGTGCCTTCGGAAGAAGAAATAGAAAAAGCAATTGATAATTCGTATATACCTCAGTTCGTCGCAAAGCTTCACGGCGACTATGATTTAATACTTTACATGCTTGGAAAAAATTTCTACGAGGTAAACAAATTCATGGTAAATTTTGCAAAGAACATGAAAAATTACACCTCTTTAATAAGTGCAAGCAGGGTAATAACTGATTTTGGCTTCTTCCCTATAAAAAATGAATTCATAGACAGGCTTATGCTCTCTGACAATGCCAAGGCTTTGATAGAAGGCTTGAATATAGATGGCAGAGGAGAGATAAAAGATATAAGCCAAAGATTCAACAAAAAGCCAGAGCTCTTGCTTTATACAATGGACAGGCTTAAAAAAGACGGTCTTATAAAGAGAATAACGTATCATGAAACAAAGCCCAAGAGCAATATTAATGGCATAATACACATCTCTATAACAAATGAGGCTAAATTCATAGAAACAAGAGAGAAATGGTTTGTAGAGATGGTCAAAGAGAGCAATGAGCATACAAAATATGTGTATATTTGCAATGTGCTCAATCCATTTGGCATACTTGCATTTGTGAATTTGAATTCAAATGAGGAAATAGATAATCTGCTTGGCTTCATGAGGAAAAATCTGAAGGGGGTGGATATAAGCTATATAACTATAACAAAAGTGCTTCTGGGCAACTTGGGCATAAGAAATTTCGATATGCGCTATTCACAGCAATACAAATATCTGGAATTCAAGAATCTTGCACCAAGGCTAATAAGGGGGAAGAGCTAGCTAAAAATTGCAATTTTTGTTCAGTTTTGCAGCAAGCAAAATATCTTGTTAATCGATAAGATAGCATAAACCGCAAAGATTATAAAGCTATTCCAATATAATATTAATGCTTTTTTGATGCTTTTGGCATTATCACTGTGAAAATTGCGTCTCGCAATTGGATGTAGTCTTGAGGAGTGCAAAGAGGCTCGCAAATTGCTTTCTTGCTTAGCGGCAAGATAGACTCCAGTCGATGCTGCTGGAGGGCACTGCTATCAGATTTCGACAGCCATGCAA
>JAGDYD010000019.1 GCA_023256515.1 Microcaldota archaeon
CTTCCTCTTTCTCAGCCTTTATTGTCAAATTGTTGCCGTTTACTCTTATCTTTATATCTTGCTTGTCTACTCCTGGCATATCTGCCCTTACTCTTATTGAATCTCCCTCGTCTATCATGTCTACTTCAGGTACTGCAAACTCGCTGAAAAGGTTGCTTGGGAAAAGGGTGCTTTGGAGCAATGAATTTATCTCTCTAAGGGACTCAAACGGATCAAAAACCCTAGGTACGACTGCCCTGCTCCTCTTCGCCATAATATCACCCCCTACACTAATATAAAATATTGTAGTAAAATATATAAATATTTACCATAATGCATAGCAGAAAGCCCACTATTTAAATCGTAAGATGAACGCTATTAGACAGATGTTAGACGTATATGTATGTATAATAGTATATATTCTGATATATAGAGCAGCAATGAGTTTGATTATAGATATTTGAAGCGAATATGCAAATGAAGCCCACACGTTTACGTGTGGTATGCAAGTTAAATATCAAAAGACGTTGTACTTGCCAAGAGATATATCTGTTGTAACCTCTCCTATTCTATCCAGCCACGATTCTGCAATATAGCGTGCTTTGCTCTTAAGGTTCTCAAATTCGTCGCTCTTTTCTGTCGCTATACTTATGCTTATATGCGAAGGCTCATCTATGCGCCTACCTATCTCTGAGAGTATAGCAACATTGCATTCCTTTATTTGTGGATAGTTTTTGACGATGTCTTTCGCAATTTCTGTTGCAAGTATATTATATATTTTACCAACATGGCTCACTGGATTTTTTCCTGCCGCAGCTTCAAGGCTCATATACCTAAAAGGCGTTATAAGACCATTAACTCTGTTTCCCCTACCTACTTGCCCATCATCCCCTGATTCGCAGCTCAGCCCACTCTTTGTTATGTAGATTTCATTCTTCTCTGGAGAATCTCCAGCATTGATCCTTACACTTACCTCTTTGTCTGTTATCTTCCTTGCTACTTGCAGCACATCCTTAGAAACCTCTTCCTTTAGCTTTAGGTATTCATCTATATTTCTCACTTTCTCTGCAACAAACGCAATTGCTATAGTAAGCGAGATTTTGTCTTTGTATCTTAGGCTCATCACTTTTATGTCTTCCCCTACAGCCGGGTTTCTGCTTTTATATTCTTTGCTGTTGAGGTATTTTTCCACTTCAAGAGTCAGCTTTTCGGCTTCAGTTAGTGGTGCAAAGCCAACTCCAAATGAGGTATCATTTGCAAGCGGCATGCCGTTACCACGCATAAACAAACCTGTAAGGTCTGCGCTTCCTCTTACTATCTTTGAATCTATCTTAACTTCATTTTCTACATCAAGAAACCTAGTATGTTCTTTAAGGTATCTTTCAGCTGTTTCTTTTGCCAGCTCATTTACCTCTATCTTTTTCCCATTAAAATACTCAGTTGCCCTTCCGGTGACAATTACCTCTATCTTTTTTGTTATCTCCCCATGCCCAAATGTGACGTTTGAAGAGCCTCCTATTATAAGGCCTTTATCAACATTGTGGTGGAGTATAATTCCTGCCTCTTTTATGTACTCTTTACTTAGTTCAATGCTTATCTTGTCAACTATGCCGTCTATGAGTGAGTCTGGATGTCCAATCCCTTTCCTTTCTACAAATTCTGAATCTCTATCAAATATGCTCTTCCCTAATTCTTCTACAGATATGCCATTCATAAAAACACTATCTCTTTTTTACTGAAAACTATCCTACAATATCCTATACAGAAAAATATTTATAATTATTAGTTTATAAATAATTATTAATGGTAATTATATACCTCGATGATTTAAATTCAATTGCATCAAAAATAAGAAGAGCGAGGATTATGCTTGGCCTAAGCCAAGCAAAGCTTGCAAAGATAGCCAAAGTAAGCCAAGGCACGATAGCAAGGATAGAAAAAGATCCTATGGGTTTAAACCCAAGCTATTCTATGGTGAGCAGGATAGTTGAGGCGATAAACTCTGTTGAGAATGAAAAAGATGATATAAGCAATCTGCCTATAAAGGATTTGATAAGCAAGAGACTCTTTTACGTTAACCCAGATGATAGTGTAGCAAAAGCATTGAAGATAATGAAAGAAAACGATTTTTCTCAAATACCTGTGCTTAAAGGCAGCAATAATATAGTAGGCACAGTTTATCAAAAAGATCTTGTTAAATTTGCAAGGAATGTTAAGATATCGAGTGCAAAGGTAAAAGAAGTAATGGGCACACCACTTCCAGAAGTTGACGCTAATTCAAAAATAGGGATGATTGAGCCTATACTAGAGGAATGGGGTGCAGTAATAGTAAAGAAAGGAAAGAAAATAGAAGGCATATTTACCATATATGACCTGCTCAAGCTTGTTAAAATAAGCTAATCATCGGGCTATCTGCATTAGCATCTTATGTGCAATATCTCTTTTCTCTCTTATTATATTATCTCTTTCTCCTTCTGACAAATCGAATAGCATGTCTTGCATGCCTTCCTTGAAGAAATGTATTAGCTTATAATTCTTGTAATATACTGCAGTTGCCTGTGTATTATGATACCTCTTTGTCCTGTATATTATATTTGCATATTTTGACCTATCTTTTAGTTTTTCAAGGAGGCATTTATCCCATACTTCAGTAATTCCAACATGCTCAGAAAAGTAGAATCTTTCTTCTTCATTCTCATGCGAATGGTTGTTTCCATAGGCTATGCTTATAATCTGGTCATGCAAATTGGTTAAACTGAAGTTTTCTTCTACTTTTTTTCTGTATCTTACCATCCTTCCGTTTTCAAACCTTAAGGCTATGAGTGGCACATGCGAAACCTCTTCATAAGGGAACATGTTGTGGTACATTATCCCATGCTCCATGAAAGCTTGCCCATGGTCGCTTGCAACGAATAATATTGTATTGTCTAGCAAGCCTAGCTTTTTCATTTTGTATACAAGCTCGCCAAGCTTCTTGTCCATGTAGCTTATTCTTTTTTCATAAGCCTTTTTTATTATTTCCAAAGAGCCATCTTCTGCGTCGAGTATATTGCTCATATAGAGCCATTTGTCTTGCTCTACGTAGCTGTCTACAATCATATTTGTAGGATAGCCTTCATGCGCTTCCATTAAATTTATGAACATAAAATATGGCTCTTTTCCAATGTTTGAAGAATATCTGCTTACACTTTCTATTGTTTTGCTTACTCCTTTGTCAAGCTCATAAAAGCCGTATTCTTTTGCAAAATGCTTGTTGAGCCTCGTCCTAAGGTTTAAATATAATTCATCAAGCTTTCCTTCTGGTATGAAATTTGATATCATATGTGCAAGGTTTATAAGGTGTCTCTTTGCCCTCTTGCTTTCTACTATTTTTAGTGTAAGCTTTATCGATGTTCTATTTTTGTCTATTTTATCCCTGAACCATAGATTCTCTATATGCTCAAAGCCTTCTCCCAAGCCTGTAGATTTTGAAAGGAAAGGATTGTTTGAAAATAGGGCCGTCTGGTAGCCGAGCATAGAAAGGTGCTTTGCAAGGGTAAGCTCTCCCTCTTTTATATATTTGGATTTTTTAAGGAAAGGGTCTGTATTCTGTTCGCTGAACTTCATTGGGTCCTTTGTCAAATTCTTTATCTTCCTTACCCTTTTTCCTAGGAAAAGGGAAACATGCGTTGGTACAGTATATGTGCCAGGCGCTATTGCATGCTCATACAAAATTCCATTTCTAGCCCAGCTCTCTATATTCTTTAGCTTTATGCCGCCACCATAAAGCCTAAGCATGTCTGCCCTTAATGTATCGAGCATTATAAATGCTATATTGGGCCTTTGAGCCAAGCTAATCACTAAATATAATTAAAATAAAATTAAAAAATAAAAATAAAGCTGCATCTTTCGGTTTTCTAATCTAAAATAGGTTCAGATAAGAGAACATTATCGGCAGTATTATTGTAGCATCTCCATCTATTGTTGTATATCTGGCCCTTTCTTTTACCTTTCCCCATGATACAGCTTCTGTCAGCCTTGCCCCAGACAAGCTTCCATCATATTGGCTTGCTGTCGTTATGTAAACAGCGTAATCCAAGCCTCCTTTGAACTGGTTCCACCATATAACGTGGTGCTTGCTTATGCCTCCTCCTATCATCAGTGCCCCTGTGACCTTGTGGTCAAAAGCTATATTGCTGAGCTCTAGCTCGTCTTTTATCAAGTTAAGCTTGAATTTATGATCTTGTGCAAAAAGGCTTAGCTGCGTTCCAAAAGCGCCGTCTAATATTCCAGGGCAGTATATCTTGACATTGTGCAGGTATGCCTGCCTAATTATAGAATGCTCATCCTTCATTCTTTTTCCGAATTCATATATGAGTTCGCTTGCGCTGTATTCTTCTTTGTAATCCTTGGAGTTGTATATGTCATTCATTATCTCGTTGAAATATTCTTCTACTGCAAGCCCATATTGATCTCTTTCAATGAATATGTTTCCAAGCCTGTATATGTTTAGCCTATGCAACCAAGCATCATCTACATCAAAGCTTCCCAAGCTGTATTTGCCTCCGTATGCTTTTGCCAAATCATGGTCTAATGTTCCGCCTGTAGTCACTATCGCATCAAAATATTTTACTGCATCTGCTATCATGCCCCTTAAGCCTGTAGCTATTATGTCGGCAGGAAAAGAGAGGAAGTTGAATGACTCTTTGTCGTTTATCATATTCTGCAATATCTTTATTCCATTTATCATGTGCTGGGCAGAGAAACCTCCTATTTTCTCCATGCTGTCTATGAGCTCCTTTACCTTCATATCCTTCTTGAGCTTCACGTCCTTTACTGTTTCCTTTAGCAAATCTTTCTTCTCCATTCTGACCACTTCTGATTTTAAAAATCAATTAGCTTTATATCTCTTTTTATACAAGTAATCTATATAAAGGCGACTGGTATGGATCTGAATAATGTTTCTCCAGACGATGAAGAGCTGTTGCGTTTTATAGAATCTGCAAGGCCTAAAATCTATGTTGTTGGTGCAGGAGGCAGCGGTTCAAACACAATAACAAGGATGGCAGAGATAAACATAGAAGGGGCAACCCTTGTTGCTGCTAATACAGATGCTCCGCATTTGGCTAAGACAAAAGCTTCTAGGAAGATACTTCTAGGAAAGAAGGTTACTAGGGGTTTGGGAGCAGGCAGCGATCCAAAGCTTGGTGAGGAGGCTGCTCAGGAAAGCAAAGATGAGATAAGGCATGTGCTTAGCGATGCACAGCTTGTATTCTTGACATGCGGCCTTGGTGGTGGCACAGGAACAGGAGCTGCACCTGTAATAGCCCACGAAGTAAAAGAGATGGGTGCGTTAAGCATAGCAATAGTAACTCTTCCTTTCTCTAGCGAAGGGCGCGTAAGAATGAGGAATGCATTAGAGGGTTTATCAAGGCTTAAGAAGGTTACTGACACTACAATAGTGATACCAAACGACAAGCTGCTTGCAGTTGCTCCAGATCTTCCTTTAAACATGGCTTTCAGGGTTAGCGATGAGATATTGGCAAATGCCACTAAAGGAATAATAGAAATGGTTACAAAGCCTGGAATGGTAAACCTTGATTTTGCAGATTTGAGAAGTGTCCTTAAGGATTCAGGCTATGCAGTAATAGGTGTTGGAGAAGCTTCTGCAGCACAGTCAAAAGACAGGGCGCTTATAGCAATAGAGAATACGCTTAGGAGCCCTCTGCTTGATGTTGATTTGTCTACAGCAAAGAAGGCTCTTGTAAATATAATAGGCGGAGAAGATCTTACCCTTAGAGAAGCTGAGACAATATTCCAAGAGGTGGCAAGCAGGATAAGTGATGATGCAATGCTAAAGTGGGGAGCAAGGATAGAGCCCACAATGCAGAAAAGTGCAATAAAAGTGATGGTTGTGCTTGGCGGCGTAGAATTTGCAGAATACAGCGAATTCGGCATAAAGAAGAAAATGGCAGAGCAGGAAGAAGATATAGACTTAGATGAGATATTTGAAAGCAAAGACAAGGAGAAGAAGTGGGAACCAAGCAAGAAGGTATAAAAACCAATCTTAGTTAATAATTATAGATTTCTATGGAAGCACCAAAGCCGCAAAGAGTCTCATTAATGAAAAGGCTTAAACAATTCTATGAAAATTCTAAGCATGTGATGAGCATAAGCTACAAGCCTAGCATAAATGACTTCAAAAGAACAGTAAAAATAGTCCTTTATGGCACTTTGATAATAGGTGCTCTCGGCTATATAATATCTCTTATTGTTGGATTGCTTATATAAGATTTTATGGAAGATGAGCTTGAGCTTGATTTTACAAAAAGTGCGCAGGAGAATGCAAGCTACTACTTTGACCTTTCTAAGCAGGCAAGGAAGAAGAAGATAGGGGCTGAGCAGGCAATAATGGAGCTAGAAAAAAAGCTTCAAGGCTTAGAAGCCTCAAAAAAAGAAAAGAAAGCCTCTAAGATATCAAAGAAAGAGTGGTATGAAAAATTCTACTGGTTCTTTACTAGCAATGGCATGCTTGCAATAGGAGGAAGAGACGCAATGCAAAATGAGCTTATAAATTCAAAGTATTTTGAAGAAAAAGATCTATTCTTCCATGCTGACATTTTTGGGGCATCTGTTGTTATATTGAAAAATGGAATAGAAGCTAGCAGAGAAATAAAAGAAGAGGTTGCACAGTTTGCAGCTTCTTTTTCTAGGGCTTGGGCATCTGGCATGGCAAATGCTGATGTATACTCATTGAAAAGAGACCAAGTGAGCAAGTCTACAAACAAAGGCTATTTGGCTATTGGCAGCTTTGCTCTAAGCGGCGAAAGAGAGTGGTTCAAGTCAATGCCTTTGATACTATACGCCTTTGCAGAAGGGGAGGAAGAGAAGAAATTCCATGTTGTTCCTAGCTTAACATATTCAAAAATAAAGCCAAGCAAGTCTGTTGAGCTCAGACCTGGCAATCTAAAAAAGTCTGAAGCGGCAAAGAAGATATCTAAGCTTATAGGCTTTGATGATCTCGACTATATAATGCAGCATATCCCTTCTGGCAATTTTCAAATTAAGCAAAAATAAAGAAAAAATAAATATAAGCTAAGCAAATTAAAAAATGATTTTTATGGCGCAAACAACAAGAGAAGAGATAGATAAAATAGTTGAAGAAGCTACAAAGAACTCTCTGCTTGTAAAAGGAATTGAGGCTCTATTTAATCTAAGAAGAAAAAAGGAATAAATAGAATTAAATTTTTAATACATTAAAAAGATGTCGCATTAGCGAGAATCAAACTTAACTTCCTCGAAAGCAGAAAAATGGGCCCGCGGAGAATCGGACTCCGGATCTCCTCTCTGTGAAAGAGGCGTCTTACCACTCGACTACAGGCCCATAATAATTTTTGGTGCAATATTTATTAATATACTATGTGCATAATTTCATATGCCTAAATTCTATACTGGTAATGGCGATAAAGGTATTACTAATCTTATAAACTATGGGAATATCCCAAAGGACGACCCAATTGTGGTTGCCATAGGCTCTGTAGATGAGCTAAACAGTAGCATAGGCATTGCATTATTCTATACCCATAACGAAAGAGTAAGAAGAGAATTGCTTGAGATACAGAATGATTTGTTCATTTTGGGCGCAGACCTTGCTTCAACGCTGACAAAAAACAAATATGCATTAGTCAAAGAAGAGCAAACCAAAAGGCTTGAAAAGAGCATAGAAGAGCTTGGCAATGTCGTTGGCGAATTGAAGAAGTTTGTACTGCCAGGCGGCAGCGAAGGCTCATCACATATGCATTTATCAAGGTCTATCGCAAGGAGGGCTGAGAGAGATATTGTTGCAGCATCGAAGAAATACAAAATAAATGAAGAAATAATAAGATACATAAACAGGCTCTCTACTTATCTTTTTGTTGCAGCGCTTTACATAAACAAAATGGAAGGAGTGGAGGAGCAGCACCCAACATATTAAAACCTTTTGGATTTTGGCAAAGGCTTTATGCCTTTCTATTTTGGAGGCAAGCTATATATACCTTGAAAAGAAGAGCAAAATTGGGTGTAAAAATGCCTTTTCCCTGTAAAAGAAGGCAATGCCTTTATGGATCTGAAAAGCATTATGAGGGGCAAATCAATAACAGAGCTAGGCTATAAACAAAGCGCTTCTATAAGCTTCTTAGAAGATGAAGAGCTTGTTTTGACAATACAGGGCAAATCCCTTAAGATAATACACGCAAGCGAAGATATGGTCTCTGATTATATAATCTTAGATCCTGAATCTTATGACTATGAGAAAAAAATAGGCTATAAGCCTTTCAGCGAAGGAAGCAAGATCTTTGTAGGTGCCAAAGTGAATGATCTTCCATTCAAATTGGATCTAGATCAAAAAGAGCCAATCTACTTTTCAATATCTGCAAGCAAAGGAAAGGTAATAGTAAAAAACCATTCAAAATCAAAAATAAGGCTAGAAGTGAAGTAGCTAAGGAACAGCAAAGTATTCTTTGAATTTGAGGGTAGTATAAAGCTTCTTGCTCCTGCCGCTTTTCTTAGATTCTATGAACTCTTTTGATGTAAGCTCCTTTACATATGCGTATGCTGTATCTCCAAATATCTTTACAATCTCACTCTGCAATATGCCATTGTTCTTGCTTATATAGGCAAGTATCCTGAGCGCACCTTTGCTTATATCTGGCCCACTTGCAAGGGTGCTAACCTTGCTTGCATAAGGTTCTTTAAGGGTAAGCATGTACTTGCCGCCTATCTCTGCTATCTCAAGGGCGGTGTCTCTGTTTTTGTATTCCTCGCTTAAGCCCTTTAGCAATTCCTCAACCTTGCCTATGCTCGCAAGGCCTATTATATTGCTTATTTCTGAAGGGCTCAAAGCATTCTGCGACATGAACAAAGCCGCTTCTATAAGCTTTTTGTAATCATTCTCTTCCATCTTGATCAGCCAATGCTATTATTATCTCGCCGAAAAATTGCTCTTGGAGAAGTATTACCTTGCCCCTATGCATTAGATAAAGCAAAGGTACAAACAAGCTTATTAAAACATCATCCGGATTGAAAAGCTTTGAAAGGAATGAAAATGTTGTCATCCCCTTTTTGTCAGCATTTCTCTTTATCTTTTCCATCACATTTCTAAGCTCTTCTTCTATATCTTTCTTTTCAAATTTTATTGGGAAATCTATGCTTTCAATCTTCTTCTGCTCTTTTGCTTCCTTGAGCTTCATCGCTTCTTCAAGAGCTTGTATGAGCTCATTCAATGTTATTTTTCTTTTTGGAGGTATCCTAAGCCTAAAAGAGAGCTCAGGAATCTCAGGCATAGCCCGTTCTATGCTGCTTTCCTGATCTTGCTCTATTTTCTCGCCTTCTATTTCCAAATACAGCGCTTCGCTTTTGAAATGGAGAAGTATAGAAGCAGCCAAAATTATGTTTGCAGGGATCCTAAGGTCCATTATCTTGAGCTCCTTTACTGCTTCTATATATTTGTCTACTATCTCTACTATATCAACATTCCATGGATCTAGCTTGTTCTTTTTTACAAGCTCTATAAGCAAATCCTTCCATGTGCCTTCGCTTACAAATCTCTCAAGATCTATTTTTGACTCTTTGGTCTCTATCTGTATCTGAACATAGTTATCCATGGCCGCCCACAATAAAATACATTCATTAAATAATAAATAGCTTTCTAATTTAGTTCTCAAGCAATATTATATTATCGCCGATAGTTCCTTTTTGGCCTAATTCCTATGTAGTTTGAAGGTAATTTTATATACACTGCAGCCAACATCAATAAAGAAGGAGCATGTGCTTCTTTTTGATCTTGAGGTGATTGAGAAGGCACTGGTGCAGAGTAAATAAAAAAGCTGATAGTTTATAGTTTATCCATTTATTTGGTAGAGTAATCTTGAGTTGGAGTGCTCCATGTATACAGA
>JAGDYD010000041.1 GCA_023256515.1 Microcaldota archaeon
TTACGGGCATAGCGGGATTTGAACCCGCAGCCAACAGCTCCGCAAGCTGCCGTGCTATCCAAGTTACACCATATGCCCTTTATGCTATCTTTTTATATGTTTTTGTTTAAATGTATATTTATCTTTATCTCAAAAAGGTGATTATATACCATCACTCATAGGTAAAGTTTGCACATCATGCGGCAAACTGAGCAACAAATATGTTGAATTCAAATGCCCAAATTGTGGCGAAGAGACTATAATAAGATGCGAGCACTGCAGGGAGACATATACTACTTATAAATGTCCAAAATGTGGTTTTGAGGGACCTTGATGGGAAGGGTTGGCGTTGTGTTTAAAGTATATGCAGAGAATGGAGAAGAGGAAAAGGTTAGCAAAGCGATAGCAGAGAAGCTAAAGCCAAATGGGATGCAGCTCGAAGAAATAGCTTTTGGCATAAAGATAATAAAAGTCCTGTTCATACATGAGGATACAGAAGGGAGCTCTGTTTATGAGGATAAGCTTAAAAGCATAGATGGGGTAAAGGAAGTAGAGGTTGAGGAGGAAAGTCTTCTCTAATCTATTTCTTTGCTCAGCTCAATTGCTTTTTTATAAACTTTTTTTATTCTCTCTAAATGGGTTCCTCGCCAGTAAATCTTACCGCATTTTGAACATTTGTAAAAAATTCTGTGCTTTTCGTAAACAGCCTTTGGAATAATTTCTTTAACATCTCTTTTGCTTATCTTTTCAAGCTTTCCATTGCACAATGTGCATATGTTGCCAGGAACCTTTGGCTTTAATTTCAATTCTTTTATTACATATGCAAGCTGCTTTTCTATGCTTTGATCTTTTATTAGCAAAACGCTGAATTTCCTTTTCCTAGATCTATTTGCCAACTGTTTGTCAGAAGTCAAAAGAAGCTCTTTTCTCTTTTTTACAAAATTTATTATCTCATCATCAGATTCATATGGCACATCTTCTATACTTATGCCCCCTAGCCTGATCCATCGTGCAAGCTTCGTTAGCATATTGTCTGCAGCAAGTTTCATTATTTGAGCCTTATTGAATCTAGGTTCATAGGGGCTCTAGATTCTGCTCTTAGCCTATTGCCGAGAGCCCTTGCAAGATCTTCGCATTTGCTCTCTTCTCCATGCATTGTAAATATCCTTTTAGGATTTGGCTTTATCTCCTGTGTAAAGTTTATGAGCTGCCTTCTATCGCTATGGCCAGAGAATCCTTCTACAGTTACTACTTGCAGCTTTATCTCCTTGTGCACAAGCTTGCCTTCTTCATCAGGCAGGGTGAGCTCTTTAAGCCCATTCTGTATCCTTCTTCCTAGAGAGCTTGCGCTATTGTAACCTACAAAGATTACCATATTCTTTGGATCTTCAGCCATTGCTGAGAAGTAGTCTAAGCTTGTACCTCCATTAAGCATGCCGCCGCTAGCCAATATCACCGCTGGCCCTTTTTCTAATATCTCATCTTTTTCTCCTTTTGCTACTTCAAATATCTCGCTTTCAAAAGGCGACCTGTTGCTAAGTATCCTGTGTTGCAAGCTAGCCTTTAGATATTCAGGATAGGCAGTATGTATTGCGCTAGCTTCTAGTATCATTCCATCCAAGTATATTGGGGCTTCTATCTTGTATTTTGAATTATTGCTAAGGTAAGCTTCAAGCACGAGCATTATCTCTTGGCTTCTTCCTACTGAGAAAAGAGGTATGAGTACTTTGCCACCATTGTCTATTGTCCTTTTTATATTATCCATTAGCATTATCTCTGATTCCTGCCTGTTTGGCATAACATCTGAAGAACCACCATATGTGCTCTCTATGAAAAGCGCATCTATCCTTGGGTATTTTGTATCAGCAGGATCAAGAAGTCTTGTATAGCCAAATTTCATGTCGCCTGTATGCACTATATTATACATCCCCTCTCCTATGTGCAAGTGTACAGTAGCGCTTCCCAATATATGGCCAGCATTGTGGTATGTTAATTTTATCTCATCCGTCACATTTGTAACTTCTCCATATTCCCTTGTTATAGTATGCATAAGCATTTTCTTTATGTCTTTTTCATCATAAAGCGGTGTGCCTCCATTCCTCTGTACCAACCTTACATAGTCATAAAGCAGCAATGCCATCAAATCTCTAGTTGGGGGTGTGCAATATACTGGCCCGTCGTAGCCATATTTGAATAAGTAAGGCAAGAAGCCTATATGGTCCATATGAGCATGTGTTATTATTATAGCATCTAGGTCATTTATTGTTATGTTTGCGCTGTCTAGATAAGGATAGGCTTTGTTTTCTCCACCATTGTTTGCATCAACTCCTTTTATTCCTGGCTCTGGGCTTATGCCGCAGTCTATCAATATTTTTGAATGATTTGTTTCTAGCAACAGGCTGCTCCTTCCTACTTCTCTAAAGCCTCCAAGGGCGGTTGCCTTTAGCCATTCTGTCTTCATTATCGGCGCGCTTATCTTCTTTCCTATATTTGTAAGGAACTTCTTTCTGAAATCGCTTTCTTTTAATATAAGCTGCCTTACTCCATTTATCACGTCGCTATTTATAGTGGGCGTTCTCAGGACTTTTGGCATCCAATGCGTTTCAGTCACTATGCTTTTCAAAGTAGAGCCTCCTTTTCCTATGACAAGTCCTGGTTTAAGTGCTTCTATATATACTTCGCTGAAATCAGGTACAAATTTTATGCTGCTTACCTCTGCCTCTTTCGGTATCAGCTCCATTATCTTTGCTTTTGCCTTTTCTGGATCCTCTAGCTTTGAGGGGTCGCTCCTTATTATAAGCTTCCTCTTTATAGTTGATGAGAGATTTTTTACCAAAGACTCGTCGCTATAAACTGCACCTATATTGCTAACGTATAGCGCTATGTCTGGCCCTTCATATTCTGCCTTTACGAATCCTATTTCTTTAGGCAGTATATCCTTAAGCTTGCTTATTGGGTCTTTTTCTAATTCTTGCTTGTCTTCTTCTTTATCCAAGTAACCGCCTCACAGCATAAATGCAAATTAGGAAAGGAAAGCAAAACAATTTTTAAGCAAAATTTAAACAGAAAAACAAAGAAAAAAATCATTTGAGCAATTTTTCTATCTCTTCGCCTGAAAGCTCCTTATAGCCACTTTTAGTTATTGTGACTATATTAACTCTGTCTCCTGTTGCTGAATCTCTCTTCATTGCAATCTTCAAGCCCTTAGCAACTATCTTTGTAGCTTCCTGTGTTGTCATGTCTTTCTTGTAGTTGTCTTCTAAGTAACCAAGCGCAGTCAAGGATCCTGATCCTGTAGATGCAAATTTTGACTCTTTTATGTAGCCTCCTATGGGGTCAATGCTATAAAGCTCTGGCGTATCTCTGTTGAATCCACCAACTAGCAATTGGACTAAGAATGGAAACATCTTATTCTCCTGAAGTATTATATGCAATATAGAAGTGGCAGAAGTTGGATTTAACGGCACTTTTTCTTCCATCATATAGCTGCTATTTTGTATCTGCAGCAATTTTGCTAGGTATTCTGCGCTTCCAACATCTCCTGCAACTGTAAGCCCAAGCCTATCATTTATCTTGTATATCTTAACTGCCTCAGAGCTAGCTATGAATGTATCCATTGTTGCCCTTGAATCTGCACCCATTACTACACCATCCGAGCATATTATTCCGATGGTTGTAGTGCCTTTCATTGCCTTTCCAGCAATCTTCTCATAATTCATAAAATCTACCTAAATAAGAACAACCAAAGCTAAAAATTAAAAGTTAAAAAGCAAAACACGAAAAATCAAATTATTATTGTACCGTTACCTATAAAATACTTATTGCCTTCATTACCTTCTATCGGTTCTGCGTATGCAAATGTTCTATATACTTTTGTTATTCTAACTTTATAAATCTTTCCTATCTTTGTTTTTGCATTTCTTATGAAAATTACAAAGTTGTTTAGTTTGCCTATTCCTTCCCCATTTGGGTTTTTTGCATCAACCTTGACCTCATAAAGCTCCCCTTCAGCCACATTAGCCTCTACCATATTACCACTCCCCTCCAAACAAACATCAAATTTTTCTAATGGCTGCCCTAATGGATTTTTTATTATAATAATTATTAAATCTTTTGTGCAAAATTGTTATCTGACGTAAAAATTTCATATATCGTTTTGATATAAATTTAAAAAGGCGTGCTTCGTATTCTTATCTTATGAAAAGGGGCAAGCCAGATTATAATGAGAGCCTAGGCAAAAGAAGCACAAGGGTTTTGTCTTCTTTATTTGTAGGTAGATTTATAGCCACAATAATTGCTGGCATAACTTTCATAGTAGTTGCAAGGCTCCTCGGCCCATCTGATTATGGTATATATACCCTTGCTGTTGGCATATATTCTTTTATAGGTGCGGTTGGACATTTTGGCATAGGCACTTACTTCAATAAGCACATATCTGAGCAAATATACAAGAAAGAGCCACAAAAAATAAATGAAATTTTGTCTTCAGGCTATTCAATAATTTTGCCTATTGCTACATTATTGATGCTGATCGGCATTCTAAGTAGCGGCTTCATATCTTCTTATTTTAAGTCCCAAGGGCTGCCGCAAGCTACTGTAATCTTGGCATCAATAGTATTATTTTTCTCTATGATATATGGTTCTCTTTATCCTGCATTGGTAAGTTTTGGGCATGGCAAATCTGTAGCCTACATATTGATTTTAGTGCAGCTTGCCTATCTGTTTGCAAGCTTAGTATTAATACTTAGTGGTTTTGGCTATAATGGTGCGCTTGCTGGGTTAATGATCTCTTATATAGTGGGCACTCTCTTCTGCTTCTATTTTCTAGGCAAGGCGATGCACCCCTTTGGCGGTTTAAAGTTTGTAAAACCAAGTTCAAAAAGTCTGAAACAAGTTATGCATTTTTCTTTGCCAATAGCTGCCAACAATTTTGTAAATAACGCAACTCTAAATTTTGGCACAATATTGTTAGGTATTTATGCTACATCTGTAATACTGGGCAGCTACGGAGCAGCAACTAGAGGATTAAACATGCTGCAAACTTTCTATGATACTGTTGGAGTAATCCTGCTTCCTACATTTTCAGCAATGATTGTGATAAATAAAAGGATTGGTGCAGCATTTAACAAAGCAATTAAGTATGCTCTCATAATAATACTGCCAATAATGGTTTACATTGTTGTATTGTCAAAGCCTTTAATGTTCTTCTTAATAACTAATAAATATTCATTAGCGCCAGAGTATTTATCTTTGATGTCTATAGGCATAGCTTTAGGCTTACCTGCCCTTTATTCATCAGCATTTATAGTAAGCAAAAGCAAAGTGCTTACAGTATTAAAATATAGGGTAATCTCTTCTATAATACAGCTTGCCGCACTAATCTATCTAGTGCCACATATGAGAGCAATCGGAGCAATAATAAGCCTTTTTGTAATTGGTAGCATAATAAACAACTTCCTCTTTCTTGGTGGCATAAAAAAACTTTTTGGGATAAATGTTGAGCTCGCCAATTTGGCAAGAGTTTTCCTAGCAAACATATTGCTTGGATTGGTTATGCTGCCTGTTATTTTGATAAAGCAAAATATTGTTGATCTGCTTTTTGGATTTATTCTTGGGTTTTTGGTATATCCTATACTTCTTGCTTTATCTGGTGTAGCAAACACTGAATTTTTAAATGATATAAAAAGGTTTACAAGAGATATACCTTTTGTAGAGAAGGTTGCTAATTTTATAGTTTCTTACTTAGATTATTTTGTTAGGGTGTGATGCCAAAATGCCTGGATATGAAGGTAGCACAGCAACTGAGCTCGGCATAAATAGTGCAAATGTCGCCACTTTTATAGTATTTAGCAAAGCCTTTTCGATACTTGTTGGTGGCATAACTTTCATAGTAGTTGCAAGGCTCCTCGGCCCTTCTAACTATGGTATCTATACCATAGCAATGAGCATGGCTGGTTTTATAGGTGCATTTGGCAGCATAAGCATAGGCCAATATCTAAATAAATATATACCAGAATACAAAGTCAAAGGCGAAAAAGAAAGGATAAAAAGAATACTCGGTGCTTCGTTTGGTCTTACATTAATATCGATAATAATTGTTATATTGTTCAGCTCAGTTTTTATAAGGCAGATAGTATCGTATTTTTTCCACAACTCTGTAAATAATATTGTAATCTACGCAACTCTTGTATACTTGTTCTTCTCTACTCTTTATGGCCTTGGCTCTAATATACTGATAAGCTTTGCGGATGGCAAAAACAGCGCCATTTCACAAGTAATAAACATATCATTCCAAGCTTTATTCAGCATATCTCTTGTATTGCTTGGCTATGGCGCTTTGGGGGCAATAGTCGGCTGCCTCTTGGGCTTGCTCTCTGGTTTTGTGTACCAGCTTATAATGCTAATGAAGCACAGCACAATAAAGCTTGATGGTTTCTTAGAAGAAGCAAAAAAGATGCTTAGCTTCTCTATTCCATTGACAATTTCAAGCATATTTGGTAGCATTGTAAATAATTTCAGCGTGCTTTATCTTAGCTTCTTTTTCTTGCCGAGCGTTGTGGGTCTCTATGGCATTGCTTCTAAAATTGGTACTTATATAGATCTCGTTACAGGTTCTATAAGTGCAATATTGATACCCATGTTCTCTGCTGCACTTGCAAGTAGAGAAATAAGTAAAAAACTCGGCAATTTATACAACTATTCAATCTATTTTGGCTTGCTTTTTGCAATGCCTATAGTGGTATATGTATCGATATTTTCAAATGCCATGGTGGTATCTGTTTTTACAAGCACATACAAAGGCTCATCAATATACATGGCACTTATAGGCATTGGCATACTTGTAGGCCTTTTGGCATCTTATGCATCTTCTCTTGCAATAAGCTCTGGCCATATAAGAGAAGTCTTTGAATACGGTATTTTGATAAGCTTGGCTGAGCTTCTCTCCTTCCTTGTATTAATCCCATTCTTCGGGGTCACTGGTCTTATAATATCTATATATTACATAGGCTCGATTATTGCAAACATATTATATTTGCATTTTGTAAGCAAGAAGCTCCATTTGAAGATTCAGATAAACTTGTCAAGACTTGTAGCCTCAAACATAGTTTTAGCTCTTTTGCTATTACCTATCGCAATACCAAATATAAGGGCAACATACCAGCTTTTGCTAGGTCTTATTGTTCTTTTCTTTATCTATCCTGCGCTGCTTGGCTTGTTTAAAGCAATAAGCAACAAGGAGCTTGAGCTTTTAAGAAAAATAGTAATAAAATTGCCAATATTTGGAAACTGGCTAAATGCATTAATTATTTATGCAGAGATATTCCAAAGGTAATAGAATGGACTATAGAAATTTAACAGTGATCTTGCCAACTCTCAACGAAAAGGAGACTATAGGCAAGTTGATAAAATTGTTGTCTAATGCTTATAGTGGCATAAAGATAATAGTTGTCGATGATAATTCAACTGATGGTACAATAGAGATAGTAAAGAGCTTGGCTTCTTCTATGGGCAATGTTAGGCTTATAGAGAGATCTGGAAAAGAAAAAGGCTTAACTGGTAGTATAATAGATGGCATAATGGCGAGCAAGACAAAATATGTTGTAGTTATGGATGCTGATATGCAGCATCCTTTTGAAATCATAAAAGAAATAAGAAAAAAGCTGTATAGTGGCAACAATCTTGTTGTTGCTGTTCGTTCAAAAGTTCCTCATTGGTCTCTTTATAGAAAGCTGATATCAAAAATGTTTATGTATTTTGGCTATATTGTGCTCTTCCTATCTAGAAAGCCGATTTGCAGCGATATAATGTCTGGCTATTTTGGAATAGAGAGGCAGCTTTTTGTAGATACATACAAGGCTAACGAAAAAAGATTTGTCAAGACTGGTTATAAGGTTCTTTTTGACCTGCTTAAGTGCATGGACAAAAAAAGCGTTAAGATAGCAGAAGTGCCTTATGTTTTCCATATAAGGGAATACGGCTCTTCAAAAGCGGGCGTAAAGCAAGGATTGGCATTGCTCAAATCATTTTTTTCTTGATATCGCCGCATCTAAAAAGCTTACAAAAAGTGGGGCAGGCTCCTCTGCTTTTGACTTTAGCTCTGGATGGGCTTGAGTCCCTATGCCAAATTGGCTTCTCCATTCTACCATTTCAACCAATCTTTTATCTGGTGTTAAAGCAGATATCTTGAGTCCATTTTCCTTTAGCAATTTCCTATATTTGTTGTTGAATTCATACCTGTGCCTATGCCTTTCATATACAAACCTCTTTTTGTAGCTTCTGTATGCTATAGAGTCTTTATCGACAATTTCGCATTTCCAAGAGCCAAGCCTCATTGTGCCTCCTTTGTTTTTAATCCCTTTTTGCGAAGGCATCAAATCTATTACATTATATTTTGTCTTTGGATTAAATTCTGTAGAATTGGCTCCTTCCAAACCACATACATTTCTTGCATATTCAACAACCATTAGCTGCATGCCTAAGCACAAGCCAAGATAAGGTATCTTATTTTCCCTAGCAAATCTTATTGCATTTATTTTTCCTTCTATGCCCCTTTTTCCAAACCCTCCAGGCACTATTATACCATCTACATCTTTAAGTATGCTCAAGTCTCCTTTTTCAAGATCCTCTGATTCTATCCATTTTATATCAACTCCGCAATCAAGCTTTGCTCCAGCATGGTTTAATGCTTCTTTCACGCTTATGTAAGCATCTTTGAGCTCCACATACTTGCCAACTATCGCTATCTTTACCCTTTTGCTTGGTTCTTTTATCCTTTCAACTATGCTTTTCCATTTTTCAAATGCTTGCTTGTTGAATTCTTTTTTCTCAAGCTCGAGGTCTTCTATTATAAGCTTGTCAAAGCCTTGCTCAAGCAAATGTATTGGGAGCTCATATATAGTTGCTAAATCAGAATCGTCTAAGATTCTTTTCTTGTCTAGGTTTGTATAAAGAGCTATCTTGCTCCTAGCTTTTTCGCTCAAAGGCTCTGAGCTTCTACACAAAATATAATTTGGCATTATGCCGCTGCCCATTATTGTCTTGAATGCATATTGGGTTGGCTTTGTTTTTTGCTCTCCAACAGCATCAAGCTTTGGGATATATGTCAAGTCAACGAATACTGTCTTGTGCTTTAATGCGAGCTGCCTCATAGCTTCTATGAAATAGCTGTTTTCTATATCTCCTACAGTCCCTCCAACTTCAATTACCATTACATCTAGCTCATATCTTTTTGCTATTTTTTCTATCTTCTCTATTATAAGATCAGTAAGGTGCGGTATTATCTGCACGTCATTTCCTAGATAATCTCCTCTCCTCTCTTTTTCTATTATCTCGCTGAATATTTTGCCGCCTGTTATGGAAAGCTCTCCAGTAAGATTTTTTCCAAGGAAGCGCTCATACATTCCAAAATCCATGTCTACCTCGCTTTTATCATCTAATACAAAAACTTCTCCATGCCTGTATGGGTTCATTGTGCCGCAATCATAATTCAAATATCCGTCAAATTTTACAGGCAATACTTTATATCCATAGAAAGAGAGAATCTTCATTATAGAGGAAGTAACTACTCCTTTTCCAAGCCCGCTTAAAACGCTACCAAGTATTACAATAAATTTGGTTTGCACATAAATATTCCTATGTAAAATATAAAAATCTTTTTTGCCAATCTCTTTTGATTTTTGTATATTTCTTAGAAATCTTATTAATGTTTTCCTGAGCATCTATATTGCAGCAGGAAGGCGGGA
>JAGDYD010000045.1:0-8876 GCA_023256515.1 Microcaldota archaeon
AACGGGCCTGACGGGATTTTCATATAATATTTTGAACCCGCGACCATCACCTTAGGACGGTGCCGCTCTATCCAAGCTGAGCTACAGGCCCTTTATTATATTTAATATGTTCACTTTTAAATTTGTTTCTTTATATCCTTTCTATAGGCATTATTCCAAGAAGCTTTAGCATGTTCGATATAACCTGTTTTGTTGCATATACTATCCCAAGCCTAAGCTCTTGTGCCTCGCTTTTGAGAACAGGCATATTTTCATAGAACTTGCTGAATAATGAAGAAATGCTTAATAGATAGTCTGCTATTATGTTTGGCCTCAATTCTGAGCATGCTCTTTCAACATATTCTTGCGCCTCGCCAAGGGCAAGCAGCAATTCAAAGTCGTAGCTCCTTTCTAGCTTTGAATAGTTTATTTTTTCATTATCGAAAGCGCCTGCTTTTTCCAATATTTTTGCTGCTCGCGCATAAGTATACATGCAGTATGGTCCTGAATTTGCTTCGAAATTAAGGGCTCTTTCCCATGAGAATACAGTTTTCTTTTCAGGTGAAGACTTGAGAAAATCAAATTTTATTGCACCCAATGCAACTTCGAATGCTATATGCTTCTTTTCTTCTTCGCTTACTTGGTCTTTAGTAAAAAGCTCAGCCTTTGATGATACTTCATTAAGCAAATCGTCTGCAGTATAATTCTTATCCTTGCCTATCCACCCACCACTCCTTCCATGAAGACTTCCTTCTTCAAGCTCTACCTCTCCATAAGATAGATGTATCAAATTCTTTGCTTTTTCTTCATGCCCTGAAACATATAATAATGCCTTGAGCATAAGCTGCTCGTGCTGCTGAGCAGAGCCTATAACATTTATCACCATATCTGCATTCCCAAAACCCATGTCTGTGCCTTTATCTGAAGAGGTATACAAAACCTTTCCATTGGGCTGCTTCATAAACTCTTCAAATAGAAAATCACCTTTTATTATTCCGAACTTCCACATATGGAAAGCAAGATCTTTTGCAAGATAAGTAGCGGTGCCATTACTTCTTATTAGCACTTTTCTGTTTTCTTCCATTTTTCCAAGCTCTTCAAAAACTTCTCCTAGCTTTTCAAGATTTGCTACAATGCAATTGGCATACTTACCTTCTGAAGGTTTTTCTACAGAGCCGCTTTCTTCTATTATCTTCATAGCCCTTTCAAGGAGCTTTGCTCTAACTATATCGCTTTCCCATATAAGTATATCATGATAGCACCTATATTTGAAAGCAGTCTCGTATTGAGCCCTTACGCACTCTTCTGCAAATTCTCTGCACATCTTTGCTTCTTTTGTTGAATGGTCTTCTATCTTTTTAAGAAGCTCATCTATCTCTTTTGAAACCTTTTCTTTGTTTTGCTCAAGCATCTTGTTTACTTTTACATATTCTTCGCCAACCCATTGGTCGAACTTCTTGTCAGGCTTATCCCCCAAGTTAATATAGCCCCACAAACTTTCTGCCACCTGCAAACCAAGGTCATCTATATAGTCTTCCCTCTCTACATTGTAGGAGCAAAATTCCAATATATTGGATACCGCATCGCCAAGCAAAGCATTCTTAAGATGGCCTATGTGCCAAGGCTTGTTTGGATTTACGCTAGGATACTCAACTATAACTTTTTTTCCAGCGCCTATGTCAGATGAGCCAT
The DNA here is from genome assembly GCA_023256515.1 of Microcaldota archaeon. Classification (GTDB taxonomy): domain Archaea; phylum Micrarchaeota; class Micrarchaeia; order Micrarchaeales; family CABMGC01; genus JAGDYD01. The sequence continues at coordinate 1,672 of JAGDYD010000045.1, forward strand.
AGGTATTACCTTCACTTAATATACTCTCAATTACAAGCTTTGCATAAGACTGTTCATCTATGAATGCATTTATGTAGCCATCAAGCTCATTTATATTTTTTATAAGCCTTCCTTTGCTTATGTGTTGGACCAATTTCTCAGCAGCAATATGTGGCGAAGTTTTCATAATTCTTGCAAGTTTAAAGCCTATAGAAGAGCTTATATCGCCAAATTCTTTCTTTGGCTTTGATATTGTGGCAATTATCTCATCTTTTTCCATCTTTATTCCTATTTCAGAAGCTGCATTTTTTAGAATGTTTATGAATTCCTCTTTAAGCTCTTTAGAAGGGGCTTTCACTTATTACACCTTGTCAAATTCAACCAATAATTTAGGCAAAACATCTATAATATCAGATGCTATTATGTGATTTCCTTTTTCTATTTTTAGCACCTCTCCAGCTTTTGAATGCAGATAAGCACCAGCAACTGCTGCATCGAACAGGCTAGAGCCCATGGCTGCAAAGCCGCCTATTATTCCAGAAAGTACGTCGCCACTACCCATAGTTGACAAATTAGATGCTTTAGCCATGTTTATCTTAACATTTTTTCCATCTGTTATTATTGTATTGTGGCCTTTTAGAAGCACTATTACTTCTTTTTCTCTTGCTACCTTCATTGCAACTTTTATTCTTTCATAAATATTTCCTTCGCTTTCATGTTCAAGCTTTGTTCCAGAGAACCTATAAAATTCTTTATCGTGAGGAGTTACTAGAATATTCTTGTTGCCTTTTATGTTTGATATTGCACTTATCCCATCTGCATCTACTATTATCTTTTTGCCTTTTGAAAGCGCATATTTTACAATTTTAAGGCATGCCTGCTGTGCAGGCTTTTCTTTTGTTATTCCCATGCCTATTGCAACAGCTTGGGCTCTTTCAATTTCTTTTTTGAGCTCTTCTGAAAATGAGATATAATTACTGCCAAGTGGTTTTACTATTTGGTTGCTTGATATTGACCTCACAGGATTTAATATGGAGTGAGGCACGTAAAGATAGACATATCCAGCGCCGACACGCAGAGAGCCCAAAGCACTTGCAGATAGCAAAGAGTGAGTTGGGCCGCTATGATATACCTTGCTTCCTCCAATTATAATCAGCGTGCCTCTTTCCCTTTTAGATACAAATTCGCTTATTGGCTTCAATGCCTTGTATACATCTCCTGGCCCTGCAATGAGCTCTGCCTCAATTGGTATTCCAATATCCTTTACTATTACATTATCTAGCTTCTCCATTCCTTCTTTGAGTTTATGGAATGTTATTGTATAGCTAGCATTTACGTATAATTTTGATTCTTTAGAAAAACCGCTTGGCATATCTACGGCTATAACCCTGTTAGCATATGAATTGATCAAATTTACAGCTTCTTTGAAAATTCCTGAAAGTTCTCCTTTGAAGCCTGTGCCAAATATTGCATCTACGACTATGTCGCTCTTTTTTATCTCTTCCATTATCTTTTCTTTATCTAGATCTTCATAGTACTGCAGCTTTACTGATCTCAACGATGATACTGCATAAAAATTTGAGAGCGCTGCATCCCCTTTTATCTGCTTACCCATCAATATTATAGAAACATTGCAGTACTTGCTAAGCAATCTCGCAGCAACTAGGCCATCGCCACCATTGCTTCCAGTGCCGCAAAAAACTAATACATTTTTTGGCCTAAAATTTTCCATTATAAAAGAAGCAACAGCATTTCCGGCATTTTCCATGAGCTGAATAGGGCTTATTCCAATAGAATAAGAATTGAGCTCTATTGCATGCATTTCCTCTTGTGATACTGTTTTTTCTTTGCTTGCAAACTCTTTTAGATTTTGCATAATTAATATTCTATGTAAACCAATAAAATCTTTTGTCTTGGTGATTAAATACCAAAAGTTTACAAGCAGAAAAATGGCAAATATGTAGTTTACCTGCCTTATGAAGTTGTCAATGCATTGAAATTGAAAGAAGATGATGAACTAGACTTCTTTAAATTTGGCGAGAACGCATTTCTAGTAGCTAAAAAAGAAGATATTGCTGCACTCTTAAGCAAAAACGCACCTAAAAATGAGGACAAGAATAAATTAAGCAATGAAGAAATAGCAGTCTTGAAGAAGTTAGATACACTTAGATACAATATGAGAAGCAAGCAGAATGTTGAAAAAATACTTAACAATGATGAAAGGAAGATACTATATGAATTAATGAAGAAGAATATTGTAAAAGTATTTACAAATGAAGGCAAGCAAGAGCTATATAGCATATCAAAAGATGTTTATGACAAGTTTTTGATGAGGAAGAAAGAAGGAGAAAAGATTGCTGAAGGGCCAAAAAAGGAAATAAACGCAAGCCGAGAGATTGAAGAAAAATATGGAATAGAGCATGAAGATGTCAAAAAGCTAGAAGAGAAAGGCTATGTTGTGCTACAAACAGAGGCAGAGGCGGCAAGCATATCAATAGCATTGGAAGAGAGCATAAAGCAAGGGTTTGTTATAGGCATAAGGTCTTTCAACAAAAAGTTCTATATAATGCTAAGGTCTTTTTTTGACAAGTATGCGCCCCAAATAATAAAAATACTTGGAGGTGGAGAGGCAAAAGTAGAGGATATTGCAAGAATGCTAGGGATAGAAGAAGAAGCTGCAAGGGGCATATTGTATTTGCTTGCTGAAAGTGGGGATGTTAGCGAGAAAAAGAAAGACCTATTTGTATTGACATAATTAGTGTACCATTAAGAAGTGGTCAAAAATTAGTACTATTATTGCAAAAAGAGCAACTATTATTAGAACAAGCTTAGCGCTCAGCTTGGGCCCTTTTTCAGGGGCATCATAAAAGCTTAATATACCTGCCTGTGTTTGAGGCGTTCCTAGAGTTGCCATAAGATCACAAGTATACTTTCATCTTTTGATTTTTTAATACTTTTGCTTTTTCAGCCAACAAAGATAGGCCTCTTAGACAAAAGTACTGGCAAAGAGTTATCTGCTTTTGGCATTCCATTGCATTTTTCATTTATTTCTTTTATTATCTCATCTACACTCATTTCTTTCTTCTCCTTCTCTAGCCTAAGCCTTACTGAAAGCTTACCAGATTTGAGCTCTTTATCCCCAACAACACATATGTATGGAACCCAGCTCTGTTCTGCATTAAGTACTTTTTTATCCAAAGTGCTAGAGGTATCGTCAACATCTGCCCTTACTCCGTTTGCCTTCATAGTATTTGCTATTTCTACGCACTTTTCAACATGCTTGTCAGATATAGGAAGAAGCCTAACTTGTATTGGTGAAAGCCAAAGAGGAAGAGAAGGGACTTTTCCTTTTTTCTCGTCCATAGCTGCAAACTCAAGTAGCGCATATATAACTCTTTCTATTGCGCCACTTGGTGAGCAATGGAGCAATATAGGATATCTTTTCTTACCTTCTTTGTCTATATACTTTATTTCATACCTCTTTCCATTTTCATGGTCTACTTGCACAGTAGACAACGCTGTTGCCTTGTCCATTGTATCTATTACATTGAACTCGAACTTAGGATCAAAATAAGCATACCTGAAATTCCACATCTCTATAAGCGCAGGCTTCTTAAGCTCGTCTTTTACTATTGATTTTATGAAGTCGCTATTTTCATTCCAGAAATCAACTGTAAACCTTATTGCAGCCTCATACTGCTCTTTTTTAATACCTATGCCATCAAGTATTTCTTGGCTAAACCTAAACTGCTTCTTGAACTCTTCTTTTGCTTGTTCAAGGTCCTGGCAAAGAGTGTGCATATCAGGCATTGTGAAGGCCCTAAGCCTTTTTAAGCCAACGACTTCGCCGCTTTTTTCGCGCCTAAAGCTGTATCTTGTAAGCTCATAGAATCTGAATGGAAGTTGCTTATATGATATTGTTGCGTCCCTCATTAGCAGGAATTGGCCAAAATCAGCAGAAAAGCGCAAGAAAAAGTCCTTGTCGTCAGATCTTACAATATAATGCCTTGCAGGGAACCTATTCAAGTATTCTTTAAGGGCAGGATGTCCATAGTCATACATTATAGGCGTTTCGAGCTCTATGGCACCATATTCTATTACCTTCTTTGTCACATACTGTTCAAGAAGTGATTTGATCAGCCTACCATTAGGATAATACCTCATATTGCCCGCATCAGACCCAGGCTCATAATCAACAAGCTCTAGCCTGCGCATAAGCTTTACATGTGCAGGCAGCTGCTGATAAGCCCTCACTTTGCTCATCTCATAATTTGCAAACTTCTTAATGTTTTCATGCCCTTTGAAATCAAACTTTTCAACTGGTATTAGATTGCCATCAACATCCAATATATACCAAGTAGACTTTACTTTTTCTTCCTGCTTCAAGGCTTCAGAAACCTCTTCTTTTTCGCTTCCTTTTGCCTCTTTCTCTGCACTTTTCTCTTCGCTTGGCTTAGCGTTTCTTTTTGCGTTTATTCCGAAACTTTTTGACTGTTCAGCAAGAGGGTGGCCTTTAATATCCAAAGACAAGCTTTTGTTCCAGCCAAATGGGGCTGATATAAGCTCTATTTCCTTTGGCACGCTTTTCCTCATTTCATTGAGTATTTCTAAAGCCTTCTCTGGCTTCTCCAGATTGTTGCTAAGGTGGGCAAAAGGATATATTACAAGCCTCTTCCTCTTTATCTGCTTCATAAATTTAACAGCTTCATTTATTGCCTCATGAGCATCCTCGGCTGTATCGCCACTTTCTATAGAAACAAGAAGCACAATTGCATCATCTACGCTCTTTTCCTTTTCATCGCTTTTTTCATATACTTTTGATTCAGGCTCTATTAACTTGTATTTTATATTGTTTACATCAAGCTGGAGTATTCTCATGCTTCCACTCTCTTAAAATATCCATCAATATTCTTTATAAATTTAGTGTATAACACCTTTTCTTGCTTTTTTAACAGGCTTCATATAGATATATAGTAAAGAAAGCATAGATAAAGTAAATATTAGCATTGCTATAAAAGCAATATATGCATAGGACTCTATCCTATTCTCTTCTTCTATTGCAATCTCCCTAGCCTTTATTGAAAATGCTACAGCCAGGTCTGGAGAGGTATTATAGATTTTAGTTGCATTTGCTAGATATGAATATGCACCTGACAGCCTAGGGTAAAATATTATGTAGCCACTTTCGTTAATTGTATTTACAAAACTAGTAGTTTCGTTTATTATTGCTCTAGCTTGTTCAGGTGTATAATTCTGCAAGCCAAGAGATTGAAGAGCTATAAAAGCAATTAAAATAGATACTATAAAATATTTAGATTGCATAAAAAGATTAAGAAAAGAAAAAATAAAAAATCAGAGGTTTACATCTATGTTTAGCTCTTTCTTGAGCTCTCTGTATCTATTCCTTATTGTGACCTCCGTGACTCCGGCAACATCAGCCACTTCTTTCTGAGTCCTTCTTTCGCCTATCAAAGCACCTGCTATGTATACTGCAGCTGCTGATACGCCAGTAGGGCTCCTCCCACTAACTAGGCCTTTCTTCATCGCTTGCTTTAGCAATGCTATAGCCTTTTCCTGTGCCTCACCGCTTAGCTTCAATGCGGCAACATACCTTGGAACATAGCTTATAGGGTCTGTAAGAGGTATCTTTAGGTTTAGTTCATGTGATATTACCCTATATGCTCTGCCTATCTCTTTCTTAGGCACTCCAGATATCTGTGCTATCTCATCTAATGTTCTAGGCATTCCTGCGCTCCTGCACGTTGCATATAGTGCTGCATTGACCACTGTTTCTATAGGCCTCCCCCTTATCAAATTGTTCTTTACGCACTGCCTGTAAAGCAATGCTGCACTCTCCCTTATGTTTTCAGGAAGACCAAGGTAGCTTGCAACTCTGTTAAGCTCAGGAAGTGCTATCAAGTAGTTCCTTTCGCTTGAGCTTGCTATGCTTGCACGCTTGTGCCATTTTCTCATTCTATATAGCTGAGCCTGCCTTTTTGAAGGCAATCTTGCGCCACGTATGTCTCTATTATACATGTCTATTTCTGTAACAAGACCCTTGTTAGGCTTCATGTATTTTATAGGTGCTCCAGTTCTTGCTCTCGAATTCCTTTGGTCTGCATCGAATGCACGCCACTCCGGGCCTGTGTCCGTAACATTCTCTTCTATTACAAGACCGCAGTTGTTGCATACTAGCTCTCCTTTCTCAGCATCATATATTATGTCTGTGCTTCCGCAGCTAGGGCATCTAAGTGGCTCTTTTCCTGCGCTCCCAGCATGTGAATGCTGATAAGCATTATTAGATTCCTCTGTATTCTCTTCGCCAAATGCCTCTTCAACTTTGCTCTGTGATTCTTCTTTTTTAACCTTATTTTCTTTTTTATCTTCTTTCTTACTCTTTTCCAATTTTTTAGCCATTATATCACCTAAAATTAAGCACAAAATTAAAGAAAATTTTTTAAATCTTCGCAAAAGAAGTAATAGAATAAGTATACAATAAGATATTTAAATCTTTCGGTACTTATGGGGCCAAGGCGGCAAGCATTAGCTGCTCGAAATATACGATATATACGCTTTGTGTATCATATTTATTAAAAGGTTGAATATCTGCGTTTGGTTTGTAATATTGCCTTGGGGCGAAAAAGATGCTGTAAACACTTCGCTACCATTAATATATGAAACTGAATATATTTGAGGGTATTGGTTTACGTATATGCATTTTACCCCACTAGAGAAATATGGATTGTTGCACTGAACATAGGAAGTATTCGGAGCGCCTGTAATGTTTATTATATATTCATAAGCATTATATGCACTGGAAGGATTTGAATACTTAAGTAGCCTAAGCAAGACGGAATTGTTCTCGTTGCTAATATTTATATAGGTGGCCATATAGCTTCCTGAAAGATTGTTTGACAGTATTGGGGAAGCAAATTGGCTAGGGAAAGTAGATTCTACAGATATCGTGAAACCATTTATAAGAGGAGGAAATATAAATCTCTGGGCCGTTGTTGTAATATTTATTGTTGTGCTAGTAGTTGTAATCTGCCTTGCTTTATTATTATCTATATAATAGAATATGGCTGAGACTACTAAAATGATAGTAAAAAACAATATTAAAATACTGCTTTTTCTCATACTTACACCAATCAAGGTATTGTGCATCCTGAAGGAGAGCATGAATTTGCTTTTGATTGCACGCATGGGCTTGAACATGAGCTAGAGCC
>JAGDYD010000045.1:8886-9188 GCA_023256515.1 Microcaldota archaeon
ATCGCATGCAGTTTCTGCTTGGAAATAAGTCCCAGAGGTGCAATATTGGATAGTTGTTGAAGTTGTTGTCGAAGATGATGAAGTTGTTGTTATTGTAGTTGTAGTAGAAGCACATTTTGCATATCCTGTAGAGCAACCAGAAGTTACTAGGTCAGGACATGAAGAAGGACACGCACAGCTAGTGTATTGGCTGCTAGTCATACATACATTGCAGCTACAAGCTGGCTTAGTTGTTGTTGATGTAGTTGAAGTAGTTGTTGAGGTTGTAGTAGTTGTAGTAGATATACATTTTGCCTCATTAG
>JAGDYD010000002.1 GCA_023256515.1 Microcaldota archaeon
GGAACAAAGAGGTAGAGAAGCATTCTTCCCCACTCCAAATGCTCTCTCCTCTTCTTTTTATGGTCTTGGCTTAACCCAAAAGCGATTGTGCAAGTTTGACAAGTGGTTAAGAGTACTAATAAGCATTTATGAGACTATATAAAAAGCCTTCCCAATAGCTTCTTTATATTGCTTGTATCTCACTGTAAAGCCTTTTTGCTTCTTGCTCCACTATAATCTATACTTACTTCCCTAACATCAAAGCCTAGCTCTTCAAAAAGTTTCTTATCAATATTGTCTGCCAAAGCAATTGCTATGCCTCCACCTCCTCCTCCGCTTAGCTTTGCGCCAAACAGATTGTTTTTCTTTGCAGCCTCTACAGCCAAGTCTAGCTTTTCGCTAGAGACTCCAAGCGCCTTAAGGAGCTTATGATTTCTATACATCAGCTCGCCAAAGCCTCTCTTGTCGCCTTTCTTTAGCAATTCTACCCCAAATCTCGAAAGTTTATCTATTTCATCAAATATCTTCTCTACTCTTTCTCTTTCTTTTTCGTAAAGCTGCCTTACATGTGCCACTGTCTCTGCTGTACTTTTCTTTGGGCCTGTATCAATGACATAAAGCTTAAGCTCAACATCTACATCTTCTTTTTTTGCTCCCATCTCTGAGCTGTAGCTTACTATACCCCCATAAAAAGAGGTATTTACATCTATTTTTCCAGCTCCTTCATTCTTGTGTATTACTTTATCTCCCTCCCTTGCAAGCTCAACAAGCTCATGTTCATTCATTTGAACGCCTAGGGCTTCGCAGATTGCTAATGCAAATACTGTGGAGCATGCAGCACTGCTTGCATAGCCTTTTTGTACCGGTATCTCTGAGCTTATGCTTAATTTTATACCAGCTAGGCTATTTTTCTGTGCCAATAATGAGGCTATTGTAAGATATGGCAAAGCTTTAGCGTTCTTGCCAATATAATATTCATCGAAGCTATGCTTGCCTTTGTACTCTTTAGCAAGGGCTTCAAAATAGCTTGGATCAACTTTAATAGATTTGCCGAAATCTTTTAAATAAAGCTCAAAATACCCATTTCTTAATTTTTCAAAAGAAGCGCTTGCATAAAGGCTTATTGCAGATGCAAGAGAAAGCTTGCCATAAACAACAGCATGCTCTCCAAGGAGCTTTATTACTCCAGGCGCATAGTATTTATGCATAATTTTATCTTTGGCTCAGCGTTTAAATTATAGCATGTTTATCTTTGCTATCTGACGAAAAAAATACTTAACTAAAAATATACAAAAATCGAGAAATGTAAAAAAGTATTTACAAATATAATAGTGGAATAGTGGAATATTTAAATAAATTAGATCAAACCTTATGTTGGGTATATGGAAGGAGGGGAAGAAAAAACTTCTTTCAAGATACTCGTTTTGTCTCAGATTGGAGGCGCTACGAAATACAAAAGCGAAGACAACCTTATAGGGCTTGCCCATTATCTTAATAGCCTTTCAGAAGATTCAAAGCCAGATTTCAGCATATTTATAGGTGGATTGATACCAGAAATACCTAGAAAAGGCTCAAAAGGCAACTTCAACAAGATGCTTGCAATAGAGAATGGGGTTGCAAATATATATGATGCAGCAGCTGTTATAAAGCCGCATATGGAGAGAATCTTAAAAGAGCTTCCTGCTTCTTCAAGAATTGTATATGTCTTTGGTGAGGAGGATTTTGAAAATATAAGGAATATAGAAGAATCCCTTATATATGATTATAACTACAATCCAGAAGGGATAGCAAAGAGAATAAAGGTATTTAATGAAGGGATAAGCTCAAGGGAAGAGATAATAAAATCAACCATAGAATCAAGGAAAACGCTTAAAGCGCAACTTAAAAACGCAACAGAAGAAGAGAAGCTTAACCTTCTGAAAGAATTGGCAAATATAGAGATAAAGCTCAAGATAAACAATGAGGAGAAGGAGGAGTTCAAGAGAATAATGGGTCTTCTTAGCAATTTATACACTGCTTCTATAATGAAGACAGACCAAAATATTGTAGAAAAAGCTCTGAAAGAAACAAAAGAGAGGCTTAAAGAGGTCAAGAAAGAGATGAAAAAGTTAAAAGAGGAAAAGGCCTCAGTAGAGGAATACAATAAGCTCAAAAGAGAGGCCAAATGGATAAGCGACAAGATAAGGGCGTTGAACCACAGGTTAAATGAATCTGCAGAAAATGAAAGCAAAGAAGACTTTTCAAAGAAAGAGGCGCAAGCACTTATATTTACAAAGCAGATACCCATATCAAAATCTGCAGCAGAGCGTATACACGAGATTTCTATAGAGCAGTACAAGTCTGTAATAAAAGATGCTCTCGGAAGGAAGAAAAATGTTGAAATACAGATAAGCAGATTAGGTGTATATAAGGTAGGTAGCTACGATGTTATAATAGAAAGCCCTAAGGGAGCATATACACAAAAGGGCACAAATGACTATGCAAGCATGCTTTATAAGGGCATAGAGAATGGAATGCTAAATGATTTGGGGGACAAGGTATTATATATAAGGGGCAGGAGCCTATACACAGAATTCAAGCTTATGCCTCTTTTCAATAATACAGATACAATGCTGGCCATATTAAATCAGGGCCCATTCTCAGACCTTGAAAAAAGGGCTATAGTTTATAATCTAAATATAAATACAAGCGAAACAAAGGCGATAGACAAGGCGCTTTTAAGCTCTGGAGCAAGCATAGTAACTATTTCGAACAAAACGCCAAAATTTGAGTATATTGATGCTGAAATGTTAAAGAAGGAAAGGCTTAAGAGTGATATTGAAGAGAAAGCAAGATTGGAAGAATTGCTAAATATACTTGAAGCAAAGAACTTCCCAAAGAATGGGAGCGAGGCTTTCAAGCCAGAGCTTGAGAGGGCTATACTCTCAAATAAAAGGCCCAGTGAGATAAAGGAAAGAGAGCTTAATTATGCAGATAAAGAGCTTCTACTTTCTCTCTTGAGAGTAGATGCCAAAGAGAAGGCATATACTAAAGAAGAAAAGCCAAGAGTGATAAAGGTTGCAAGCCTGCAAGATATACATATAGGAAATCACGCAGAGATGCCTGTGTTTGAAGCAGCGTTGAAAGACATAGCTGAGAAAAAGCCAGATATATTGCTTCTACTAGGGGATATGCTTGAAGGTAACCTCAATAACTATAAGAATGTGCCTAGGCAGTCAAACAGAGTGGAAGATGCTAGCATGTTTAAAGGATTTGTAGAAAGAAAAGTTGGAAAAGAAAAAGCTAAGGATCTTCTAATAGAATACTATGAAGAAAAGGAAAAGAGCAACATATACAATATAGATGAACAGGCTGGCATATTGGTAACTCCGATGCTCCCGATAATAATAGAGATTATAAAAAGAAATGGCTACGTAGTTATTGCTTCCGGAAATCATTACAATAAATCCGAAAAGAATTGGCAGTTTGATGAGGCTTCAAGAATAAAAGACTATATAAAAAGCGCCCTTTCTGTAGTCAAAAATGATCTTCCAGAAGATTGGGAAGAGCACATAAAGGTGGCTCCAGGAAGCGAATATGGGGCTGAGAGCTTCTTCATAAACTACAAAGGAAAGGAGTATGAAGTTGACATAACGCATGCAATGCCCATAGGCAATAGGCTTTCTAGTTCGCTGATAAGAGAAAGGTCAAATGGCAAGGTGTTCTTCTGCGGCCACTATCATAAGCCAGAGGTGGTTGTGCTTAATGGAAGGATTGTAATTTATGGGGCTAGCATGCAGAAAAGCTCTGACAATCCATTCTTAAAGAGGACAAGAACCGCTGTATCAGAAAGTGATTTATTTACAGGCTATACTTATTCAGAACTTTTGCTTGAAGAAGGCAAGGTTGCAAATGCGAAGATAGAAAATGTGCTTAAGGCAGATCTTCTACAAAAGATGGAGCAAATAAAAGCTGAAAAGAGCGAGTTATACAAATTATATATGCACCACAACAAAAGCATGTATATAAAAGAAGCGACTTAGCTTGCGAATGATAATGGGTTAGATTCAAGGAATGTGCTTGCCTTTACTACTTTCACATTTTCTATGCCGATATTTTCATACCTGCTTGAAGCAAGATCATTCACAATTACAATTACCTTATTAAAGCGAGCGCTTCTCTTTTCTAGCATCTCCTTGCTCTCCTGAATTGTCTTTTTGCCAGTTTCATACTCTATTGCTATCCTTTGGCCTTTTATCCTTGCAATTATGTCTGGCGCATATGAAGTATTGTATATCTTATTTCCCACCTTATTTCTGCTCAAATGGTTGCTTATTATATTCACCATTATCTCATGCTCAGCTCCATTCTTTGAGCTTTTCATATAATATCTGCCTTTGTAAAGAGTACTTTCTAGCAAATAATCGCTTATCAATGATTCATTTTTTAGATTCTGTATGCTGTAATATATTTCATCATTTGAAAAGCCTTTTTCACGCAACTTTTCAAAAAGGGACTCTTCCTTTATTGCATTCCTTGCAAGCTGGTATATGTAATATGAAGGCTCCTCCCTTCCAGAAAAAAGCTTAAATTTGATTATTTGCGGCTCGCCTATGCTAAGAGATATTGCTTCCCCCTTTTTCAAGTTCCTTATCGCCTTTTTTATCTCGCTGAATCTTTCTAGCTCATTGCCTCCAGAGATCATATTTGCAATATAGTTGAGCTCCTCAGGTTCTCTCTGATAAAATGCAAGCACAAGAGAGGCATTTCCTCTTACGCTCTTTTCTACGCTTTTTGCATGCTGGGCTATTGCTATTATTCCAATGCCATACTTCCTTCCTTCATTTGCAATCTTAGCCAATATGCTGCTTTGGCCAAGCTTTTCTATTTCATCTATTACTATGTAGAAGTTGTAGCTTTTCTTTTCGCTTTCCAGCATGCTCGTATATATTTTCCTCAAAAAGCCTTCTATATAAATAGACTGGGCTTCGCTTGTATGAAGCGATGAAAGAGCAAATATGCTTTTAGAGTGCATGAGCTTATTGGAATCAATGCTTCTTGTGGGAACTTCATTTGCAAGTGAAAACCTGCTTTCTATAGTATTCAATGCCCTAAGCTCAGCCTTGCTTGCATGCTTCTTGAAGACCTTTGCAGAGTATATTATGCTCGAAATATTTGGTATTTTGCCTTTCTCTGCATAAAGGCTGTATGTATAGCTAATCAGCTTATATAGTACATTGCTTTGCACCTCTCCTAGCTTGAAGATCCTTCTAAAAAGCTCAGTAAGCTCGCTGCTTTTTTCTTTTAAGCTCATACTTCCGAGCTCAAATATATTTGAACCCACATAGCTTGCATCATATAGGCTTGCATTTGTAGCGCCAGCTAATGAAACATATTCATCATGCGGATCAAACAAAACAAAGTTTGCACCTTTATCGCTAAGATGCTTTATTATGCATTTTGCAGCATTTGACTTGCCGCTTCCTGATTCACCAACTATTAGCATATGTCTGTTTATTGAATTGGGTATTTTAAAATTTCTAAACCATACTCGCTTCCAAGCCCACTTTGTCTTTCCAAAATATCTTTTTAAGCATAGCTTCCTCTCAACCTTTGCAAAATTTTCCATAAAAAACACCAAAAATTAGAAGCCGGCCAATTTTATAGCCAATGAGAGCTCCTCTTTAGGGCTTATCTCTTTGCTATACGGTGTTTCAAGTATTATTTCTTTTTCTACAACCCATCTGTTTTTGAAAAAGCTAGAAAAGCCATCCTCGCCTATATAGCCTAAGCCTATGTTTTGGTGCCTATCTTTTCCAGAACCCAAAGGGTATTTTGCATCGTTTAGGTGTATTGCTTTTATATTAGATCTGCCTAGCGTTTTTTCTATGTTTGATACAACCTTTTGGTCCCTTATATCATAGCCGCTTTCAAAAGCATGGCAAGTATCTAAGCAAAATCCAAGCTTTCTGCTTGAAATTCTTTCATATATCTCTTTTAGCTCCTCTAATTTTGAGCCAACGCTGTTCCTTTGGCCAGCTTCATTTTCAAGGAGAAGCATGCCGTCGTATTTGTCTATGCATTTTGATATCGCATTTGAAACCCTGTCTAGGGCTTTTTCTTCAACCCCAAGAGTGCTTCCTAGATGAACAACAAGATAAGATATTTCAAGCATATTGCATCTTTCTATATTCTCTTCCAATGCTTTGATGCTTTTGTCATAAACGCTCTTTTTTGGAGAGGCTAGATTTGGCAGATAAGGCATGTGGGCAACTGGTTCAATACCATATGCCTTTTTCTCTACAAACTTTTCAACCTCTTCTTTGCTAAGCTCTTTCATGCTCCATCCCCTTGGATTTGTTACAAATATCTGCATAGCTGTGCAGCCAAGCTCTTTAGCCCTGTCAAAAGATAAGTCTATACTGCCTGCTATTGATACATGGTAGCCTATATGAAGCATGATAAAGAATTTGCTTGAAAATTTAAATAGCAGATGGAGGTTGGGCTCGGGGCCCGGCAATTCATCGGCTTGCGCCTCATTGCCTATTAGTTGCCATTGTAGCTTGCCATTCTCTATATCCATGCTTACTAGATATCTTCTCTTTATTCCAGTTTTCTTTAGCTTCTTGCTCAGCCATATCCCTTCGAGCGCATACACTATGCATTCTGCAAAATTCGAGAGCTCGCTGTATGGTTTTTCCATTGTCTCGCTGTCCCAGGCCTCTTCTAGTGCTTTCATTATTGCTTTTTTGGCATTCTTTATATTCCATGCCCCGACGCCCTCTTTTTCCTCCATCGTATCGCCTCAAAAACTAGAGAGCAGCACAGCCATCCTACCGGTTTCTATAGCGTCGGCACGCTTTCCCCTGTATTGTATATCTTAGAGAACATATTTATACTTTACTATACTTTCTTTTATAAAAGTAGCAAAATTTATATATCTTTATTGCATTTTATTTATTGCTGGCGCAAGCTAATCGCCTCTGTGCACCAGCCTAGAGGGCGGCGCAAGCCGCCTTTCAAAAAGAAACTGCTAAATATTAAGCTTAAAAAATGCTAATTGTTTTTGCACAAAAAAATCAAAAACAAAACTAAAGAAAGATTTATATACAAAAAATTTTCTTTTAAGGTTAGGGTGTATAAATGGAGGAAAAAAATTTCTCTCCAAGTCTGAACCAAGGTGTTGTAAGCGAAATAAAAAAAGACCTGAAGGAATACGGTCTAGAAATATTAGAAAGGTACGTAGGGAAAAGGTCTTTGAAAATACGCGGCGAATATGATAATGTAATGGATTTTGCAGATAAATACCCTGAAAAATACGCTGTAAAGATAGATTTTGAAAAAGAGGATATAGACCCTTATGGCGCATTAAAAAAAGAAGTGGAAGCAACACTTTTTATAAAAGACTGCACTCCATTAAATCTCAAAATACAAAGATAAGCATTAACGCCATAAGATGGGCTTTATTTAGAAAGGCTAAAAAGGAGATAAGCAGCATAAGCTATTTATTTCTCTTTTTCTAATCTTTTAGTATGCCTAGTATAGCTAATCTTAAGCTTAGAATGTATATTACCCTCGCATTGATTTTTGGAATAGGTTTTGGAATAATTTATGCTGTTCTTTACCTTATTGGGGTATCTCTAATAGGCATACTTGCCTTTGTATTGATATTCTTTGTTGCGCAGTGGTATATAAGCCCTTCAATAATAGCAATAAGTGCAAGGCTTAGGTATTTGAAAGAAGGTGAGCACAAAGAGATACAAGATATGGTTAAAGAGCTTTCCAATAGGGCAGGAGTGCCTATGCCTAGAATAGCTATAAGCCCTTCTAAAGAGCCAAATGCGTTTGTATTTGGAAGGACAAAAAAGAGTGCAACGCTTGTGCTTAACCAGGGCATATTGGATATACTCAATAAGGATGAGCTTGAGAGTGTCATAGGCCATGAGCTTGGCCACATAAAGCACAATGATTTCTTGGTAATGACTATTGTTTCATTTATACCCATGCTAGCTTATATCCTAGCTCAGAATATGATTTTTTCTGGAAATAGATCTAGAAACAACGATTATGCTATTTTTATAGGCTTTGCTGGTTTTGCTGTTTATTTCTTATCAGAATTGCTTATAATGGGCTTGTCAAGGTCTAGGGAGTACTTTGCAGATATACACTCAGCAAATTTGACAAAAAAGCCAGAGCACTTAGCAAGAGCTTTAGCAAAGATAACATACAATATTGCTCAGAATCCAAGCCAAAACGCTTCAGGAGCAATGCGCTCTTTCTATATAGCAGATGCCTTCAATGCTAAAAAAGATATAGAAGAGATAGAAAAGCATGCTGATGAATTAAAAAAACTACTGCCAGAAATTGAATTGCGTAGATTCAAAAGCCTAGCAGCAAAAGAAGACAAGAACATTATGGGCTTGTTTATGACACACCCGCCAACATATAAAAGAATACTTACATTGGCAAGAATAAATAGAGAAAATAAAAAATAAAAATAAAGTTTATGCTTCTTCGTTTTCTTCGTTTTCGCTTTCAGAATCAGATGCTTGTTCGCTTGAGCTTGCACTCGCTACATTAGGGCTTTCGCTCGTTATCTCGCCTAGTGCAAACCTAGCCCTCACATCTGTTATCTTTGCATTTACTGTCTGTCCCTGCTTTGCATCTTTTATGAAGATTACAAAGCCGTCCTTCTTTGCTATTCCGTCTCCTTTCGAGGCAGTTGCCTCT
>JAGDYD010000048.1 GCA_023256515.1 Microcaldota archaeon
CGCCTTGCCAGCGCATGCGAATGTGCTGGCCTCTTCCTTTTATAACTTTATGATCTAATTAGCTAATTAGATATAAAAAGAAATATAAAACCAATTATATAAGCTTTTTAGCATAAAAGGGCTTGATAATGAGACTAGAACTTGCCTCTTTTGAAGCAAAAGACGGGCTTAACCTTCGCGGCTTGCTCTTTTTGCCAAAAGCAAAAACAAAAAGAGCCATACTTTACCTTCATGGTCTTGGCGGCAATTTCTACTCTAGCTCCATAGAGCAAATGGCTAAGGAGGCATGCTCAAAGAATATTGCCTTTCTAGCAATACAGCAAAGGGGCAGCCATATTGCGGATGAGCTTGAATATGCAAACGGTGGCTCTCTTCTTGCTGGTAGCGCATTTGAGAACTTTGAAGAGTCTGAATATGATATTTATGGCTCTCTTTCCTTCCTCAAAAAGAAAGGCTTTTCAGAGATTGTCATTGTATCTAAAAGCACAGGTTGCCAAAAGGCAATATATTTTCTATACAAAAACAAAGGAAAAAAGATCGCAAAGATAAAAGGGCTCCTTCTCTTGAGCCCTGTTGATGATAGAAATTATGATATAGAAAACCATAAAAGAAACGGCAAAGATTTCTATTCTAATATTGTATTGGCAAAAAAGCTAGAGAAGAATGATAAAAACGCCATAATGCCAAAAGAGCTTTTGCCAGAAGATCAATGGCCAATATCTGCTTCTAGGTTTCTAAGCGTTGCAGAAGAAAAAAGAGTAGAAGGCAAATTGTTAGATTATGCAAGAGACCTTAAAGAATTTAAGTCAATAGAAATACCTATAATAGCTGTTTTTGGCTCTGAAGATAAATTCATGATAAATGAAAAAAACATACATAAAGCAGCTGAAAGACTTAAAGAAAACAAGCATACAAGAAAAGTGGTAATATTGAATGGGGCAAATCATTCTTTAGAGAAAAATGGAAAGTTTCCTTCTAAATTTGTCATAAAGCTGGCTTCAGAACTTTTTAATCTTAAAAAATAAAAAGAGTTATATTTGTTGTTTTTCATAATCTAATTGAGTTGGGGGCATGGCTAAGGATAAAGACAAAAGCATAAAAGATATAGAAGACCTTCCCGGCATAGGTTCTGCTACGGCAGAAAAGCTTAGAGAAGCTGGCATAGATACTGTAGAGAAGGTTGCAACCTCTTCTCCTCATGATATCTCTGATCTAACTGGCATAAGTGTTGAAGCGGCAAAAAAGGCTGTCGATGCAGCTAAGCAGGCAACAACTATAGAATACGAAACGGGCGAAGAAGCCTATGAAAAGAGAAAAAGCCTTGGTAGGATAACAACAGGCTCAAAAGGTTTCGATGAGCTTCTTGGTGGTGGCGTAGAGACTAACGGGATAACAGAGGTTTATGGAAGGTTTGCTTCAGGGAAGACTCAAATAGGCTTTCAATTATCTGTAAATGTTCAATTGCCTCAAGAAAAAGGGGGTTTAGAAGGAGCTGTATTATTCATAGACACAGAAGGTACTTTTAGGCCAGAAAGAATCTCTGCCATGGCAAAGGCTGTAGGTTTGGATCCTAACAAAGTGCTTCAAAATATATTTGCTGTAAGGGCTTCAACAACAGAGCAGCAAATACTAACAATAGAAAGAGCTGACAAACTAATAGTGGAGAAGAACATAAAGCTAATAGTTGTCGACTCTCTAATGGCTCTTTTCAGATCTGAATTTGTTGGAAGAGGGGCATTAGGAGAAAGGCAGCAAAAGCTAAACCAGCATTTGCACAAGCTGCAAAGCATGGCAGACAAGTATAATTTGGCTGTTTATGTAACTAACCAAGTCATGGACAATCCAGCAATACTTTTCGGAGATCCTACTACGCCTGTAGGAGGCAACATAATAGCTCATGCTGCAACAACAAGGCTTTATATAAGGAAAGGAAAAGAAGACAAAAGAATAGTTAGGCTTGTAGACTCGCCTAATATGCCTGAAGGTGAATGCGTAATAAAAATAACACCTGAAGGCATAAGAGATTGAGGTGTTTTTATTGCTCTTCCTTATTGGCTTGGGCTTAGATAAGGGAGATATATCTGAGAAAGGTCTACAAACTATAAAGAGGGCAAGCAAACTATTCATAGATCCTTATACCAATCTTGTCAGCGACGATTACATAATATACTTAGAAGAAAAGACAGGCAAGAAGGTAGAAAAACTTTCTCGTTCTGACCTAGAAGAGAATGCAATAAAGATAGTAGATCTTGCCAAAAATGAAGATGTTGCAGTTCTTGTTTCTGGAGACCCTTTGATAGCAACAACACATCATACTATACTAGACCTTGCCAAATCAAAAAATGTTGAAGCAAAGGTAATTCATTCATCATCCATATTCAGCGCAGCTATAGGAGAAAGCGGCTTAGATATATATAGATTTGGGCCTACAACCACAATACCTTTTTGGAGTGAAAAGTATAAGCCAGTATCTTTCATAGATGTTATAAAAAGAAACATAGACAACAACGAGCACACTTTGGTCCTGCTTGATTATAATTATAAAGAAAAGAAGCCAATGCCTATAGAAGAGGCAATATCTCTTTTGCAGAAAGCAGAAGAGCAAAGAGGCATAAATCTAATCAAAAAGATACTCGTTCTTGCTGATTTGGGTAAAGAGGACCAGAAAATATTTTTTGGTACAATAGAAGCTATATTATCAAAGAAAGAAATCCTAAAAGGGAAAGTAATCTCAATAATAATACCATCAAATCCTAATTTTGCAGAGGAAGAGGCACTCTCAAAATATTCTATTTCCAATATCTAAAGGTATATACCAAAGCCAAAAATCCAAAAAATTCAACAAACCAAACAGTGGCTATCCTAAAGAATATTGTTATCAAAGAAGCAAGTCCGAAGCTTACTCCCATACCTCCAAAGAATGCAACCAAAGCACTCAGCATTGCGCCGTCAGTAACCCCTAGGTTTGCAGGTATGCCTGTTATCATTCCAAAAATTAAAGAAGATGCGAATATGAATACAATAGTTGGTATGTTGTTTATTCCAACATTTATTCCAAAGCTAAGCATTACAAAATAAAGGCTCAAGCCATTAAGGAACATAGAGGGTATTGTATAAATCATAGAGTACCAATAAGCATCTTTTCCAAGCAGCTTGTTGTTTTTGAAATAAAGCTCTCCAACTTCAAAGAAGCTTTCCAAGCTTCTGAACCTGCTCAGCTTCGATTTTAAATATGTGAAAGGCTTCTCATGGTAAAGAAAGACAAAAGGAAGCAGAAGTATAGCAGTTATTATAAGAGACACCAATATATACTTGTGTACAAAGAATGCAAAGAATACGCATATTATTGCAAAGCCCAAAAAATCAGTAAAAATATCTGCAACAACAGCGGGGAAAGTCTTGCTGAATTTTACTTTTGTTAGCTTGTTTATTGTATAAGAAACTACAGCTCTGCCCCATCTTCCTGGAGTTATGTCCATAGAATACATAGACAAATATATTATGAAATTTCTCCTTCGCGGTATCTTTACTTTGAGCTTTTTAAGATAATATTCCCATTTTGGAAACCTAAGCAAATAGCTAGAGAATATTATGAGAAGGGCAATGCCATAGTAGAAAAAATTTATAGAAGTTATCGCCTTCACAAAATTGCCAAATCCTTCATTCAACACAGCGCTTATTGCTATGAATCCGAAAACTACAAGGCTGCCAAGAAGTATGCTTGCAAGTATATACTCTATTTTTTTAATCCTCCTTTTGTAGTCTACCTCCGCTTCAATCTTCTCTATGCTTGCTATATTCAGCGCATTCTCCCTTCTACTTTTCAAATTCTATCAGCCTCTTAGATGCAACCTCTTCATCCCTTGAAAGCAGTGCAACATTGCTATGCTCATGATAGTCTGTAAACATGTAGCCTGATTCTTTTGCCATTTGGTTTGCAAAATCAATTATCTCCTCCTTCTTTGGCATTAAGCTATAGCTCAAGCCTCTTTGCTCTCCTCTTGCCCCTCCAACATATACAAAACCCTTAACCTCTACATAGTCTGGCTTTCCTCTCTTTATTAGTTCAGCATAGCCTTTGGGATCTACCATGTTTAAGCCCCTTATCAGTGTTAATCTAAATACCCTCCTTGTATTAAGGGTCGAGAATATATCGAGGAATTCAAGGAAGTTTTCCCAAGCATTCTTTATCTTTGGCCTTGCAACTTTCTCATACACCTCTTTATTTGGTGCTTGCACTGAAACATACAATTGTGTTGGCATCACTTTTAGCTTTTTCAATGCTTCAGGCAAAGTTCCATTTGTAACGAGAAAAACACTCATCTTCCTTTTTTTGAATGCCTCTATAAGTTCATTCATCTTTGGGTAAAAGAGAGGTTCGCCTGTAAGGCTAAATGTCACATGTGCAGGATCGTTTGCTTCTTCAAGTCTCTTTTTGTCTACTTTTTCGTTGCCTTTGTATCCTGTAAGTATCTTTTTCTGTTCATTTATCAAGCCTTCAGCTATTTCTTCTGGATCGTCCCATCCTGTAAAATTAAGCTCATTCCATTTTATTCCTTTTTCTTCTGGTATTATTCTCCAACAGAATACGCAACTAAGGTCACATCCAAGGGTAGGTGCACTTTGTACGCATCTCCAGCTTCTTATGCCATAGAATTGGTTCTTGTAGCATGTGTGGCCTCCTTTCAAGCTACTTGTTGTATAGTTGCACAGCTTTACTGCAGAATGCCTGCCAACAAAATGATATCCTTGCCTTTTCATCATAGTTTCAAGAGCTTTTGGAATATTTGGCTTATTCTCCATAAAAACCACATAAAACTTAGTTTTATAGATTTTAAAAGATAAATACAAACAAATATTATTATTTGTGCTAATGCTTTTTATACTGATTTATATGCTTGCACTTGAATTCAAAGGTAAAAAAGAGGTAATTGCTGCAGACCAATCTACAAAAGATATACTCAAGAATGGCTTCTTTGGCTATGAAAAAGATGGTAGCTTATATCTTTTGCCAGAAGAGGTGCTTTATCTAGTAGATATAAGGAATGCAGAATGCAAAAAAGATGGAAAGATTCTATCTTTCGATCAAGTTGCTGAAATATTTTCAAAAAAGAAAAAGCTTATGGCAAGCTACTTTGCATACAAAGATTGGAGGGAAAGAGGCCTTGTTATAAAGCCCTCAAACACATATTATAAGAAGCCTGATATTAATCCAATAAAGAAATACCCTTCATCAAATATAGAGCTGCCAAAATGGAATGCTAGTGGCGTGTTCTTTAAAGATGATTTAGTTACTATAGTAAGGGAGCAAGAAAAAGGCAAGGAGCTTTATGAAAAATATTGGCTTGGCCAATATGGCTCATATAAAGCGCCAGAAAAAGGCAAGCTTAACAAGCTTGATATATACGAAACACTCTACCTTATGGAGCACAAAAAAATAAACATAGAAGGCATGGATGCAAAAGAAATAATAAGCATAGCAAAAAAGAGGAGAAAGGATTTCCCTATGCTCTATCAAGTCTACAAGGATTGGCGCAACAATGGTTATATTGTAAAAACAGGCTTCAAATTTGGAACTCATTTTAGGGTTTATTTCCCTGGAGCAAAACCTGGCTCAAATTCTTCAAAAGAGGAATGGGCGCATTCTAAGCACGTTCTTCATGTATTCCCTAGAGATTCAAGGCTTCTTATATCGGAATGGGCGAGGGCAATAAGGGTCGCTCATTCTGTTAGAAAAACATTCATATTGGCAATACCTGGAGAGGTTAAAGAGAAAGAGGTGGAGATTGATTACATACTTTACCACAGGCATGGCGGAGAAGCAGACAACCCTGAAAAAGATAGCCCAAAATATGCCATGCTCTCTTTAGGTGAAGAAGAGCAAATAGGGGGGAAAGAGCTCGCAGGGGCAATAAGCAAAGCAAAAGAGATGAAGCTTGAGCTAATAATAGCTATAGCTGATAGAGAAACAGCAATAACTTATTACAAAGTAAAGCAGATAATGCTGCCAAAAAGCGGGCATGAATATTATGAGATAGACTGGATGCAGCCATGACTTCCACTAAATTGGCTTATGTTAAAGATTTATAAGCATTCTCTTTCATTATAATTTCAAGGCGACAGGTGTTAGAATGAAACTATCCGAACTATACCATATGGATATATATAGCGACGCAGGCCAATATCTTGGCGACGTTCAAGCGATAGTGCTTGATCTTGAAAAGAGCGAAATAAGCAGGCTTTTAATGATACCTTGGAAGAGCTTGAAAGGGGACCCTAAGAATGTGCTCAGGACAAAGAGCATATTGTACAAAAATGTAAAAAATGTTGGAGATGTGGTTCTAGTATCTACTACACCTTCACAGCAGGAGCAAGCATCAAAAGAAGAAATAAATGACCTAACAAGGTAATAAAATTTAATTTTATTTTATTACCTTTGGCCTGAATATTCCTACTTGGCCGCTGTAGCTTCCTTTATATGTTTTTCTTACTTTGTTCATTGTCACTGCAAATATTATATGTGCAAATCTCTGCTTTGGCCTTAATTTTATCTTAAAAGCAGACGCATTGAATACCTCAAGCGTTATTGTTCCTTCAAATCCCGCATCAATTATTGTTGGAGGCATTATTAGCCCATGCCTAGCCCATGTGCTTCTAAGCTCAACAAAGCCTATTAAATTGTCTGGCATCTTGACATATTCTATTGTAGAAAGTAGAACCTGCTGATGAGGCATAAGTATCATTTCCTTCTTCCCTTTTTCGATAACATACTCTTGCTTTATGTGCTCTTCATTTGACGGATCAATAACAAGATCTTCTCCTATCTTTGGGTTATGGTAAGCAATCTCTGGGGCAAGCCTCAAATCGACTCCATTTTCTCTTATTATCTCTTTGTTAAATGGCTTTATAACAAGCCTTTTCTCTTTTATCATATTCTCTAGATCAAAGTCAGAGAGTATCATAGAATCACTATCTAATTTTTGATATAATCAATTAAATACCTTTTTGCAAAATAATGATTGTGGTAAAATGGCCGGCCTTTTTATAGTATTCGAAGGCCTGGATGGCGCAGGAAGCACGACGCAAGCTTCTCTCCTTGAATCTTATTTTAAGGAAAAAGGCAAAAAAGTGCTTTTAACAAAAGAACCTACACAAGGGATTATTGGGGGCACCATACACGCAGTTCTAAAGGGTGATCTCTCTTTGTCAAATGAAGCGCTGCAGCTTCTTTTTGCAGCAGATAGGTCTTATCACTTGAGCAAAGAAATACTGCCAGCTTTGGAAAAAGATTATGTTGTAATAAGCGATAGATATCTATTCTCTTCTATAGCTTATGGCTCTGCCTCTGGTTTAGATAAGAATTGGCTAAAGAAAATAAATGAAAAATTCAGACTTCCAGATATTTCTATATTTATAGATGTAGATCCTAAAGTTTGCATCAATAGAATAAAAAAGAATAGATTTTCTTCTGAACTTTTTGAAAAAGAAGAAAGCCTAAATAAAGTTAGGAAAGAATATCTTAATTTGGCTGAAGAGTTTAAATTTGAGATAGTGAACGGCGAAGGTACTATAGAAGCAACGCATAAAAAGGTTTTAGAGGTAATAAAGAAATACATCTAATTTGTTTGTTGCTCCTGTCGTCTAGTCCGGCCAAGGACGCGGGGCTTTCAACCCTGCAACCTGGGTTCAAATCCCAGCGGGAGCATTTACATGTTGGGGTTATATATAGAAGCCCCAAATGTTACCTTTTTCTAACATAGTTTTAGCATGGGTAAGGTTGAGAAGGTCAAAGAGAGTAAATGCACCTTATCAATTCAATAACTCTTTTATTTAGCTATTATGTATCCCGATACCGATGTTACTATCAGTTTGATTAGCATTTAAAGCCCCAATATCCGCCCATAAAACATCTGACGTGTGGTCTGTTAAATTTATAGCTAAGATTGTAGGAATAGGAACCCAACTAGGTATATTGCATGTACCATTATTTGTTAAGCTAACTTGACCTTCAGGAGTCATATTTTGGGGAATCTTAAAATAATGTGGTGTCGTACTATTATATACCTCTGTGATATTGGAGAGACAATATCCACCTTCTACATATACATTATTAATTGTGATATTAGATGGTGAACTGAGGTATATTTCTATGCCTGTCCACTCATGTGGGTCTACTTTTTGCAAATTTATTTGTACAAAACTTCCACTTCCACTAGTAAAAGAAGGATTAGCTACAACATTTCCTTTCTGTTCAATTTTAACTATTTTTACATAAGGATCATCCACAGTTATTTGAAAAGTAACATAATCAGCAATTTTATTACCATCGTTGTATATAACTATAATATGCGAGGTGGAAAAGCTATTTTGATTTGTAATCAATAACCCCGTATGTGGATTGGAAAATAGACCAACGAAAAAGGTTATTACTGTTCCTAAATTTGCGATAAGAGCAATAAAACTCACTATAACTATGCCTATGGAAACCAGCACTTTCTTTCGTAATAAATCTTTCAACATCAATAAATCATTATCTTCTTCATCGTTTTCTTCTTTAATATTATCTTTTCCCCTTCTTTTATCTTTTTCTTCAACCTGAACATCTGCATTTTTGAT
>JAGDYD010000039.1 GCA_023256515.1 Microcaldota archaeon
GCGACCTTCCGCTTGCAAAGCGGACGCTCTACTACTGAGCCACGAGCCCTGGCTATTAACTTTTTAAGCCTTTATAATTTATAAATTATCAGTGCGATTATGGAAAAAGAAAAAAGGGAGAAGCTAGAAAGGATTTTTGAGCGTATCCTCAAGGATATAAAGCCAGATGATCTTGAGATAAAAAGCACCATAGCTCATGCAAACGAAATAATGTCAAGGCTCAAAAAAATAGTTCCTGAAGATGTAGAATTGAGGGTTGTCGGCTCAATAGCAAGAAGTACAAACTTGGCCGGCGATTCTGATATTGACATTTTCATGCTTTTTAGCAAAAAATACAGCAAAGAAGAGCTTGAAAAGCTTGGCTTAGATTATGCTAAGAAGATAGTAGACAAAAGCAAGAATGAAAGCTATGAAATAAAATATGCAGAGCATCCATATACTAGGTTGCATCTTAATGATCTTGGAATAAATATTGACATAGTGCCTGCATATAAAATAAGCAATATTGAAGAAATGGGAACTACTGTAGATAGAAGTCCGCTCCATACAGAATTCTTGAATGCAAACCTCACAGACAAGCAAAGAGATGAAATAAGGGTGCTCAAATTTTTCATGAAAATGCACAACATATATGGGGCTGAGGTAAAAGTAAAAGGCTTCTCTGGCTATTTGTGCGAGCTCCTTGTTTACACATTTGGATCTTTGATAAATCTTTTTGAAGAAGCATCAAAGTTTAAGCTGCCTCTTATAATAATTCCAGAGGAAAGAAAAGTATTGAACGACGAAAGCATCTCTAAAAAATTCAATTCAAATTTTGTGGTAATAGATCCTGTAGACAAGAATAGAAACGTAGCTGCAGGAGTTTCTATAGAGTCGCTTGCTAAATTTGTCTTATTGTCTAGAAAGGTAATAGAAGAGCCGAAGCTTGAGCTTTTCTATGGAAAAAGCTTCTCTAGCAATGAAGCCACAAAGCTACTCAAAAGATTTGAAGAAGAGTCTAAGCTTCAGCCTGTATTAATAAGCCTTAAAGTACCAGATAAAAGCACAGATATAATATGGCCTCAGCTTAACAAGGCTGGCAACATAATAATAAGCCTGCTCGAAAGAGAGGGGATAAAGCCATATATATTCAATATTTGGTTGCAAGATAAGCAAGGTTTCTTAATCTATTTCTTCCCTAAAGAGCTTTCTTCTGCCAAGCTTGTAAAGGGACCAAATGTCTTTGCTGGGCAATACTCTAGCGAGTTCTTGAAAAAGCACAAAAATGCACTTGGGATTTTAATCTCAGGCCAAGAGATATATGCTATTGAGAAAAGGGAAGAGCTTAGCAAGATATTGCATAATATTATAAGAAGGAAAGAGCTAAACAGCAGCGAAGACATAAAGATGAAGAACTCAAAGATACTAATGAATATTCCTAGAAAGTATGCAGAAAAAGCATGGATAGCTGTTATTGAGAAGACTTCATTATAAAGTTGAGCAATTCTTCAAGGAGCTCTACTTTTTCTTTTCTTATTTTCTCCCCTTTTATAGCTTTAATCACCTTCTCTGTTAAGTTCTTGTCGCTTGAAAGAAATTCGTAAACTTTTTTATAGTTCCTTTCAGCAGTTATGCCAGAGTAATCTGTAGCTTCGCTTTCCAAATTCTCAAATATCTTCTCATATGGATAGCCTCTCTTCTTTAGCCTTTTATATATTGTATTCAGATGCTCTCTCAAAACTATAGCTATTGCATTTTTTATCTTTATATCTGAAAGTATATGCCCTTCTATTATGAAGCTGCCTTTTTCCTTTGCCATCTTATTTGCTTCTTTTTCAAATTCCTTAAGCTTGACTATCTTTGTTTTGAATTTGTCAAGTCCACTGTAAAGCTTTTTTTCTTCTATTATTTTGTTTGCTTCTATAACCTCTAAGCCTAGCTTTTTCCCAAGCTTTTTTGCAAAAGTGGTTTTACCTACTCCTGGAGTTCCTAATATTGCTATTATTAATTTTTTCTTCCTTTCCATAATAGATATTTTATAGCTAGGTGTTTATATGGATATTGAAAAAAGAATAGAAGTAGACATAGAGAAATTTAATTCTTCAATTAAAAAATTTGATATAAAGAAAGCAAATATGATAAATGAAGAAAGCATAACAAAAGTTTTTGAACTAGCAAAGATGTATGCAAGCGATGCAAAATCTTGGCTTGAAAAGAAGGATTATTATACCGCTTTTGCTAGCATATCATATGCGCATGGTCTTCTTGACGCCATATTAAAGATCATGAAAATAATAGAATAGCATGGTGCTCAAATGAAAGAGGGGAAGGCAGAGATAGAGATTTTTGATGGAGTTTTCTTCAATCCAAAGATGAGAGGGCTAAGGGATATATCCGTATCATATGCAAAAGCCAATTATGGCAAAGAAAATAATGTTCTTGATTCGACAAGCGCAACAGGGATAAGGGGGATAAGATATTATTTGGAAGCAAATTTAATGCCAACTTTCTTAGAGATAAACAAGAAGGCCTATTCAAATACCATACACAATTTGAAATTAAACAAAATAGAGGCAAATGCATTAAATAAAAGCATTCAAGAGTTTGCAAGCTCATATGATGGCGCTTTTGATTTTATAGACCTTGATCCATTTGGTTCTGCAGCCCCTTATATATATGATTTGATGAAGGTCTCAAAAGGAAATACAAGGCTTATGGTAACAGCAACAGATACTGCAGTGCTTTGTGGTGCACATTCAAATGCATGCTTTAGGGAATATTTTTCTATACCTATGCATAACGAGCTTTGCCATGAAGCAGGCTTAAGAATATTGCTCTATTTTATAGCAAGAAATGCGGCACAGTTTAATTTTGGCATAGAGCCCGAGCTTTCTATAGCTAATATGCATTATATGAGGGTTTTCGTAAAGCTAAAGCGTGGCTCAAGCGAAGCGATAAGCTCTTTGAAGAAATGCGGCTATGTAGCACATTGCCCTAACTGTAGGAACTTCAATGTCTATGAACAATATGTCAAAGCCAAAGAAAAATGCGAATATTGCGGAGGGAAAATGCTCATCTATGGACCTATGTGGATAAGCAACATAAAAAGCGATGAGGTAGTTGAAAAAGTTATAAAGAATTATGATCAAGACTATGACAAAAATGCTCTTAAAATGCTGGAATTGATAAAAGAAGAATCAAATGCTCCTTTCTTCTTTTCTCTACCAAAGATAACAAAATCATTGCATATAGGCTCTGTAAGTAGGGAAAAGGTTGTAGATGAGCTAGCCTCTATGGGCTTTGAAGTTAGTATGAGCCATACAGATAAGAACAGTATTAAAGGCAATTTTGGTATAAGGGATGTTGTAGATGCAGTAAAGAAAGTCTATGCATCTAAGGCCTAATTACTGTGCATTCTTCTAGCTTTATTACCTTATCCGCTTTTTTAATATTACCTATTGCCGCTATGCCTCTATTCTTTTTTACAAAATCTATGCAAGCTTCTACTTTTGGCTTCATGCTTCCTTCTTCAAAATGTCCCTCTTTTAAATATTTTAGCATCTCGTCAGCTTTAATATCTTTTATTAATCGCTCTTCCTTTTTGCCATAGTCTAGATATGCTCCATCTACGTTTGTCAAGATAAACATCCTTTTTGCCTTAAGCTTTTCTGCTATTAAAGAAGTTGTATAGTCTTTGTCTATTACGGCCTCTACAAATTCTATCTTTCCCCTTTCCTTTGATAGTGGTATGCCTCCTCCGCCTCCGGCAATCATTATTCTGCCTTTCATCAATTTCTTCATGCTTTCTATATTCAATATCTCTATGGGCTTTGGGCTTGGGACTACTCTCCTATAGCCTTTTTCAAACTTCTTCAGCGTTAAGCCCTTTTTAGAGAGCCCATAAGCTTCACTCTTGCTATAATATTTGCCTATGGGCTTTGTTGGATTGCAAAAAGCCTTGTCTTTTTTGCTTACTAGCACTTCTGTAAGGAAGACTTCAGTTTTAATGTGGGTGTTATTCTCTATCTCTTTTTTAATTGCATAGCCTATCTCTGCCTCTGTTTGTGCAGTAAGTATTGACAATGAGAGATGCTCGACCCTAGCAAGCTCACCAACTTGCGGCCCATTACCATGCGTTATAATCAATCCTCCTCTACTATGAAGTTTTTTTATCGCATTTATAGTAAGCTTTATGTTTTTCATCTCGCTATCTAGGGCGTTTCCGCCTATTGACAATACATATACCATGCAAAGCACTACTTTTAATTGACCATAATAAATAAATATGAGTTTAGCTATAATATAATCAAAGAGGATTTGGGCATAAAAAGCCCGAGGAGTGGGGAAGATGGGGATTGACGAGATTGGGGGAATAGATAAAGTTGGCTGTAGCGGCGTAGCCGCTATTATTGGAACAAAAGAGTGCGCAACTGATGGGAAAAGATACGAAGCGAAGGAGGCAGAAAGAAAAGACTTGGCATATATAGCAGAAAATACATGCATGGTGTGCGGTAGGCAGTTCAAGAGGGGCGAGACAAGGATAGAGCCTCCAGAAATAGTAAAGCGAAAAGACCCTTATGTAATCGAAGGGCTTGTAGCAAGCAGATACGTCTGCATAGAATGCGACGAAAAGATGAAATCTGAAGAAAGAGAAAAAGCAAGGAAGGAATACAGAAAAGAAGCAAACGATGAATTTATAAGAAGCCTAGTAAAAGGAATGCTAAAGCCTAAAATAAAACTCTAGCTAAACAAAAACACACAAATAAGCCAAATTGATTTATTCTATTTTTATTTTTCTTCCCCACATTTATTTCTTTTGGGCGTTTTTGTCGAAGCTTTTGGCATCAACAACAATCATGGTGTGATTGTTGTCGTATCCTATCGCCTCTTTGAATACATCTGGGTCTATAGTTATTGTGCTATCTGAATAAGGATCATTTATGTAAAATCCATCTTTGTCATAACCTTTTATGACTACCCAGTGAGGTGAAGATTCAAGATATGGATTTATTATCTTTCCATCTATTAGCACTATTGGTATGTGCTTTGCAGACAAAGCCTTTTTTATTGTATTTATTGTTACTGGTGCAAACTCCTCTTCTATATTCATGCTTTTCGCCTTCTCCCTTATCTCGTTGAATGATGCCGCCAAGGTGTCTAGATTTATGTTCTCATAAACGGCAAGCTTCTTTTCGTAGCCTTCATCCTTCATGTTGCTTATTATACCTACCTTAGCCCCTCTTTTTGCTAAAGCATACGCTAAGCCATACCTTGATCCATGCCATACGCTGCCATTAACAGCCTCTTGCCATATGTCATATTCATGTTCTTTCTTTAGCTTAAAATCAGGGTTAATATATTTTAATACCATCATTGCGCTTGCAGCAGAGCTTGTAAACTCCTCTGTCTGTGGATAATGAGGCAATTCAAACATTACGCTATCTTTCATTTTTGCAGCCTTTGCCTTTGATATCAAGCTTCCTCTGGCTGCATGCTTCACCTTACCCTTAGAAATTGACTGTTTTTTTACCATTTTCATCACCAATCATGCAGGGGAGGAGATTTGTTCCTGCGATTGAACTCCTGTAGGCCTAAGCCAGTAGATCTTGAGTCTACCGCGTTTGACCAAGCTCCGCCACCCCTGCAGTGCTATTAATTATAAACTTCTTATATAAAAATCTTTCAATTTACATTATTAACGATTTATATTATTACATGAACTGATATTTATATTTAATCAATGCAAATCTATCATATGCATTGCTTCTGAAATACAGAGGTATTATATTTGCCTTGTTTATAATGTTTTCTGTTGTTTTGTTTATTATATGCTGCTTACGCACTTTAAATTAAGTGTATATTATGGAATTCGAAATAAAAAAGGTAAGTGAAGTAAAGTTTGAGATAGCCAGGGATAAGAGCAAGGGTATGAATACAGGCATCAGCATTTACACGACAGATTCTATGCTTGATGCAACCAAAAAAGATAGGACTCTACAGCAAGCAGTAAATGCTACAACATTGCCTGGTATAATAGGTAATGTTCTTCTCATGCCTGACATGCACGAGGGCTATGGATTTCCTGTTGGCGGAGTAGCTGCGTTTGATGCCAACAATGGGATAATATCCCCGGGTGCTGTAGGCTACGACATAAATTGTGGCGTCAGGCTGGTAAAGACAAACCTTACAGAAAAGGAGCTTAGGCCAAAGCTCAAGCAGCTCATGGACAGGCTTTTTACTAATGTGCCTAGTGGCGTTGGCAGCAAGCTTAAACTATCATTCTCGAAAGAGGACCTTGCAAGAATAGCTGTGGATGGCGTTCCTTACATAATTGAGAAGGGCTTTGGATTCAATGAGGATATAGATGCTACTGAAGAAAATGGACACATGCTTGGTGCTGATTTCTCAAAAGTAAGCAGCATGGCAAAGTCCAGGGGCATAGACCAGCTTGGCACACTTGGCGCCGGGAACCATTTCCTGGAGGTTCAGAAAGTGGACAAGGTCTTTGACGAAGGCGTAGCAAGGGCTTACGGCTTGGAGAAAGATCAGATTGTTATAATGGTGCATACGGGCTCAAGGGGCTTTGAATATGAAGGCAAAAAGGTAAAGGTGTATGTGCATAGGAAAGGCGCCACTAGGGCATTTTCAAAGGGCAGGAATGAGATTCCGAAGAAATACAGGGAGGTTGGACAACCAGTTATAATACCTGGCAGCATGGGGACTGCAAGCTATATACTTGCAGGGCTCGAGGGAGCTATGAAGGAAACGTTCGGCTCAACGTGCCATGGCTCTGGGAGAGTTATGTCAAGGCACCAGGCTATACGAGAGATATCTGCTTCCGACACCTTTAGCAGCCTTGCGGCTAGGGGCATAGAAGTTAGAGTTAAGACTAGGAAGCTTATAAGCGAGGAAGCAGAAGGTGCATACAAAAACGTTGATAATGTAGTAGGGGTTGTCGAGAGGGCAGGCATATCCAGGATAGTGGTAAGGAACGTGCCTTTGGGAGTGGCAAAGGGCTAAACAGGCTATGGCTGCGCTTTTTTGATTTTATCAATCAGCAGCCTTGCAACTAATATATTTTCCTTATTAAGCAGATTTTCTAATATATGCTTTGATTCTTCTAATTTGCCGTTTGCGGCAAGGTATTTTGCAAGATAATAAAAACCTGTTATATCTCCATTTCCTATTACGCTGTTTATATGCTCTATTGTGTCTTTTTGGTTCATCTTTATTGCATAGAGCATGCTTGCATAGTCCAGCATTTCCTTCCTCGGGCTCGTTTTAGCAAGCAATTCCAATGTGCCTTTTGCATCGTGCATATTCTCCAGTTCAATCTCCGCAAGGAATTTTACGTAATAGATCTCGGCATTTGCAGCTGTAGCAAGCGCTCGATTGCACGCAAATATTGCATCGTAGAGTAGGCCCTTAGCTTTTGAGAACAGATCAATGGCCTTCTCCTCATGTTCGGAATTCTCTTCCATGAAACCAGGTATATCGTAGTTCTTCGTAGAGTGCTCAAGCTCTGATGAGCGTTTATATAGTATTGCAAGAGAGTATATTTGCTGTGGGATATTCTTCAATGATAGAATTTTGCTTGCAGACTTTTCAAGATCATACTCAGAGCCCTGGATTATTGCACTGTTAAGCGCCTTTGCGGAATTGAATGCCTCGTCTTCTGAGAATTCTGCACTTGACTTTTCAGAGTAAATGCCACAGAAAGGGCATGCAGACGCCTGGCTGTTGTAAGAATTGAATTCGTTTCCGCAGTACTCACACGCAAAAGTGTGCATTTGACGGTCCATAAGCGGAGTATATTTCTTTATATCCATCTTAATGCGCCTGTTCCTGGTTTGCGACAGCCATTATTATACACATTACACCAACTTCTTATATCTTTTCTGTTTCAGATTTTCTTGAGCACCACAAAGAGGTGTTTTTTGTCAAATGGCTCCAGCTTTATTTTTTCAAGAACCTTGAACTTGCTTGATACGAATTTCAAAAAATCCTTGTATACTTCTTCGGGATTAGAGGCTGTGCTTATGCTCTGCGATTTTATTGCCACA
>JAGDYD010000010.1:0-3156 GCA_023256515.1 Microcaldota archaeon
GCTGACTTGCGCCTACCCTGGGCTTATCGCAGCTTGCCACGACCTTCGTCGCAGCCAGAGCCAAGCCATCCACTAAGTGGCTTAAATTTCAAGCTCGCTTCTCCTCAAATCAATCATGCAAAGCATGATCTCACAGCCTATGGATAGTGAGTGTAGAAATGTACCTTCACAGCATAAGAAGCGCTCTCAGTACATTGCCTCTACAAGCTCAAGCTACCATAAGAGCACCGGAATATATTTTACTTGTATAGATTTAAATATTTTTCTATACGCTTTGGAATTAAAAATAAACGAACCTTAGCTTCCTTGCGTGTTTCCCTGTAGAAGCGTCTAAAAACCTATTCAAAGCTTTAGATTGCTATGTAGTATAATTCTCTAGCAGGTAGAAGGCAGGATGCTCGTTTGTATATGGTATAGAGCCTTCGCTTAAAGTAATTGTTGAATATGAACTTTTCCCATATGCGCACAATGTATTGTTGTATGGAGGCACCATGCACCAATAACCATAGTCCAATACATAGCAGGTGAAATTTTTCTCTATATTTACTATAGTGGAATTAGATGAGCCCATGTAGCCTATCTGCATAGAAGGCCTTCCAACCTCATACCATATGTCTGGAGTAAATGAGAAGACAAGGCACTTTGAAGGAACATATGAATAATTGGAATAGAAGAATTGTATAGAAGGCGCAATAACATTTTGCTGAGGCATATCGCTTACATTCAAGTCTATATTCTTTGATATTTTTTCGAATGGATATGCCACAAAGATTGAGAATATGATTACTGATGAAAGAACAAATGCAGCAAAATAAACTTTTTTGAGCTTAAAGCTAAACCTTCTTTTATTGCGCTTTTCCTTTCTTGGGGCCATTTTCCTATAAGCCCATTTTGAAATCATTGCAATATACTCTGCTGCAAGAGCGACGCCGAATGCATCCATTATTGCCAATGAAGGCATTGTCTGAAGCATAAAGCGCACGTCAACTCCAAAAAGCGCTCCTCCAGCATAGAAAAGAGAATAAAACAGCAAATATGCAAAGAACCAAGACCATGCAAGGAGCAAAGTATTTAACCTATTCTTCTTTTGCAACAATATAAGCAAAGAGCCCAAAATTGCGAGAGGAATAGCGTATTTTGCTGCTACAGCAGGAAAATAAATAGTAGAGTTGTAATTGCCAAGAAGATAGTTTATGTTTGTGTTTAGATTGCTGTTTAGATAAGAAGTAGAAATGGCTGGAGCATTTGTTGGCTGGCCATATTGCGGATTAGAGGCCTCTATACCAACATATATTATTTGAGGGGCCATCAAGAGGAAGAAAACAAGCATAAGTGATGAGAATTTTTCATCGTTTGTTATTTTTCTTATTATTCCAAATATCTTGTCTTTTATCTCTTCAATATTTTTAATATCGAAAAGGACAGCAAGCAGTGCGAATATGCCAAGCAGCAATACTGCTTCAGTCCTCATATACAAAGTAAGCGAAAGACTGAACAAAAACATAGAAAAGGTAATCGGCTTTTTCCTTTTCATGAAAAGAACAAAAAACATGAAAGTCATTATAGAAAAGGTCATGAAAGGCAGGTCAGGATCTGCTTGTGTTCTAGACCATATCAAAACTTCAGGCATAAGCGCCAAGATTGCAGTTGAAAAAACAGCCACAGAATTCTTTTTTGAAAGAAGGTAAGACAATATGAAGATAAATAAAAGGCTCAATGAGCCTATAAAAAGCTCAGATATATATGCGGTGCTTGTGCTTATGCCAAGAATTGCAAAAAATATTGCTATGAAGAATGACCAGCCTGCAGGATCATGATACAAGGTAGATATATAGCACGAGTTCAAATAGCCTGTTCCAGCCAAGCACCAGAGCATCTCCCCGTGCTTAAGTATGTTCATAGCTATGCCTTGGTATATATTTTCATCAAAGTACAGCTCTTCAAATGCAGTCACATGAAATATTGCTATGTATAGAAATAAGGCAAGTATAAGCAAAAATAAGATTATTGAATATTTGCTGATTCCTTTGAGCTCAGCCTTTATCTCTTTTCTTCCGATATAAACAGATGCAATTAGCAATATCAGAGATATGCTCATTGATAGCGTAAAAGAATAACCAAGAAGAGTGTAAAGGCTCATTCCTTCGCCTTCTCATTCTCTACAAAATAATTACCTAAGAACATGTATCTTGTATTTGTCTTCAGCATTGTTTCTATTGCATCCTCTGGGCTCATTACTATTGGCATGCCGTGTATGTTGAAGCTTGTATTTAATATGACACCATATCCCTCAAGCTTCTTTACATGCTCGAGGAGAGCCTTATAAGAAGGATTTTCATTGCTTACCATCTGGGGCCTTGCAGTATAATCAACATGCACAACAGATTTCATTACTTCCCTTGCCTCTGGCTTTACTTGGTAAGCCATTGTCATGAACTTGTCATACCCTTTAACATCCTCAAGCAATCTTTTTGCTTCACTAAGAAGCATAGAAGGAGCAAATGGCTGGAACCACTCTCTTTGCTTCACATAAAGATTCAGCTTGTCTTTCACATATTCAGAGCCCGCTTTTGCTAATATACTTCTATTTCCAAGCGCCCTAGGGCCATATTCCATCCTGCCCTGGAACCAGAATACATAGTTGTCTTTATCTATTAGCTCAGCAGCATGCTTGCTTTTGTCCTTTTCAACTTCATATTTCAAGCCTTTTGATTTGCGCAATGCTGACAATATCTCTTCTTCACTATACCCATTTCCTAAATAAGCATTTTCAAACTTGTAATTAGTAACGCCATTGAGCACATAGTTTATATACATGGCTGCGCCCATCGCCATTCCTCCATCGCCCATGTGTGGAAATACAAACCACTTCTTCAATTTGTCAAGCTGCCTTATTTTCATATTTGCCTTTACATTAGACATTAGGCCGCCTGCCATTGCAACGTCGCCTATGCCATATTCATCAAGCAGATTGGAGAAGAATTTTACAAGCATATGTTCAAGCATTTGCTGGGCCATGTAGGCAAACTGCTCCCTTGGCGTATTCCACAGTATTCTTTCCAGCATTTCCATTTGCTTGAAGAAGTTGTACTTCGCCTTTATGTTATGGCCTTCAACTGTAAAAAAATCTTTCATCTTGTTTGCCGAGAAATCAAA
>JAGDYD010000010.1:3166-7085 GCA_023256515.1 Microcaldota archaeon
GATAAGAGTAATCAGCCATAGCCATTACTTTGCCTTCGTCCTCAAGCTCTCTCATGCCCAATAGGTATGTAACCTGCTCGAAGAAAATCCCCAAAGAGTCATGAGAGCTTATTGCAACATGCCTTTTGAGCTCTTCATTTTCAAATGTGCTTACGCTCCCGCTAAGGCCATCTCCAAGCCCATCTAAAGTCACAACAAGAGCTTTGCCAAATCCGCTTGTAAAAGCGGCTGTTGATGCATGTGCAGTATGGTGATCTACAGTATAAAGCTTGAAGTCTTTGAAGCCCATATGCCTTAGCTGCCTCGAGACTATTGATTTGCTTATAGTACCGCATAATGGCCATACTCCAAACTGAAGGAAGAAATATCTAAGCCACCTGTTGAACCTTTCAAATCTTGGCTTTGGTATTTTTCTCCTTCTGTATAGATAATGGTACTCCTTAGAATAGGGCATTATCCTCTCCAATGTTTTTGTAAGTTCGATTGTTGGAAAGGCTATTGTATCTATATCGCTAGGCTTCAAACCTGCAAATTTTAGAGCTGCATTTATTGAGTTGTATGGAAACTTTACTTCTAACTTTCTTTTTGTAAATCTCTCTTCATTTGCTGCAAATATTATCTTGTTGTCTTCAAGCAGAGCGGCACCAGAATCATGACCGTCCCATACGCCTAAAACATACATGCAATCAGCTTTTTAAAATTGGAAAAGACTATTTTTATATTTTATTGTAATGGCTTGAACATAAGCTCTATATCTTTTGGTATATCGCCTATTATACTTGCTTCTTCATCACAGAATGTATAATGCTTTCTATCATCTTCTTCCAGAACATCTTTGCTCTTTGAAAGTATATTCTTTAGATCATAGCCATCTTCCCTTATGCTGCCAAGCTTCTTTGAAACGAGTATTGAAGGATATATATTCCCAAAACTGTCCATATATATTGATGCCTCACCTATGAGCCTCTTAAATGGATTCTTGCCTGTTCTGATAAATTCTAGAAGCCCAAGCATGTATATGTATTCCCCCATAGAAACAAGGTCAAAATTTAGAATGCCCATTTCTTTTTTGTATGCTTTTATTATTTCTTTTATTTCATTTGCCGCTTTTTCCCTATCTACAAGTATATTATCTTTTAATGTTGAATTGTTACCATAGTAGCCTTCACTTATTGCTCCAACATTTATGTGGAAATTAGTTATCTTTACTTCTGGCAAGTCCTCTTTTACCCTTCTTAAAGTTTCGAAGAATTTGCCCTGGTTCAAGCCAATCATTGTGAAACCAAACTTGAAATCAAAATTCTTATTCTCCTCTTTTATCTCTTTGAGTCTCTTGTATAAAGCAATCACCCTATCGTAATTCCCTTTTACTCCTCTTATCTCATCTTCTAATTCTCTGTATCCGTCTAAAGAAAGGGTTAAAACAATCTTCTTTTTCAGCTTTAGCATTTCTTTTACCCTTTCCACTATCAGGTCAGAGCTTACTAAAGAATTTGTTGGCAAAGTGATTGCATACAGCTTTTTTGAATATTCGCTAAATGCCTTTGCTATATCAACTATGTCGCTCCTTAAGAAAGGTTCGCCACCTGTCAATTCCACTATAGTGAAATTAGGATTTGCCTTTGCAAAATTCCTTATCTCTTCTATGTTCAGCTCATTCTTAGGCTGAAGCTGCCATATATTGCAGTGCTTGCACCTAGAGTTGCAGTGCAAAGTTACTGCAAAAGTAAGCTTGTAAGGAATTTTAGGCCTTACTATGTTAGACTTAAGACCTTCTCCTATAAGAGATATTATACCCATTAAGATCAGCCGAACTAAAGAATATAAGAGCAAATACCAAGAATATTATAATATTTATCTGTCTTAAATGATTTATAAAACTATGTGATAAAATGAGCAAGAAGCTTATATCTGTAGTCATCCCAACGCTAAATGAGGAAGGCAATATAGGAGAGGCAATAAAAGAAGTTAAGAAAGAATTAGAGAAATATGGCTACAG
Organism: Microcaldota archaeon; assembly: GCA_023256515.1. Taxonomy (GTDB): domain Archaea; phylum Micrarchaeota; class Micrarchaeia; order Micrarchaeales; family CABMGC01; genus JAGDYD01. The sequence goes on from JAGDYD010000010.1 coordinate 5,166, forward strand.
ATATGAGATTATAGTTGTAGATGGCCATTCGACAGACAAAACGGTTGAGATAGCCAAATCGCTTGGTGCAAAGATATTGTATGATTCTGTAGGCAAAGGCTCTGCATTAAGGAAAGGCATGGAAAAGGCAAAAGGGGATATAATAATATCTATGGATGCCGATTTGTCAAACAAGCCAAATGAGCTAAGGCTCCTTATATCTGGTATAGAAATAGGATATGACATATGCATGGGTTCCAGGTTCATAGTAGGCGGAGGCACAGAGGACATGCCTCTTTTCAGGAAGTTTGGGAACAAGATATTTGTAATGCTTGTGAACCTATTTTTTAGAACAAACTACACAGACCTATGCTATGGTTATAGGGGCTTCAGAAAAGGAATAATAAATAAGCTAGGTTTGAAAGAAGACAAATTTGGAATAGAAACCGAGATAAGCATAAAGGCGGCAAAGCTGGGCTTGAAAGTGTTGGAAGTACCGAGCTTTGAAAAGAAAAGAGGATCAGGGGAAGGCAAGCTAAGGTCTTTTAGAGACGGATACGCAATATTGAAAACAATATTCAAGAATCTATTTTGATTTCTTTTTGCCTTTTCTAGAAGAATGCCTAGAAGAGCGCTTATTGTTTGAATTTCTTTTTCTCAGAATAGAGTTCAATATGAAAGCAAGCAAGAGCACAACAATTGCAACTATCAAAATGATAGTTAAATCCAAAATTGATATAGAACTTTTGCTTACAGGCTTGGTTTCTATTAAAAATTTAACCATGCTTGAATAGTGGAGGCCATTTCTAACAAAGGTTGCAACAGCTGTTGCAGTATAAGTTGAAATAGTATTTGGATACTTTAACTCGAATGTAAAGTTGGAAATTGAATATGGGGCTATATTGAAATCATAGCTTTTATTTGAAATATATGAAAATGATGGAGGAAGCATTAGACTCAATGTTCCATTTACGCTATAATTTTCAGCATCGAACAAACTGACATTTACTATTAATACACCATTCTTCTCGCTTGTAGATACTGTCTCGTATATCGGGGAGACTGTTGGCTTGCCTATATAAACAATGCAAGGGAATATTGCTGTAAAGGTAGATGCATCTTGCTGGTAAGAAGCTATAAATTCATCTACATATGTACCATTTATGCCAAAATTGGTTAGCTTGAACTCTCTTACAACCTTGCTGTTGGGCGTCAATATGTTGATGTATGCTGAAGAATTTATTGGTTGTGCGCCGTATATTACAGGCGATATTATCATGTTATATGCAGAATCATTTCCATAGTTGTATATTGAGAATATTATAGAATTATTTACTAAAGTAGAATTACATGAGCCAGTCAATACTACTGTTCCTGCATGGACATATGAAGATATAAATAGCATTATTAAGAATACAACAAGGTATTTGAGCATCTTACCACTAAACTGATTATAAAGTCACAATTTATATTTATTGCTTCTGTCAGCATAGCTCTTCGTATAGGCATAAGGCTTTAGTCTATTTACAATATACTCAAAAGCTTTGTTAGGATCTGATTCTGTACCGCATGAAAAAATATCAACATTTGCATATCCTTCTTCAGGCCATGTGTGTATTGCTATGTGGCTTTCTAGTATTATTGCTGTTACAGAAACGCCCCCTTCGTCACCTCCTTTTGCGCTTTTGAATTTCTCCGAAGAGATGCTTGCTATGTGCATATTCCCCTCTTTAGCTGCTTTTTTTACTATTTCTTCTATAAAATCCTTGTCCTTAAGCAGTTCGACATCATAAAAATATAGATCACCATATACATGCTTTCCAATAACGCTTGGTTCTTTGTATTCCAAATGCTTTCTTGCTTCATAAATCTCATGTATGCTCCTATCCTTGCCTATAAGCACTTCCTTCAGAATATATAATATTTCATCATCCTTTCTTG
>JAGDYD010000007.1 GCA_023256515.1 Microcaldota archaeon
TAGTTATACAATAGAACCTGGGCCTAACTATGGAAACCAACTTAGCACTCTCTACTATTATGAAACAAATGCTGGCGTTTACTCACCAAATAATGGATCTGACATATTTGTTTATTACATAAAAGATATAAGCTCTGGCGGTGCTGCGTGGTTCAATATACCTATTTTCTTTGCAGTTGGCTCTAGTCCAAATGCCTCTGCAGGTGCAATAATAGAATATGATCCTTGTGTTGCAGATTCATATAATGGTTCTCCTGCAATAGGCTTTGTAAATGGTTCGCAAGCAAGATTCCCTTCATATGAGAGTGTTTCTACTTCAACCTCCTACAAGATAGTTGTAAAGCTTTCCAGTTCTACTTCAGCAACAGTGCAAATATATAGTGGTAGCACTCTTCTAGAAAGCTCAAGCTTTACCACACAGCCAATAGATCTAAGTGCACTTAAGATATACTTTGGTGGCATGTATGATCAAGGAAATGGAGGTGGATACAACAATAGTGCTACCTCTCCACAAGGCGTACTTTCATGGACCACAACTAGCACGACTTCAACAACCACTTCCACTACTTCAACTACCACATCAACAACCTCGTCTACTTCAACCACTTCATCTACATCAACCACTTCATCTACATCAACAACATCCTCTACATCAACAACCACTTCATCTACTTTAACAACAACTAAGCCTTACTGCGACTGCAATGACTGCAGCATCAATATTTACGACTTTAGGTGCATTTGCCCATCATCATGCCCTGATATATCCTCTTCTAAATGTGCATCTGGTTCGGCAGAGTGTATTTCAACAACTACTACAACCTCGTCTACTTCAACTACAACAAAGTCAACAACTTCTACAATACTCTCTAGCTTCATAGGCTCTACAAAAGTGCTTATGGCAGATGGCACGTGGGCTCCTATAGAATCAATAAAGATTGGCAGCGTTGTATTGTCTTATAATCCAAGCACTTCGGAGCTATATCCAAACGTAGTGGTTGCTAGATTCAATTATTCATCGAATACTATATACATAATAAATGACAATCTAAGTACAGATGCATATGAGTCATTTTATGTTATGCGCAATGGTAGCTATTCATGGGTAAGGGCTTCACAGCTAAAAATAGGTGATCAGATATATGATCCACTGACAGGCAGCAATATAATAGTAAAATCAATAGACATCTTGCATTATAGCATGAGCATTCCTGTATATGATATAATCGGCTCTGAAGGTAATAACTTTATAGTGAGTGGTGGATATTTGGCGGACAAGCTAATATAATCTGACTGGATAATAATTAATAAATAAATCATTTGGGTGTCAATTTGGATTCAAATATTAACAAAAATGAAGGTGTTGGCGATTCTAATAAAAAGCAGTCGAAGCACTATATTTTAACTTTAAGTGCTTCTATAATTGTTGTATTGATATCTGTAGCTATATTTGAATATGTGCATACTGAGGGCTTATCTACCCATATAACAACAATAAATTATTATACAACTACACTTACAACTACGCTAACAACCAGCATAAGCCCAAATAGCTCTATTCTTTTTGCAAGAAGAATGGAAAAAATATTGAACTTCATGAACTCTTATGATCTTCCAATTTCTAATAAATCCTTTTATAAAATATCTCCTGAATTAATAACTATACCATCATGCAATTTTTCTGGATATGTAAAATGGTATATAGAAAATGGATTTTCTTCAAATCCAAATATACCTCAAAATTACTCAAAGCTAAATCAGAGCATGCCTTTCTCATATTTTTATATCATTGGAATTTCAAACACAACAAGCATATATAATAAAATCATAACTAAAAATGGTGGCTTCTGCTCTCCTACTATTGAAGCCTTATCAAGCAATTCTTCTTTTACCCATTACAATACTGTATTCTATAATGGAATAGATGGTTACATATTGGTATTTACCAATTTTACTCCTGAAGGGTACAATATAACATACTCATATTATGTTGGCCCGAAGCCAGACATAGCTTTCTACTATACAAGCTTTATATATAATAATACAATATTCAAAGTTGGTGTATGGGGATTTAGACAATCAATGAACATAACAAATTTGGAGTATTTAACAAATGATTTAATAAAAACATATCTTTCTAGATAAGGTGTGTGCTTTTGAAAAAGAAATGGCCCCACTTTCTAAACTATGCCTTTGTGTTTTTTGGAATAATTGCGCTTTTACTATATATTTATTTGTATAATTATTTCAATAGCCCATATATTATCTTATTTCAAAGAGTTTCACAGATTTTAGCCAATAATTACAACCCTTCAGCATATAGTTGTACATATGTAGATGTTTCTGGAATTCTAAAAATTTGCAACCAATATTTTAATTTGACAGCGGATAACAATACATTGCCAATACGAATAGTTTTTATCTATTATTCATTTTTAAATAAATCTTCTATGTATAACTTTTTTCAAAATATAGTAAACAATAATATATTGAATATAGGGAATTTAGAATATAATGGCCATAATATAACATATTCGCAGGTGCAATTCGTAAATGGCTATCAGGTATTCACTGCATATATTATGAAAGGGAATTCAATATTTGAGATATCTGCTTTGAACAACATAACAAATTCTGATTATAATGAGACTAAATATTTAATAGCAAAAATGGGGTATATAATAGAAGAAAATCAATCCCATTCTTAAATTAATTAAAATTTATAAATTTTTTTATCAATTTAGAATAGGATAATATGAAAAACATTATTGTTTTATCTATATTTGTCTTAAGCCTTTCTGCAATATTATATGCAGCAGGAAATTTAACCTCATGCGTTGGCTGCTCTCAAGTTACTTGCCCAGCAGGAGCTGTCTGCCATAATGTTGGATCATGCCCAAATGGCTTTGTCTTATGGGGCTGCGAATATCCTAATGGCACAGTAGTGTCTGCAGCATTGCCAAGTTCTTATAATTCAACTACCTCTTCGCTTTCTACAACAATCAAGCAGAACAATACAAAGCCTATTTTGACAACAACAAAATTGGCCCCAATTACAACTACAATTATTCAATCACAAACGACAGGCAGCAATATAAATGAAATTGCACTTATATCTCTGGTAGTTATAATAGTAGTAGCTGCACTAGCTTACTATGCTTTTGTATCACGCAAGAAGCTAAGTGCTTAGAATTCTACCTTTTTTACTTCAAGCTTGCTTATTGGGGCTATTTTATTTGCCCTTTTCCTGCCCTCTATTTGCAAGTTGCCATCTATTATTGATTTTATAAGCTCATCAGAGCTTAAGCTTGAAGCATACTCCCTGCCAAATTTTATAAGCTCTGCCCTTATGCCTTTTTTCTTTGGCGTTGCTACTCTATTTGCTGTAACTGCAAGAAGCTTTAATGTAATTTCTTTACCATCCTTGTCCTTTACTTTATCTACAGTATATATTGCCGTGCTGTACCTCCTTACAAGAGAATGCAAGTAGCTATAGTTGCCCTCTATATAATCCACTTTTGTGTGCACAGCATTTTCATTTACATCAACAACACGCAAGCCTGCATTCATGAATGAGTGCTGCGGGTTTTGTGTTATCCAAGAAAGGCTTACTTTTATAACTCTATCCAGAACATTTTTCTCGTCATCTGCAGGCATCTCTCCTATTATGCTTTCTCCAAGCACTTTTGGAGCATAAATATTAAACCATTTTTTGTTTTTCCATTTTTCTCCTCTCTGCAAAGCCAATCACTCACCCTTTATAAGCAATGCTGCAGTATTTGGATCATATTTCCAATCGCTTGGCAATACGCCCTCTTTCTTATAGTATTTTGTAAGGCGCCATATCTTTGACTCTACTCTTGCCAACCTTATTTTATTATGGACATCTTTATGGTTCTTCTCTAAGTGCGCCCTTATATTTACAGCTTTCTTCATAAGGTCAAGCAAGTCTTGCGGCAATTGAGGAAGCAAGCCTTTCTCTTCAAGAACTTTTCCAAGCCTCTTGCCAAAAACCTGCTTAAAATATTTTACTCCATATTTTTCCTTGAGTATCTGGCCTATCATAGCCTGGTGTGTATGCTGCTTAGCAAGATCCTCTACTATTTTTTCTATTTCTTCTTTGCTAAGCTTAAGATCTTCTGGCATCTTGCCTATTTCTACGTCAGGCTTCCTAGATTTTGACTTTCCTTTTCCTTTTGTATGCAACTTTGCCATCTAACCACTTTAATATTTAATCTCTACAGAAAGTTCATCAGCATTCTTAAGCTCTATATTCTCAACTTTGCATATTGAGCCTATCTCCTTTTTGTTTTTCTCTATGAGTTTATAATATTTCTCAGGAAGATTTATAACTATTGAGGTTAATAGATAATTTAATGCAAGCTTATTTTTAGTCTTTTCTCTCCTTATTGCACTTATAACATTATTAATATATAAACCATTCTCTTCAGCCTCCTTGCTTATCTTTGATTCATCAGCTTGAGGAAAGCTCTCTAAATGTACGCTCCTCTTCTTTAGCTTCCTGTAAAGGTGATCTGTTGAGAAAGGCATTATGGGTGCAAGCATCTTAAGGGTTGATTCTATAACCTCATAAAGCACTCTTTTTACAGCTTTCTTCCTCTTTTCTTCGCTCCCATATATTACATGCTTGACATTTTCTATATAAAAGTCGCAGAATTCATGCCAATAAAAGTCAATTAATGTATTGGCTATTGTCATGAAGTCAAATTCCTCATAGGCTTTTTCAACGTTTTTTATTGTTGTGTTTAGCCTGCTAAGCATCCACAAGTCAATATCGCTGAATTCGTTGCTTTCTTCTGCTGCGTTATGGCCTTCTATAGCCTTGCTTACAAATTCATAGGAATTGAAGAGTTTGTTTATGAAGCTATGTGCATATTTGACATCCTTCATTATTAATGGCCTGTCTCTTCCAATCGCTCCACTCAAAGCGCTCCACATCCTAAGCGCATCTGCAGAATATTCTTTTATCGTTTCTTCTGGCGATACTACATTTCCGAAGCTTTTGCTCATCTTCCTATTATCTGGCCCGAGCACAAGCCCATGTATAAGCAGATCTTTGAAAGGTATGTTGCCAGTAAGCGCCCACACTCTATATATAGTATAGAATGCCCAAGACCTTATTATTTCTGTGCCTTGAATCCTTATGTTTGCAGGGAAGGCTTTCTTGAAAAGCTCTTCGTTCTCTGGCCAGCCGGCTATTACCAAAGGGCTTATAGAAGAATCAACCCATACATCGCATGTAGAGCTCTCGCCAACTATTTTGCCTCCACATCTAGGACAGTTCTCTATGGGGGCTTTTTCTATTCTTGGATCAACAGGCAACTTTTCTTTGTCTGCCGGCAATATATAGCCGCATTTTTCGCAGCTCCAGAAGGGCAATGGTGTATCAAATTTCCTTTGCCTGCTTATAACCCAATCCCAGTCTATATAATCTGCCCAGTCAAGCAAATACCTCTTTGTAAATTCTGGTATCCACCTTATCTTCTCTGCCTGTTCTTTTATCTTTTCAGCAAACTCTTTTGTCTTCATAAACCATTGCTCGCTAGATAAAAGTTCAACTGGGTGTTCGCATCTATCATGTATTTTTACAGTATGTAAAATCTCTTCCTGTTTTATTAAAATGCCATTTGATTTAAGCTCACTTATTATCGCACTTCTTGCATCCTCTACGCTTAGTCCTGTATATTTGCCAGCATTTAGTAGTTTGCCATCTTCATCTACTGCTTTTATCTCCTCTAGCTTATGCCTGTGGAACATAATGAGGTCTTCCTTGTCTCCAAATGTGCATACCATCTCTGCTCCTGTGCCAAAGTCCATCTCTACGTCTTCATCTCCTATTATCTCTACTTCCTTGCCAAATATTGGCACTACTGCCTTCTTTCCAATATATTTCTTATTTCTTTCATCATTTGGATTTACAGCTATTGCTACACAGGCATGCAAAAGCTCTGGCCTTGTAGTCGCTATAGTTATTTTTTCTCCTGATCCTGCTATATCAAAATTTATGTAGTTGAGCTTTCCTTTTTCTTCTCTGTCTTCTGTTTCTTCCCTAGCTATTGCTGTATGGCAATAAGGGCACCAATATACCGCATGCTTGCCCTTATAGACAAAGCCTTTTTCATACATGAGCAGAACAGACAACTGCACTTTTCTCTTATAATCTTTTGACATTGTTATATATTCGAGAGAATCATCCATAGAGAAGCCAAGCCTCTTCATTTGCTGCTTCATGGCTGTGAGGTTGTTTATCGACAATTCTTCGCATTTTGCGACAAATTCTTCTGGCTTAAGCCCTTTGCCATACTTCTTCTCTACTGCACGCTCAGTGGGAAAACCCATCGTGTCCCAGCCTTGGGGATATAGAACATTATAGCCTTTCATTCGCTTATATCTTGCCACAAAATCTATGAAAGAATAGCTTAAAGCATGCCCCATATGCAAAACTCCGCTTGTAAAAGGTGGTGGTGTATCTATAACATATAGTGGCTTATTTGAGCTGGCTTCAAATTTGTACAATTTTTCTTCTTCCCATTTTTTAACTAGCTCCTCTTCTATCTTTGGGTCATACATCTGAAGCACCAAGAAACATCTATTCATCTCTATAAAAATTTATATACTTTCTTTAAGAAGCCAATAGTTTATCAGCCATAAGTTTAAATACTTTTATATATCTGCTTAGCAATATATCTATTGATTAGGTATGAGCCAAAGCCGCAAATTCAGCGGTAAAATAAAATCTGGCCAGTCTTCTTTAGAATATTTCATTACATATATGTGGGCAATTATAATTGCTATAGCTATAGTCTTGATACTTTATACATTTGTTTTGGCCCCGTCCTTAATAGTTCCAAACACATGTTCATTCATCTCAGGCGCCTATTGCCAAGACCTTGTGCTTGGCTCTAATTCACTTTCTTCAAA
>JAGDYD010000027.1:0-913 GCA_023256515.1 Microcaldota archaeon
ACAAAAATAGCCCCCCAAAATTTCATAATGCCACCAAATATGCTTAACCTTAATAAAATGAGAAAATATTTAAATATTTCTTATTGCTCTTTTTATGCGCTTTGTGCTTTGCTATCAAAAAATAGAGATTATTTCTTTTCTTTTGCTTTCTTTATTGCTTTCTGCAGAGCTTCCAAAGAGATTGTTTCGCAATGCAGTCTTGCTGGGCCAACCTCAAAGCCCATGAGCTTGAATATATCATCTATGCCCATTTTTTCCAATTCTTCAATGCTCTTTCCTTTTGCAAAGTCAGTAAGCTTGCTTGCGGTGCTCATTGATATAACGCAGCCATTGCCATCGAAGCTTATATCCTTTATCTTTCCATTCTCAAGCTTGACATATACTGTTATGTCATCTCCGCATGTCTGGCTATACTCCCTTGCTTCTCCATTGTATTCCTTAAGCTTGCCTTTGTTGTGAGGGTGCTTGTAAAGCTCTATCAGTTCTTCCATATAATAATCTTCCATCATTCAACACCAAAAACCTTCTTTACCTTTATTATAGCATCAATAGCGCTGTCTATATCTTCTTTAGTATTGTAAATATAAAAGCTCATTCTTGCAACAGAGCCATTGCTTATCAATTTTCTCACCAGAGGCATGGCGCAGTGGTGGCCTGCTCTTATTGCTATGCCTTCGCTGTCAAATATCTGCGCTATGTCATGCGGGTGCACACCTTTTATGCTGAATGAGATAACGCCTGACCTTAAGTCAAGCTTATCCATACTATATCCAAAAACTTCTACATTCTTTATCTCACTTATCCTCTCCAAGGCATATTCAGTAAGCTTTTTTTCATAGCTGCTTACATTCTCCATGCCCAGCCTATTTAAATAATCTATAGCTGCGCCCAATCCTATGCCCCCTTCTATGTT
>JAGDYD010000027.1:923-4928 GCA_023256515.1 Microcaldota archaeon
TCTATGTTTGGTGTGCCTGCTTCGAATTTCCATGGCAGATCATTCCATATTGCAGATTCATAGCTTACTGCCTTTATCATGTCTCCACCCCCAAGGAAAGGAGGCATTGAATCAAGCACTTCCCGCTTTGCATACAAAACCCCTATGCCAGTAGGGCCAAGCATCTTGTGGCCCGAGAATGCAAGCATGTCGCAGCCCAATGAGCCAACATTTATTGGCATGTGAGGCACAGATTGAGCACCATCAACCAAAAATAATGCTCCAGATTTGTGAACGAGATTTGATATATATTTTATATCATTTATAGTTCCTGTCACATTTGAGATATGGGTAAGAGAAACTATCTTTGGGCCTTTTTCGAGCTCTTCTTTTAGGCTCTCAATGCTCAAAGAAGTGTCATCATTTATTTTTATGTAGTCAAGCTTTGCCTTCTTCCTTTTTGCAAGAAGCTGCCATGGCACCATGTTGCTATGGTGCTCCATCTCGCTTATCAATATATGGTCGCCCTCCTTTATGTTTGCCTCCCCCCAAGCTATTGCAACTAGGTTCAAAGACTCTGTTGCATTCCTTGTATAGACAATTTCTTCTATACCTTTAGCCCCTATAAAATCGGCAACCTTTTCTTTAGATTCAACATATTTTTGGGTAGCCTCTTCAGAAAGCTTGTATATGCCCCTATGTATATTTGCATTGTATTTCTTGTAGTACTTGTTTATTTCATTTATTACTTGCTTTGGCTTTTGAGATGTTGCTGCATTGTCCAAATATACAAGCCTCTTGCCATTCATCTTTTCTTTCAATATCGGAAAATCCTCTCTTATTTTGTAAGGATCAAACATATAATCAGCTGAATTAAAACTTAGTTATATGATATTTAAAAAGATATATATTACTTAGCTTTGATATTGTATCAGTGATATTATGGTATTTGTTGATCCTTTGACTATAATGCTTGTGGCTGTTGCTGCAAGCGTTTCAATAATAGCAATTTATCTTATCAGCCAGGCTACTGGAAGGAAGAATGGAGAAGAGCTAGCAATCCCAGGATTCTTCCTTGGCTTATTTGATTTCATAAGCGGAATGTATCTTTCTTTTACATGGCCGCTTCCTGGAGCATACAACATGCTCTTTGGCGACCCAATGCTCTTCTTAGGCATAATAATGCTTGCTGGCTCATACATGCTTTACAAAAAGATAAGCTTGAAATATCTGCCAATACTCGGCTTCCTGCTAGGCATATATTTGCTGATAGAAACCTATGGCATAGCAACGCTTAACTTGGAAAGCGGCAAATACTTTATGCCTGCATTCTCATTTTACCTATTCTCAACCATATCAGCGCTTCTTTCTCCAATAGCCTCTCTAGATCCCAAAAAATACAAGTATGCATACCACTTCCTAGCAGCATTGCTCATATTGACAGCGCTGCTTGCTATGTTTATAGGATGCGGCGGCATATACGAGCATTTGGCTTCTCCCCCATGATTAAGAGATAAAAATCAAACAAAAATAAGAAAGAGCCAAACTATTACCGGCACTGTAATGTTGTCGTAGTTTGAAGGAGTCACTGCTTCAACTATTGTTCCTATAAGAGCAGCTGCTGCAAGCAATAATATGTTTTGCTCGCTCATAGCAAAATTTAGAGAGCTATTGAAAAGGAGCAATATTGCAAATATGCCCAAGAGGGTTGCCAAGAATACAGATATGCTCCCTTCAAGGCTCTTCCTTCCGTGCATATATTTTATTTTTGAGAATTTGCCTATTATAGGAGCAACACCATCTCCAAAGCCCATTGCAGAAAGAGCTGCAACCCCAGCTATTGTCTTGAATGAAATAAATGTGAAGACAATCATCATTATTACAAAGAAAAGAGGCCCATAAAGCAGCTCGTGAGGATCGTTATTTCTAGTCATGCTCCTAACATTAGGATCATCAGCTCCTTTGAACAGGCCTGTATAGAGAAGGAGTATAACCCAAATAAGGGGAGTTGTTATGAAAAAATATTGGGCATAAGGAGCTGCATATAAGAACCAGAAGAAAACAAGACCCCCTGCCCAGAGGTGCACTATCTTCCTAGACATATCCTGGGATAATTTCTTGTTTTTGACAAGCAGATCTGTAAGCCTTACTATAAAGAGTGTGTATACAAGCTCTATAACAGCTATTATGCTATTGTATAATATGGGATTCATAAAAATCAATTTGTTAAAAGATAATTGCTTTATATTACTTTTTTCTGACTTCGGCAAATAGCAATTGGTTTTTAGTTTTTTGCATAAGGAAAAGGTTTTTTATAAGTTTTTAGATTAAATAAATACATGCGTGAAAGTATAGTGGTTGCTGAAGTAAGGATCTTCAAAGACTTGAGAAGGCCTAATGAACAGCTGTTTGCTTTCTATATAGAAAACAAGCGCATAAAATCAATAAGCATAGAGGATACAAAAAAGATAAGCAGCAAAATTTATTCAGATTTCTCACTTGAAGATGAAGCCTATATGGCTTTTTCAAATGAAAAAGAGCTTGAAAAAAAGGTAGCTCTTGCAAAAGCAGAAGTAGAAGGAAAAGAGGTTGAATACAAATTGATTATAGAAGACCTCAATGCGATTGTTTCGCTTGGAGAAATTGCCATTAAGCCAAAAAATTTCTTAAATGAGCTTTATTTCGAGAGAAGCATTGCTGAGTACTTAGGGCTAAAGGAAGGCCAATTTATAAGGCTAATGCCAAGCCCTGTTTGGAAGATATAAAATGGCTTAGCCTCTTGCGGTGTTCTTATGGATGGAGAATTCATAAAAATGTATATTTACGACATTCCAGAGAGGGCTAGCTACGACATAAAGGATTTATTCAAGAACCTTGAAGATTTTTCAAAATATGAATATAATACGCCAGCACCAGAAGAATTGCCAACATTTACGCTGCCACAGGTTTATAATCTGAAAGGAGGAGAGCTGCAAATAGATAATAAAGCAATAAAATACAAAGTGCAGGTTGCAGTTTATACAATAGGTGGCGCATATTCAATAAGGATAAGAGTGCCCATAGAGAATATAGATTTTCAATTCCTTGCAAGATTTTCTTTTGATAAAAATATTGTAAAAGAAATAGACCAAATTGCTGAGAGAATAAAGAAAAGAGTAGATTCAGAGCTTGAAAAGCAATTTAGCTTAAGCACCTCAAAAATATCTGAGGTTTATGAATTCTATTTTATAAACTCAACAAAGAGCGAGGCTTTGAAGGCTGGAAAAAATGTTATACCTGGCCTTTTGATAGATGAACCAAATCCGCAATCTCTTGATCCAAGCTATGTTGAATATGTATTGAGCAAAAGCATATCATACAATGCAGATGATATATTGTATGTCGGCTGGGAAGGTGCAGTATTGATTGACAAGCTCAAGAATTTCGATTATGAGCTCTTAGTTGCAGAAATAGCAAATATACAGCTTTTGAAGCTGAGAGTATACAAAACTAAGGCTTCTGAAATATTGAAAAAGACAAGCAGCGCTGTTGCAGAGCTCGATAGAATGGGCTTTATAAAAAAGATCATAAGCAACAAGGCTGAGAAGCTAAACAGCGAGCTTGGAAGGTTTGAGGATGATCTTAGAGAAGCGCTCAATAGAATAGAGAATACAGTATTCAGCATGGGTGAGTGGTATTTGTCTAGGCTTTACAACCTTTTTGCAAGCGCCTTTAGGCTCAATGAGCTTAAAGAATCGCTTATAGCAGATTCTGAAACAATAGAAAAAAGAAAATCATTTATAGAAGACATAATAAGCACGAAAAGGAATGATGTGCTTGAGCTTATAGTAATACTCCTTATATTTGTAGAGATATTGCTAGAAGCAATATATCTATATGTAAAATGATTACTTCCTGGCCTTTTTCTTGCTTTTCTTGCCCTTAGTAGCTTTTGCTCTCGCTTTCCTTGCTTTTCTTGCTTTTGCCTTTGGCTTTTGTTTTGCTTTTGCTCCTTTAAGCTTTGCTTTGTACTCTGCAATCTCCAAA
>JAGDYD010000027.1:4938-6898 GCA_023256515.1 Microcaldota archaeon
CGACTTCTCTTTTCTTTGATGCTGATTTGTAATAGAAATACATAGCCAAAAGCGCTGCTGCAAAAGAGGCTATGCCAAGCATAACAATTATCAAAACTATGTTTGTCTTAGGCTCAGACGAACGTATATACAAGCCTTTTATAACAGCTGCATATACTACAGCACCCATGCCTGAATTTGCTATAGAAGGAGAGCCTTCAACAACAATTATTCCAGAGGTGCCGCTAGAAAAGCCGCCGTTCCATTCCAATCCCGGCTTGTCTGAAGAAGGCATGAAAACAGTTACATGCATTGTAATTTGAGAATGGGGTCCAATTACACCATACATTGGGCTTACATTTACTATAGGTGTTTCATTGTTAGGTATTGAATTAAGCTTTGGCAATATTACACTAAAATTGATAGGTGAATCCCCATTGTTCAGTATTGAATAATTGAGTGTTTCCTTACTGCCAAGCGTGACATTAAAAACAAGGGGCCCAGCTTCTTCTCCCAACTGGGCATACATTATACCAATAAAGGAAAATAAAATAAAAAGGTAAACTATGCTTTTCATTCAATCGCTCAGCACTGGTCTGCTATTATTATGTTTTGTGTATATGCTCCTACAGGCGCTCCACCAGGCACTCCGAGACCAAAGTATATCTTTGCGCTCTGCGATGGATTTGCTTGTGTTGGTGCAGGCACTGTTATGCCTGTGCTTGTTGGGGTTAGTGCAAGCGAATTTGTAGGGAAGTTCTGGCTATATGATAATGTATTTGATGCACTCCATACAGTATTTGACACATAGAATGATATGCTAGGATTTGGTGAATAAATCCAGTTGCTACCATATACATATATTGTAGCCTGCGCATTGCCGCCATTGTCTGTATCTAATATGCCATTCCATGAATAGCCTGTGTTTTGGCCTGTTGGTATTGTTCCAAAGTTTATTGCTGTTGCATTTAGCGATATAAAGCATGTAGAAAGTACATTCACGCTTACTGAAAGGGTATTGCTAGATGGCTGTGAAGATACTATAGTGCCGTTTTCAATGTCAAAGTATATGCTGCCTGTATAAACGCCGCTAGGCGTTCCTGCAGGTATGCTAACGCCAAGATATATGTTATTTGATGTTGATGGACTGCTTAATGAAGGTGCAGTTACAAGTATCATTGTATTTACTGGAGAAGTAGTTACATGAGTTCCAGTATATGTGTTAACGCTTGTAGGGTTCCATAGCACATTGCCTATTGCTATGCTGTTCCCATTAAGTGCATTAGATAAATATGCAGAGCCCCATATGAATATGTTTCCAGGTATGTTCCCATTTATATCCTTTACTGTTATCAATGTATTTGTTGCATTCGAATATGTAGGATAGTTTGTCCAGCTTACTGAATTAGGAGTAATATTTGTGTATAGAGTGCCAGGAACATTTACGCTTGCTACAACCTGCGAATTTGAGCTCGTTGCGTTTACTGCCAATGGAGTAAAGAAAAGCAATGCTGCAAACATTATAGATGCAAAAACTATAAGAGATATTGCATTCGCTATTTTATTGTTCATAAATGGTCGCCAATTATATTTAAAAAGAAAAGTATTTAAATACTTTGAAACTAGCACTGATTTCCTATTATTATATTCTGGGAATAAGAGCCTGCTGGAGCGCCACCAGGCACTCCGAGGCCAAAGTATATGCTATTGGTAGAGCCTGCTGATACAAGTATAGTTGTATTTACTGGCAATGAGGAAAGCTTATTTGCTAGGCTAAATGAAGTGCCATATGCTTTTGACCATGTTGTATTGCTTACCCCAAACTGAACTGGACCTATCCAATTGCCCCCATATACAAAGAGGTATGCATTTGCATTGCCCGTATTGGAATCTACTATGGCATTGTTCGTTGCTATGCTTGTGGAAGGGCTTATCGAACCGAAATTTATGGAGGTTGTGCTGAGCGATATAGTGCATGTTA
>JAGDYD010000012.1:0-2263 GCA_023256515.1 Microcaldota archaeon
GAAGGGCAAAATTTTGAAAAACCAAGGATATGCCTTGCTCGGGCCCAGTCACAACCTTACCATTGTATAAAATTCGCCCCGAGGTTGGAGGCTGCAGGCCTGCAATAATCCTTATAAGTGATGATTTTCCGCATCCGGAAGGTCCGACTATAGAAAGGAATTCATTTTCAAAAAGATCGAAGGATATGCTTTTTATCACATCGAATCTTGCCTCACCTTCATATATAAGCGAAACCTTTTCTACTTGCAGGAGTTTATGAGGCATTTATACACCTGTAAGATACTTTTTTGATGCCTTATTATATAACCTTTGCCATAGGAGGCGGTTTATAACTACAACCATAACTGACATGCAAACGATTGAAACAAGCATAAGTTTTATGTTTCCGGCATATACTGCCAGGTCTATCAGCTTGCCTATCCCTGTACCGACCTGCGTAAGCAATATTGAATTGCCATTTGACTGCACGGTAAAGTACTCTGCTATTATCAATGAATTCCAAGCCCCACCTATGGCGGTTATTGAGCCCGTAACAAAGGAGGGCACAACGGCAGGCAAATATATGCTCTTCCAAGCTTCACGCCTGCTTAGGCGCAGCGATTTTCTAAGATCCATAAATGATTTGGGCAATGTGCGCATACCAGTAACTATGCTAAATATAAGATACCATATCATTGAAAGAAATATTATAAACATGGCAACAAGCTCGCCGCCGAAAGGCAGGTGGTATAAAAGCATTACAATCGCAGGAAGAAGTACAGTTGCAGGTATTGAGGCCACCACTTGGAATAAAAGTATATAGATGCCGAGCCTATTTGAAAAAAATATCAAATATACGCTCAAAGGTATTGAAATTAAAAGTATTAAGGCAAATGCAAGCCAAACCCTTGCGAAAGAGGCAAAAAGAGATATTAAAACCTCATATTCATAGCCGATAAGAGGTTTATACAATAGAAATATTGCCGCAAATAAAAGAATCAGCAACAAGTATTGGTATATTGCGTTGCTCTTTTTTACATTAACGGCAGAAATATTTTCCAGAACATAAGTATTGCGCTTTGATCTTATGCTAAATATTTTAGGAAGCCTTAATTTTATTTTAATTTTTCTTTTTGGTTTCTTGCTTTGATATAAATTATACTTGTTAAAATGCTTTTCAAGAGGAGAAAAGATAAGAATTCTTGTTGCTACTACAAAAATCACAAAAATAGAAAGACCAAGCACATATTCTTTTATGTTACCGCTGCCTGCTAATGAAGCCAGTGCTGCTCCTATTCCATGTTTTACTTCATAAGTTTGATTTGAGGTAGAGAATATTTCACTTGTAACTAGGTAAAACAACCCTATGGCCCAAGATAGCGCTGATTGGCCCATCACTTTAGGCATGCTTGCTGGAAAATATATCTTTCTGAATTTTTCCCAGAAGCCCATCCCATACAATGCTGCAAGCTCAATAAATTCATGAGGAAGCTCTTTTATCGATTCATAAACTCCAAATATTATATTCCAAAGCATGCTTGTTATTATCAAAAATATAACGGCAATATTTATTCCAATATATCCAGGAATTGCTGCAACTATAATATATATTACAAAAGGGAAGAATGCAAGTATAGGCAGTGTTTGAAGTATGTCAATTATTGGTATTATTATTCTTTCAGCCTTCCTGCTTGTTGCAGCCCATATGCCAATTCCCAAGCCTAGGATTATAGAGAAAAATAATGCTATGAACATCCTGCACCATGAAAAAATGGTGTCAACCAACAAAGGCCAAAGATATGCCAGCATATAAAGATTTATTATTGATTATTTTATAAAACTTTTGAGTTTATGAAAAGCAAGCCTATATTTATACTTATTTTAGCCGCATTTGTAGCCTCTTTGATATTTTTGTATTTGTATTTGTATTTGGCAAATGGCACAAATGCACAGCAAACCAAAGCAACTTACTTCAATGGAAGCAGCTATGTGATAATAAATGATTCCTTTAGCAACTTCACTTTTGTAGGTTGGGTTTACTATACCAAATTCAATGGAATAGGGGTAATAGCTTCGCAAGGAATTGGAGAAGGTGTGCATTCTACCTGGTATGTTGGGGCCGGAGGAGAAGTAGAAAATGTTACAGCTTGTGGGGTATTCAGCGACCAGAAGGTTGGCAACTATACCGCAGGATGGCGCTTTGCCATAGCACCATTTATTGGCATAGATAAATGGACCCAAGTTGCATGTACATACAACGGCAGCTATATAAGCATATACATC
>JAGDYD010000012.1:2273-6299 GCA_023256515.1 Microcaldota archaeon
AATAACGCTATAAACATTCTGCACCATGAAAAAATGGTGTCAACCAACAAAGGCCAAAGGTATGCCAGCATATAAAGATTTATTATTGATTATTTTATAAAACTTTTGAGTTTAAAAGCAAGCAATATTTATACTTATTTTAGCTACACTTGTAGCCCCTTTGATATTTTTTGTATTTGGCAAATGAGACAAATGCGCAACAAACCAAACAAGCATACTTCAATGGCTATCTGAAAAATATACAGTTCTATAATTTTGCATTAAACCAGAGCGAAATAAGCAATTTGTACGATATAGGCATGGATGCTAAGCCACTGGCAAATTTTAGCATTTATATGCCAATGAATGGAACCTTCGCATGCTTCGAGGGAAATAGCCACTGCAAAGAAGAAGTTGTTAACTGATCAGGTTACATTTAGCAAAGCGCAAGAAGGAGATTGTATGTTTATTACAGAGCTATTAACAACATATATTTGATGGTATGCAAGATAGTTATACAAAGCGCCAAATCCACCCATAAGTTGTGTATTGTTGTATGTTGCAAAATAGCCACCACATATCTTTATCTCCTTGCCAACCATATTCTGGGTTGGGGTAATAACCCAATGCACCAGAAGATACCTTGTGGTATTTTTGTAGAAAAGCTGATGCGGCTCGCCTATTTGGTTTACATAATCATACCATGGGCCGTTATTTTGAACCAAAAGCATTCCTGTTTGATTTGCTAATTCAACACCATAATAATGGAAATTTATAAGTGGCTGGTGTATTGTTTGATTTAGGTAATAAAAAGTGGCAGGATTAGCATACCACTTGAATTCGCCTTCAAATATCACATTTAAACTAACGTATTCGCCTGGATAAGCATAGCTCTTGTTTAGTGATACGCTTACATTCTCAACATTATTCACTATAGTAAAGTTTTCTAGCTTTCCAGTAACAGGATTCAAATAACCCACCCCAGTCAGATTGAAGTAATTGAAATTATCATATGATATTGTTGTAGAAGTTGTAGGTACTGAAGTGCTTGCAACTATTGGTGTGGTTGTAGTATTTGTAACATTTATTGGCTTTATGCTTCCACCAGGCACATAATACAGTTTTGCGCCAAATGGATACCCAAAACTTTCAATAGTGCTGTTTTTATAATATGGATAATGAGGATATAAGACAAGCTGCCAAGATGGACAATATTTTCTAGGGTGTGGGGTATAGTTCAAATTGAACATACTAATATATTTTGGCACTATAACAAAACTACCATTGGGTATCTCTGAACAATTCTTCATTTCATCATAAGCCAAAAACCTGCTCCAGTTTTCAAATTGCATGTATACAGGCACATTTGAGAAAGCAGAAGCAAAGTATATTTTCGTAGTGCTTGGATAATGCATTAGATAATTGGCTATTGCAAGCTGGTCATATCTCTGATATGCAAGGACATTATAAGCAAATGCTTCTATCCTAAATGAAGTATAAAACAGGAATGCTATTAGCAGTATTGAAGCTATTATAAGCAAAGGCTTGAGGCTCTTTCTAGAATTCATCAATTCTGCTAAGCCGATGCCAAAAGAAACTACAATTGGTACGCCAAGTACTGCTATAAAACGCTGAAGCCTATATACTATCAAGTACTCAAATGGATATATTGATATGTGCATAGGCCCATATGTCAGCAATATTATCCCAAAAGTAAAGATAGACAATGGATAGAATATTGGATCATTTCTGAGAATTACAAGTATTGCAATCAATATTATGAAAGGCACAGAAGTCATATAGAAAAGGCTTATTGGGCATAAAGGCCCTATAACGCCGCTTGTGCATTGCATTGAATTTTGTATAGGTACAATGTAGTATAGATAGGCTATAGATATGCCCGCAATGATTATTGCATAAGCTGCTTTTTTAATATGGCCTTTGATCTTTATTATTGGAAGCAGGAAAAGTACACCAAACAAAGCATAGAAAAAGAACCCAGAGAATGAATTAACGATGTAATTGAATGAAAAATTCATTCTTGTTATGTCATAAAACAAGTTGTAAGGAAACATTGTATTAAGATAAAATCTAGGATCTATATTAGTAGAGGGTATAAAGTGAGTGCCACCAACGCTGCTGTAAAAGTTGCTATTTACATCCAGTGTTATAAGAGGGTTTCCTGAATTCCAATAATTGAATAGCATCAATAGCACGCCTGCAAAAAGCATACCAAATATTATAAACAAAAATTGCATGTCAAGCTTAACTTTGCCTCTTATTATTTCTATTAAGACAAGCAATGCTATTGCGAGATCCATAAACAAAGCTTCAGGCGTGACCAATATGCTCCACACAAAAAGAGAGCCTGCCAAAAAATAATATAATCTTGACTTTTTATCCTTGCCATATATGAATAAAAGAAGCGTAAGCCCAACAAAAAACATCGATGTTATGTCATCGCTTACAGTAGGTGCAAGAGTAGCCACATTTGGTATAAAGGCGAGAGAGAATGCAGAGATAAGGCCTGCTGTTGTGCTGTGTAACTTCTTACCTATCAAGAAGGCTATAACTATAGATAGCAAAAAAGATATTATATCCCAAAGAGAGCTTGTAAGCATATTAATTCCAAAAAGCATATAGAAAAGGGCTATAGGATAAAATTGGAGCAATCTTACGCTGAATATATATGAGCTCTCGTGGAAAATGCCCATAAGAACAAATTCTGCCTCGCCTAGATAAGCAGTATCGTCTCCATAAAAAGATGGGCCACCAAGAAAAACAAGAGAATAGATTATAGCATATGCAATTATCAAAGAAAGAAATATCAGATCCAGAGGAACCTTCTTTTGAACTTTCTTTATTCTTTTCTCAAGCATTTCTTCCTTCTTTGACAAAAATTTCAATATAGACATAGAACAGCCCTACTATTTTATAATTTTTTTATTTTTTTCCTTATTTCTATCCTTTTTTCATCTATTTTGGTTAGATAGCCTTCGTTTTCAAGCTCTTGGGCTACGTTACTCTGCCCTATTTTCTTTCTACGCAATATCTTTGTTATGTCTATTGTTTTGAATTCATATCTGTTGAATCCATGTTTAATAAGGATTTCTTCTATCTTTTTTTCATCTTCTTTCCTATATCCTATATTTTCGTAAAGGCCTATATAAACTGGGCCATATTTTGTATTTATGCGAATGCTAGATCCAACTTCTACTAAAGAGTATTCTTTAACCAAGCTGAATATATTTTCTTTAGAGTTCTCTAGTTCATCTCTAAGCTTTGCGAATTTTAGAATGTAGAAATTGACTATAGAATTTGAATCCTTGGCATAAGAATCAAGGGTTTCTTGAAAAGTTTCTTTCTCTACTTTTGTAGAATCATTCACAAGCATCTGCACATCTATGTTCCTTGTGTCTATAACCTCATTCACATGTACTTGTATAAGACCTGTGCTGCTTAGCCTTTCTATTGCTTCTCTTGCATTCTCATAGCCAAATTTAGCTTCTTTTTTAATAAGGCCAAAATAAAGCTTTTCAGGCTTGATTCCGTACTTTGAAGCTATCTCCAAAGCGGCTTTGTTTGCTCTGATCATTCTTTCTCTCAGACCTTCTAGCCCTTTTTCGCTTTCTACTTTGGCTTTAGATAAATTGCTTAGCCATGTATTTGAATAAGTGTATTTTTCTACATAAGCTTTCGAGCCATCAAGGTCAATATATACAGTGCCTTGCCCTTCTTTAAAGAATCCTGCTTCCTCTAGCCTATGGAATATTTTTTCCTCTAAGATTTTTAGCTTGCCAAGAATGGGCAGATAGTTTGATATTATTTCTAATTCTATTATATGCCTTGCCTCTTCCTTTGTAAGCCTTGAATATTCATCAATACTCTTTTGTATAAAAGGCATAAAACCAAGCATCAGTATATATTATATTGCACCTTAAAAAATATAGAAAAGAAGTTTTTTATTCTTATATGAAATAAATAATCAAATTGTGCGATCGTAGTCTAGCCTGGTAGGACGTAGCCTTGCCAAGGCTATAACCCGGG
>JAGDYD010000026.1:0-3938 GCA_023256515.1 Microcaldota archaeon
AAGCAGCAAGGAAGCAATGTAATGATTTCCTCGCCAACAGGAAGCAATACAATTTCATTTACTGTAACCTCTCCAACAACCAACAATGCATTTGAGTACAATGCAATCGTTACAGATCTAGGTACTTCAACACCATATGTAGTTAGCAGCGCATCGAATACAATAACAGTCAATCCTGCACCAACAGCAACATCTCTTATTCCAAGCAATACAATACTTGATTCAGGCCAGTATGAAACTTACTCAGTTACATTGAACGGAGGCACATTGCCCATAACAGCAAACCTTATACTTGTAAGCAACTCAATACCAATACAGATAAATGGAGCAAATGCAGTTCCTGGAACAACTTACAATACAATAGTCCTTGGTGCAGGAAGTGCAGAGCCTAACACAATAACATTTAATTCATTGCAAATAACCACTACTTCATCAACAAGTAGTTATGCAACCTTCAATGTTCTTGCAGTCGACAGTGCAAACACGCCTGTAACATTTACTTCAGTTGCAAACACAATAACAATCAATCCAGCGCCATATATAGTACTGACAGCAACGCCTTCAAACAGCATAATGTATGGTAGCTCTTTCACAGCAAATGCTGCAATAAATGGTGGCACGGGCAATTTTGCAGTATATTGGTTCATCAATGGCAATGCAATAACTCCAACGTTCTTGGGTTCAAATGTATTAACATCTAATACAATGCTTCTCCCTGCAGCTGGAAGCTATCAATACACAGTAGCTGCAAATGATATAGGAACAACGACAGTATATCCTCTTGCTAGTGTCACTAATACAGTAGTGGTGACTCAAAACAATACCCTCTCCGCAAGCTCAACAGGCAATCCAGGATCATCTTACTATGGCTATCCTGTTTCGATAACATTTACAGGAACGCCTACAATACACCACCAGGCAAAGTGGGCATTGTATATTAACGGTGCACTTTATGGCACTACAAACTCTTCAATAACATATTCTGAACAATTTGCATCTCCAAATGTATACAACTTTGTATTTAATTTAACAAACGATCCAAACTATACGCCAGTCACATACAGAACAACTCTTGTAATAAATTGGCCTTCAACTGGTGTTTCTGGATCTGCAACTACAACAATCCCAACAACAACCTCTACAGTTTCAACAACAATACCAACAACGAGCATAACAACTACAATACCTCAAACCCAGAAGTCAAATACTGTGTCGACAGAAATATCTGCCACATCTCCAGTAACATTGAACCTGCCAAATGTATTGGCAAGCTTGAACATATACACAACCTCAACTTCACCTAGCCCATTAAATGCATACATATCAAATGCAACATCGATAGTCTCTAGCATTCAGAAGCCTCAGCAAAACTACACATTGATAAGTGCAGTAAACATAAGCATTAACACAACAGCAAATGTTACAATGCTATTCACAGAGCATTACCCATGCTCTATACCGAGCAGCTTAATAGCCCCTTACATGCTTAAGAACAACACATGGATGCAAATATACAACTATACAGTAAATCAAACATCATGCACAATAAGTTTCTACATACCTAAAGACCCAATAATAGGCATATTTGAAAAGGCACCAACTAACACCACTACAGTCTCTACCACTGTTCCAACAACATCAATACTAACAACAACAATAATTCAAACACCTGCCCCAACAACACAAAGCAGTGCAAACACATTAGTGATAATAATCGGAGTAATAGCACTAATTATAATAGTGCTAATAGTACTATACTACTACAAGCTAACAAAGCATAAGAAAAGATAAATGCAATCCTTTGGCTTTATTTTTTGATTTTATTTATGTTTATTGTGCTTATCTTATTCTATTTTATTCTTTTTTTGTGCTATTAAAGAAAAACTCTTGCCTCTAAAGTCAAACCTAATTATCTTGAAATCTTTTAGCAATCTGGAAACCTCCTGCTTGTCTTTAAATCTATGGTAAAACTGCCCATGAAAAGGCCCGCCTATACTAAGCCATGTCCCTGGTTCTACAAGCTTTAGCTTCTCTCCATAAAACATTTCTTTAGTTGTTTTGTAAGTTGGCCCTTCCCAGAAGAGGTAACCTTTTCTTTTAATGATTCTAGCAACTTCTTCTATAATCTTTTTTATCTGTGCTTTTTTGAATTGGTACATAACTCTGCTTGCAAAAACAGCATCAAAGAACTCATTTTCGTAAGGCAAATCATCTAAAATATCCCACTTAATTAGCTTTGCTTTTAATCCCATCTTTTTTAGTATGCTCTTATTTATGCGCAGAGCTTTGTCTGATATATCAAGCCCATAAACTTCAAATCCTGCTTTTGCTAGAAGGTATGTGTGCCTTCCAGCTCCGCAGCCTAGGTCAAGAACTCTTTTTACATTGTGCTTTTTGAAGAACCTCTCTACCATTTTATATTTTTTAGAAGGCTTGTCTATTGTTTTAATATAATAGCCTGATTCTAAATATGCATCAGCGTTCATTTAAACCACTTAGATTAAGCATTTTTATATTCTATTATGCAAAAATAATATATGCTTACTAGTGATTTCAAGGACATAAGCATAGAAAAAGCTTATTCTATCGTGCAAAGCAGCAAAGATGGCTTAAGCAAGGAAGAGGCTCAAGCAAGACTTTCAAAAAATGGCTATAATGAAATACCAGAAAAGAAGAAAAGCGCAGCCTTGATGTTTGCAAGCAAATTTTTTGGGCCTGTGCCTATAATACTATGGCTTATAATAGCAATCTCATACATAATGCGGCATATAATAGACCTATATGTTGTTCTTGCTTTGCTTGTTTTTAATGCAATAGTAAGCTTTGCAGAAGAATACAAGGCAGATGAGTCTCTAGAGCTTCTTAAGCAGAGGCTTAGCATAAATGCAAGAGTCTTAAGATCCGGCATATGGTCGATAATACCATCAAGAGAGCTTGTTGTTGGGGATGTAATAAGGATAAGGCTAGGCGATATTGTACCTGCAGATGTAAAAATAATAGAGTCAGAAGGATTAGAATGCGATGAATCAGAGCTTACAGGAGAGAGCCTGCCAGTTTCAAAAGAAAGCGGGGATTTGGCCTATGCAGGATCTCTTGTAAAAAGGGGTGAAGCAACATGCCTTGTAATAAATACAGGCTTGAATACATATTTTGGAAAAACTGCAATGCTTGTGCAAACAGCAAAGCCAAAATCGCATCTTGAAGAGCTTATATTGAACATAATAAAATACCTTGTTCTTATAGACATAATTGTAGTAATAGCAATGTTTGCATATGGGGCTTTTGTGCTAAAGCTTGGCTTTGGCATAATAATACCATTCCTTTTAATTGTTTTTGTTGCATCAGTTCCTGTAGCCCTTCCAGCAACCTTTACAGTTGCTATGGCTCTAGGCACAGAAAAACTGGCTAAAAAATCAATACTAGTAACAAAGCTCGAAGCTATAGAAGAAGCATCTACTATGAATATTCTATGCATGGATAAAACAGGCACATTGACAGAAAATGCGATAAGTGTGTGGAGCGTTATTCCGCTAAACGAAAAAGAAGAAAATATACATAAAGGAAAAGTGCTTGATTTCGAGCCTTTTGACCCTGAAACCAAAAGGAGCAGCGCAAAAGTTGAAGACAATAAAATCTATTATGTTACAAAAGGCGCTCCTCAAATAATAGGAAAGCTCTGCAGATTAAATAAAAAAGAAAGTAGGCTTTTAGATTCAGCAGTTGATTCTCTTTCAAAGCAGGGATATAGGAGCATAGCAGTAGCAAAGAAAGATAAGTCGTGGAAGCTCGCAGGCATAATAGGGCTTTATGATCCTCCAAGGAAGGAATCAAAAAGTTTGATAAAAGAGCTTAAGCTTATGGGCGTAAAGCCCATAATGCTTACTGGCGACAATATAGCAGTTGCTAAATCAATAGCAAGCGAGATAGGCATAGGCAGC
>JAGDYD010000026.1:3948-6113 GCA_023256515.1 Microcaldota archaeon
AGTTCATGATTGTCAAGTCCCTGCAGGGCAGGAAATACACTATAGGCATGACCGGAGACGGCGTAAATGATGCACCTGCATTGAAAGAGGCAGATGTCGGCATAGCAGTTTCAACTGCAACAGACGTTGCTAAAAGCGCCGCAGATCTTGTCTTGACAGAAAGCGGAATAAAAGTTATAGTTGAAGCAATAAAAGAAAGCAGAAGGATCTTTGAAAGGATGGTAACATACACTATTGTAAAAATAGTCAAAATAATACAAATCCTTGCATTTGTTTCTATTGTATTCTTTTTAATGAAATTTGTCCCAATATTGTCTACCCAACTTTTGCTCCTTATATTTACAAATGATATTGTAAATATGGCTATAGCAACAGACAATGCCAATTATTCATACAAGCCAGATACATGGAAAGTAAGGCAAATTATCTTTTCTTCTCTTATAATTGGAATACTGCTTATGCTTGAGGCTCTTGTCTTTGTACCAATATCATTTGGCTTTCTGCATCTCTCAATAGCAGAGTTTCAAACCCTAATATTTTTTGTCCTTTCCGTATCTGATAAATTTACAATATATAATATAAGGGAAAAGAGTTTCTTCTGGCATTCAAAGCCAAGCACGCCACTCATAGCCTCATCACTAGCTGGTATAGTTGCAACATTTGCAATAGCTTACTATGGTATATTTATGAAGAGCATAGGACTTTTCCCGATAATCTTGGCAATAATCATAGGCTTTGCATTCATGCTGTTTATAGATTTAGCAAAAATATATGTTTTCAAGAGGCTTGACCTAACATTCTCTAATGAATAAACTCGTAAAGTTCATTTTGTATTACATGATTGAAATCTTGGATTTTCTTCTAAAAATTTTGCAAATTAAATTTTACCGCTTGCGAACACTTTTGCGAAAACCTTTGCATCGCTTATCATATCATCTATTACTAAAAATTCATTTGGCTGATGAGCATTGTCTGGCAATGTCGCCCAAACCGCAGCCTGCATCCCAATATCTCTAAAGTATTTTGCAACAGTGCCTCCCCCTATGCCTATAACTTTTGGATTTATATTCTTCACTTCTTTTATTGCCTTTGAAAGCAGCTTTACTATCTCTGCATTTTTGCTTGTTGGTTTTGCAGGATCCTCCCTATTAAAGACTTCTATTTCTATTTTTGCGCCTGTCTCTTTTGCCACCTTTTTTGATATACTTTTTACATATTTGATAACGTTGTCTATTTTGTATTTTGGAAGTATCCTTGAATCTAGATAGAACACTTCTTTTCCGGGTATTATATTCACACTATCAACATTCTTTTCCCTTTTTGTAGGTTCGAATGTTGAATATCTTGGATCAAAAAGCTTGTCTTTTGCATTGAATCTTTTGTACAATAGGCTTAGCCTTGTTCTATTAGCTTTTTAATCCCGTAATCGCTGCCAACCTCTTCATCAGCAACCAATGCTATTGCAGGCTCATAATAGGTTTCAACTCCTGAATCTTTTATTGCTTTCAGTGCAAATATGCTTGATATTACGCCTTGGCCGTTGTCAGAAGTTCCTCTGCCATATATCTTGCCATCTTTTACATATGCTTCAAATGGATCATGATTCCATAGGCTTCTATCTCCTTCGCTAACTGTGTCTATGTGGCTTATAACCCAGATTCTCGGTTTCTTGCTTTCTTTATTCAATGTCGCTATTAGGTTTGATCTTTTGGCCTGTTGCTTGTCCTTGTAGTCAAAGCGCTTTACATTAAATTTTGAATCTTTCAAATATTTTTCAAGCATGTCTGCCCTTTTTGCTTCTCCTTCTCCTATAATTCTCTATAATATCATATAATTCCATGCAATCAAAAGTAATTGTCTCTAGCGGTTTTTATATGTTTTTATAATAAATATTAAACTATGGAAACTCAAAAAGTTGGACAAAAAGAAGGCATAGAAATAGAAAGGCGCTTTATTGTTGATCCTGTAATAGCAAAAATAGTCTCAAAGCTTGCCTACAAATCAAAAAGTATAGAGCAGTTTTATGTATATTCAAATGAGTCATCAGAGATAAGGCTGAGAAAATCTGGAGAGAAATATTATATTACTGCAAAGTTCGGCAATGGGATCTCTAGGCAAGAAAACGAAATGGAAATTTCTTCTAGCCTATATGAAAGCATACAAAA
>JAGDYD010000031.1 GCA_023256515.1 Microcaldota archaeon
CGAGAGGCATTTTCTTTGTATGCACTTTGAATATCTCAAGCCTTGTTTCAGCATCAGGCATTGGTATCTCTATTATTCTATCAAACCTTCCAGGTCTGAGCAAAGCAGGATCTATTGCTTCAGGCCTGTTTGTAGCTGCCAAAACAACCACGTTCTTAAGCCCAGCCAAGCCATCCATCTCTGTGAGCAAAGTATCTACAACACGCCTTGAAACGCCAGAATCAAGCTCATCATCGCCCCCTCTGGCGCTTGCTATTGAGTCTATTTCATCTATGAATATTATACAAGGAGCTGCAAGCCTAGCTTTTCTGAATATTTCTCTCACTGTTTTTTCGCTTTCTCCAACATATTTGCTTAGAACTTCAGGACCTTTTATTGAAATGAAGTTCGACTCCCTTTCAGTTGCTACCGCTTTTGCTAGAAGCGTTTTTCCAACACCAGGCGGCCCAACAAGAAGAACGCCTTTTACAGGCCTAATGCCCATTTTTTCAAATGCTTCTGGCTTCTTTAAAGGCAATTCAACAGCTTCTTTGAGCTCTTCTTTTACCTTTTGCAAGCCGCCAATATCATTCCAATGAACATTTGGCCTCTCTACAAAAACCTCTCTTAGAGCGCTAGGCTGTATATTCCTCAAAGCTTCCATAAAGTGCTCTTTCTTTACTTGTAATTCATTCAATATCTCGCTTGGTATATGCTGCTTGTCTATTATCTTTGGAAGTATAGACCTTAGAGTTGCCATTGCCGCTTCTCTAACCAATGCGCTTAGATCAGCACCAGTATAGCCATGGGTTATATTAGCTAATTCATCAAGATCAACATCCTTTGCCAAAGGCATGTTCCTTGTGTGTATTTGCAGTATCTCTTTTCTTGCATTCCTATCTGGAACGCCTATTTCTATTTCTCTATCAAACCTTCCAGGCCTTCTAAGCGCTGGATCTATTGCTTCAGGCCTGTTTGTAGCTGCCAATACTATAACTTGGCCCCTCTTTGAAATGCCATCCATAAGTGTCAATAGCTGCGAGACCATCCTTCTCTCAACTTCATTTGTTGCTTCCTCCCTTTTAGGGGCTATTGCGTCAATTTCATCCATGAATATTATACTTGGCGCTTTTTCATTAGCCTCTTTGAATATCATCCTGAGCCTTTCTTCACTCTCTCCAACAAACTTGCTTACAAGCTCAGGCCCAGATATTGATATAAAGTTAGCATCACTTTCATTAGCAACTGCTTTTGCTAGAAGCGTTTTTCCTGTACCTGGCGGCCCATATAAAAGTACCCCTTTTGGAGGTTCAATGCCCAATCTTTCAAAAAGCTCTGGATACCTTATTGGCAATTCTACCATCTCCCTTATCTTCTGTATCTCATTCTTCAAGCCGCCTATGTCTTCATAATGCACCTCCCCTATCTTTACAAGGGATTCTGACACAGGCTCTTCTTTTACTATGAAATCAGTATCCTTTGTTATCCTTACTATGCCATGCGGTATTACCTGCACAACCAAGAAATTAAATACAATACCAAACATAGGTATTGGTACAACATCGCCTTTTGACATTGGCTTGCCCTCCCACTTCCTTTTTGCATATTCTGCAAAGTCAGGCGACAAAGGCATCTTTTGGCCTGGAGGCGGAGCTATAACTACACGCTCTGCATCCTTCACCTCTGCCTTCGATACAAAAACCTTGTCTCCAATTCCAACCCCGACATTTTGCCTAAGATAACCATCTATCCTTATGAAACCCAAGCCTTCATCGCTAGGATGTGCTTGCCAAACGACTGCTGCTGTAGACTTTATCTTGCCTTTTATCTCTATAATGTCCCCAGATACAACATCTAAGAGCTTCCTTGACTTAGAATCTATTCTAGCAATACCTCTACCTGAATCTGTTACAAGCGCATCTGCAACTGTAAGCTCTATACTATTCGGCATTTAAGCACCACAGTACAACTACTCTAGATTTATATTTGGAAACAAATTTATATATACCTTTCAAAAAAGGCCTCTATAAAATGCGGAGAAAATATACGCTACAACAAGCATGAAGACAAGGCCAATTAGCAATGAGATTAATGGCACAACCAGAGAGAACAAAACAAATATCAAAAGCTCTGTAGAGAAGTAAATGTACTTGTTCCATCTAAGCACTTTGCTGCCATCGAGAGGGTATATTGGAAGCATATTGAAAAAGGCTAGAAGTATGCTTATAAAAAGCACCATATTTACCATATTATGGAAGAAAGAAAGCTTGAACACCTCATTAGAAAATGTGAGTATAACGCTTGGCAAGAAATTGTGGAACGAGAGAAGCCCTATAACTAAGAACACTATAAATATTGCAAAATTTGTAAGAGGGCCGGCTATTGATACTATACCTTCTTCTTTTCTCGAGAAATAGTTTGTATATATTATTGTTGCACCAGGTATTCCTATAAGGAAGCCAAACAAGCTTGTTATCAATGTTATTGCAAGCCCATAAGTAGAGGTCCTGAAGCCTGCAATAGCCCCATATTTCTCTGCAATAAACTTGTGCATGAGCTCATGAAGAATAAAAGATAAGGAAACAGCTATGAATGAGATTGGCAAGAAATAAATGAATAAAGGCAATAAAGTATAAAGGTTTTGTATGCCGCCAATCATAACTAATGAAAATGCGAAAGTCAATACGACATCAGCTAACAGAATCTCCTTTATTTCCCTGCTGCGTGGCACTTCTATGCGCATGTAATATTGCATAAAGGTTATTTTAATTGAAAAGTTAATAAAGGTTTAAGTCAGATAATTAATTAATAGCTCCATCGTCTAGCGGTCAAGGATAACGGGCTCTGGACCCGTTGACGCCAGTTCGAATCTGGCTGGAGCTATAAAAATGTGGTTTAATGGAAGGAGAAGCCCATAAGGATCATATAATAGTCTGCGGCTATGGAATTGTCGGAGAGAAAATAGTTGATATACTCCTAGAGCATAAGATAGATGTTGTTGTAATAGAATCAGATCATAAAAAGGTAGAAGCTTTGAGAGAGAGGGGCATAGCTACTATTGAAGGCGACGCAACGAGCTCAAAAGCCCTTAAAGAAGCCGGCATAGCAAATGCAAAAGCCATTGCAATAGCCATGGACGACGATGCTAAAAACCTTTTTGCTACAATAACAGCAAAAAGCTTAAACGAGGAAATAATAATAGCGACTAGGGCTAACGACGAGCTCTTTGAAACGAAGCTTATAGATGCAGGTGCAAAATTTGTTGCTACCCCAAACAAATCTGCAAGCGATGAGCTTTTCAATGAAATAGTAAAAGGGCTTTGAATGCAAAAAATATATGAAAGGTCAGAAAATGTAATATACGCTGCAGCAATAATGTCTGCAATAATAATTTTGATTTCTGTAATAGCTTTATTGATAATAACAAAAAACCCTTACCTCGATGCCTATTATATAATAGACACTTTTTTCAATGCACCCAATAGCGCAGCTACATGGGATCTTGCACAACTTGCAATAACATACCCTTTGGGCAAATTTGCTGTTGTCCTGTTTATAGTCATTTTAGATAATATAGGCAAGCTTTTGATAATTAGCTTTGTCTTCGCCGCTGTTATAGACATAATATCATATGCAAACCTCGAGAAATATATAAGCATGGCTAATGCAAAAAGAATGAAGGGCCATATAATAATATGCGGCTACAACAAGCTTTCAGAAAGGCTGATAGGTGAAATAGAGAAGCTGAAAAATAAGCCAAGGATTGTGGTAATAGAAAGCGATGAGGAAAATATAATAGAATTGCACCATAGGCATATACCTGCAGTAGAAGGAAGTTGCTCAAGCATAAAGGCATTAAAGGCTGCTTCTGTTGAAAAGGCAAAGGTGATAGTTTTTGCAAAGCAGAACGATACTGAGAATATAGTTGGTGCAATCGAAGTAAAAAAACTGAATAAAAAGATAAAGATACTCATTAGGACTGCAAAAGAAGACACTATGACAAAGATGTATAGAGTAGGCGTAGACATGTGCGTTCTACCAGAGTATCTTGCAGGCATAAGCATAGGAGAATTCCTCTTGAAATATGCGAAGGTGCAGAAATGAGGATAAGGACTGTAAACAAAATATTGATAATAAGCTTTTTGCTTCTTTATGCAATATCAGTGCTTCTTATTTATAGTCTTGGCTATAATATATGGGTTTCATTAACTTGGAACCTGCTTAGCTTTATAGGGGCAGACTTTCCTGTAGATTTTTCAATTCCAGACAAAGCAAATGCAATAGCCTTCTTAAGCAACGTGCTTGGAGTTATTGGCAGCCTTATACTTACCATTTTGCTTACCTCTTTCTTTTACCAGATTCTGAGTAGAGTAAATATAAAGAAATCAATAGCAGAGGCAAAAATAAGAGGCTTGAAGCACCACACAATATTATATCCTTCGAACAAGATCGCAGAATATTTGGCCAAAGATCTTGCCAGAAATAAAATAGAGTTTTTGATCTTAGACCCTTCAAAGAAATATGTTGAAGAGTATATCGATGAAGGCATGCTTGCCTTAGAAGGGGATGCATTCGACCCTGTTGCTCTAGAAAAAGCAAAAATAAAAGAAGCATCTAAAATTATATTGCTAAATGAAGATATAACAAAAAATGCTCTTGCTGCAATAAGTGCCAAAAAAATGAACAACAAGATAAGAATAGCTTCTAGGATAAAAAAAGTAGATGATATAGCAAAGATGAAAAGAATAGGTGTAGACTACTTAGTTATGCCGGAAATTGCTATAGGGGATGAAATAGGTAAGTTCTTGGTAAAAGAAGCTATTCTGAAAAAAAAGCTAGTATAGGAAAGGTCAATATAGGCAAATTTATAATATTTTTATAATTAAATAAAATAGTGTTTGTATGGCTGAAGATGTAACAAAGACCAGTATAGATACATTAGTAGAATATCTAAAGGAGCATGGAGAAACTGATTCTTCGACTCTTGCGAAAACCTTAGGAGTCAGCGAGACGCTAATAGAAGAATGGTCGAATATACTAGAGAGGTCAAATATAGTTAAAATAAACTATAAAGCTGGAAAGATGTATGTAGCCCCCTTGGCTGTTACAAAAGGAGGAGCTGAAGAAGCGCAGCATAGCATAGAGATAGAGAAGGAGAATATAATAAATGAAGCGACAGCCCAGCTCGATGAGATAAATAGGCTAAACGAGAAGATAGAAAACCTTAGCAAAGTGATATCAAGCGGAAATGAGATTCTAAAGAAAAAGATGGGCCCTTTGAAAGAGGAATTGGACGAACTTTATAAAATATCTAATATAGTTGAAAAGAAATATAATGAGGTTAAAGAAAGGAAAAAAGAAGTAGACACAATAGCAGAAAGACTTAACAAAGAGGTAGAGGGGCTAAAGGAGAGGGCCTCTAACATAGAAAGATTTAGCATAGACACTGCCAATGCCAAAAAGCTTCTACAAGATATACAGAATAAAATAGAGCTTATGCAGAAGACGTTAGAAGAAGAAATAGAAAACAGAAAAAAGGCATTCGAAATGCTTGAAAAAAATGAAAAAGCCATTGTTGAAAGCATAAAAAACGAGATAAATGCAATAAGAGAGATGATAATAGCGAGCGAAAGGCAGATAAATGAGGCACAAAAGTTAGAGACGCAGTACAAAAAAGATGCAATTATGCTCAGAAGAAAGCTAGATGAGACAGGGAAAAAAGCGATAGCAGACATCTCGAAGGATAAAGAGGAAATAGAAAAATACTACAATCTCTTAGACAAAAAATATGCTGAGCTAAAGTTAAAGATAGAAGATGTTAAGAAAAGCATAGGGGACATAACAACTATCAATGAAACGCTTAAAAAAGCTCAAAACTCAATAGAAAACATAAACAAGAGCAAAGAGCCATTGCAAAAGGAGCTAAATGAAATAATACAAGAGGCAAAGAGCATAGATACATTAGCAAAGGAAGATATAATTACAGGCACAAAGAAAGTAAAAGAGCTTAAAGACAAGATTTCAAAATCACGTTCTAAATTAGGAGAAATAAATAAGATGGTTTCTGATACAGATGAGAATATAGAAGACTTAATGAAGTGAATGCATGGCCGAGAATGAAAAGGTATATGATTCTTATGAGCTTGACGCTCATGGCTTGAAAGTAAATGTAAGAATAGTAGACAAAGGGGATTTTGTACCTATTTACGAAGTAACTATGCCTGGTATAGGAGAGGCTACAAAGATACTTCTCCTTTCAGAAAGGCAGGAGCTTCTTTCCCTTGTACCAATAGACCCAACAAGGATAGAAGACAAAGAATATGTTGCTGAGCTCACAAACAAGTATATAGAGGCTTCAAATATAATAATCGACAAGTATCTGCCAGGTACAAATAAAGAAATAAAAAAGATGCTTACTGCTTATATAATAAATATAATGCTCGGCCTAGGAGACCTAGAAGCACCTCTTGCTGATGAAAACCTTGAAGAAATTGCAGTAAATACTTCAAAAGAGCCTGTTTGGGTATTTCATAAAAAATATGGCTGGTGCAAAACAAATCTAGTAATACCTAGCGAGGAGATAATATACGATGACGCAGAGCAGATAGGAAGAAGAGTGGGCAGGCAGATAACAAATTTATCTCCTTTAATGGATGCAGAATTGCCAGACGGCTCAAGAGTAAACGCTACATTATACCCAATATCACAAAAAGGAAATACTATAACAATAAGAAAATTCGGCAAAAACCCGTGGACTATGCCTGCTCTTGTTGCAAATGGCACAGTTTCTAGCTATCTCGCTTCTTTAATATGGATGAGCATACAAAATGAAGTAAGTATACTAATCTCTGGAGGTACTGCAAGCGGTAAAACAAGTTTCTTGAATGCTATGAGCATATTCATACCACCAAACAGGAGAATTATATCTGTAGAAGAAACAAGAGAGCTTACGTTGCCTGAATTCTTGCATTGGGTGCCTATGGTAACAAGGCAGCCGAATCCTGAAGGCAAAGGAGAGATTAAGCTATATGACCTCATGATAAATGCCCTCAGGCAAAGGCCAGATATAATGCTTGTAGGAGAAATTAGAACCAAGAGCGATGCGGAAACATTATTTGAAGCAATACACACAGGGCACTCTGTCTATGGAACAGTCCATGCCGATGACACGCAAGATACCATAGTAAGAATGACAAACCCACCTATAGACATACCTAAGCTGATGATAAATGCTATAGGCAGCATAGTTACCCTTTTCAGGCATAGAAGGTTGGGAATAAGAAGACTCTTAGAATTTGGAGAAGTCACAAGAACCGGAGATGCTACGGTGCTTTGGAGGTGGAACCCAAGGCAAGACACATTTGTCCAAATAGGAGAAATGGCTAGGCTTGCAGATACAATAATGCTTTATGGAGGCTATACAAGAAATGAGATGCTTGATGAGATAGAAGAAAAGAAGAAGATAATAGAGTGGATGGTCAAAAATAAAGTATTTGATGTAGACGCCACAGGTTATATAATAGCAAACTATTACAAAGATAAAAACAGCGTACTAGATATAGTAAACAAAGATACGCCATACTCTAGTGAATTGTTCAAAAAGGTGTAAGTTTGAGTTTGGTAGAACTTAATGACCCAAAAATTTTTGAAGAGATTGAAAATTTGGAGAGACCTGAAAATATAATAGAGCTTGATATAGACAAAGCTCTCCAAAATAAGATTGATTTTAAAGAATATGATTACAATGAAGCTTTGCTTTTGCTTAGGGGCTCAGAAGAAAAAGTTGAGCAGAAAGAGCAGGAGATAGTTCAAAAAGCACCGCAAAAAGAAGAGAATGAGCAAATCCTAAAAGCCACAAAAGAGATAAAAGAGATTGTAGGATCAGTTGGCAAAGAGTTTGAAAAAAGCATAAAGAGAGAAACGCAGAGGATAAAAGGGGAGAAGCTTATACTTCCTACTTTGTCTTTGCAAGACCAGGTATCAGAATTAGAGAAGATAAGCGAAGGCATTGATGAAAACGTTTTCAATGAAGAGCAGAGGAAGATAATAAAGATTGAAGTCAGAGGCCTTAAAGACAAGATAAAAAATGAAAAAATAATGCCTTCTGATGAATTGCAAAGATCTCTGGTTGCTCTTAGGAATCAGAAAGTTGAAGAAGTAATAAAAAAGATTACATGGTAAATATCTATAGGTTGTGAGATGTTTGGTAAAAAGAAGTATGTTCAAAACAATACACAGCCCATAGGGTTTACTAAACAGAAGAGGTTTCTTTTCTTTAAAATAAGATCAAAGCCCATATACCCAGAACAAAATCGAGTGTCGGAAATACTCCAGCAGCAAGAGGGCAAAGAGGGCAAAAAAATCTCTAAATTCCAGCTTTATATAGCAAGCATAGCGGCAAAGCATAAAGGCTTGGAGCTTGCACTAAGGGACCAAGGAATAAAAGAGAGTGTCTACGATTTTATAAAGAAGATGCTAATAAATTCAATAATAATAAGCTCAATACTTTCTGTGGCTATTTTTGTAATGCTCATGCATTATTATTTCAGCATAGCGGAGAGTTTGATATTTGCTCTTGTGCTTGGAATTGCTTCTTTCCAAGTCTTCTTCAACAAATTTGTGCAATATCCAATAGACAGAAGTAAAAACGTAGGGAAAGAGATAGAAAGAGACATACTCTTTGCTGCAAGAGACCTTGTCATAAGCATGAGGTCAGGAATGCCCCTCTTCAATGCGCTCACCACAGTGAGCACGGGATATGGAGCAGCTAGCAAGGAGTTTGCAAAAATAGTAGAGCTTGTTCAGCTTGGAATGCCAATAGAGCAGGCAATAGATGAAGTGAGCAGCAAAAGTCAGTCAAAGACATTCAAAAGTTTAATGCTACAAGCATCAGTCAGCATAAAGGCTGGCGCAGACATAGTTGGCGCATTGCAAGGAGTTGTAGATGAAGTTATGCAAGAAAGAGTTATAGAGCTTAGGAGATATGGGCAAAGGCTGAATGCACTTGCTATGTTTTACATGCTTTTTGGAGTAATATTTCCAAGTATGGGTATAGCAGTAGCTGCAATACTTACTACATTCATAAGCATATTTACGGTTGATGAATCAACTCTTATATTCGCATTAGTAGGCATTTTATTCTTGCAGCTCATATTCCTTAACATTATGAGGTCCTCAAGGCCAACATTTGCAATGTGATTGTATGATATCATTTGAAAAATTAGTTGCAAGGAATGTTGTAGTTTTTGTTTCCAGAGAACTTGACCTTGCAGGATCAAAAATGACAGTCAATAGATTCCTTGGAATAGCCATAGTTGGGGGCATATTAATTCTTACTATTGTCTCATATTCTCTCTTCTTCCTTAAATTCAATGCAGGTATAGCTGCTCTGGCAGGCATAGGCTCTGCTATAATGTATGAAATAATTTTATACATGCTTCTAGAATTCAATATAGAAAAGAGAAAGAGCTTTGTGGAAAGTATACTGCCAGACTATCTTGAGATAGTGGCTGCAAATGTAAGGAGTGGAATCTCATTAGACAAAGCAATGGTTTTAGCAGCTAGGCCGGAATTCAAATATTTCAGCGAAGATGTAAAGCTAGTAAACAAGCAGCTATATGCTGGTTCTACATTGCAAAGCATGCTAAACAGCCTGGCAGATAAATATAGATCACTGCAGCTGAAGCACACTGTAAGAATGCTCATAGAAGCTATACAGTATGGAGGAGGCATGACAGATTTGCTAAACCAAGTTGCAAAAGATATAAGGAACCAACAAATGATACAAAAAGAAATATCAGGCCAATTGTTCATGTACACAATTTTCATAGCTTTTGCTGCTATAATGGGAGCACCTACACTTTATGCACTTACCACCAAAATGATGACAATAACAGATACGGTTTGGGCGGGAATACTGGCACAAAACCCAGGAGGGCTTCCAACAACAGGCGTCTCTTTCTTAAGGCCAAGCCCACCAAAGATTACTATAGGCATGTATCAAGATTTTGCCCTCACTGCAGTAATATTGATATCTGGATTTGGAGCATTTATAGTATCTGCAATTTCAACTGGCTCTGTGATAAAAGGATTGAGATATTTGCCTATATTCATAGTGGTTGGCTTAGGAGTATTCTATGTCGTAGGTGCAGTTATAGGATCTATGTTTGCTAGTATAAGCGGAATATAGATCAACCATTTAGCCCAAATCCACTTTTTTCATTTATTATTCCAATTATACCCATACCTGCATTAGGATAAGATCCTGAAATAGGAGAGTAATGAACATTGTATGCCGTAGCATTATTACCAATGCCACTATAATCATTTGAATTCCCAAGCAGAGGATACCACA
The DNA here is from genome assembly GCA_023256515.1 of Microcaldota archaeon. Classification (GTDB taxonomy): domain Archaea; phylum Micrarchaeota; class Micrarchaeia; order Micrarchaeales; family CABMGC01; genus JAGDYD01. The sequence goes on from JAGDYD010000031.1 coordinate 10,334, forward strand.
ATACAAGATTCTGCAGATCTATAGGAGCACCTGCAATGCCATTTTTATAAATTGAATAAATTTGCTGCTTTGACAATGTCGTGTTGTAGAATTGATAATTAGCCATTTCTCCTTGGAAATAAGCCGCGCCATCCCCACAATTCGTATAATCAGAGGGGCCAAGAGGATAATACATTTGAGATGTACCACCAGGTATGCTTCTGCTTCCTGTTCCTGAGTTCTTATAAACACCATTTATATAGCCTGAATAATTAAGAGAAACACCATTGTATGATAAAGACATTACTATATTGGACCAAGAGTTTAATGGTATAGGACCAAGATTCACGCAACCCAAATTCCAGACACGAATATAAACATTACCATTTACCAGATCTATCCATGTATCATGCCAATTCGTATTTATAGAACTCTGCCCCAATTCATCAACTATATCACCATTTGGCGAAGAAGGATTTACCCATATTGAGATAGTTGCAGGCTGTATTGCATTATTCATGAATCCAAAGCCATTATTTTGTATTATATAACCAGTCCCGCTGAACCCAGCAACATCGAAGTTCTGCGAGACTTCAAGAGGCAATTTGCCAATATACAATGCAGATTTGCAGTTTGTACCACTTATGCAAGAAAGCGTTCCTGGCACAGGATAAGTTGCTGGTGTAGGTACAATATATATTGAATCTCTAGTATAGTTGAGCGGCGATGAATATGAAATTGAAACAGGTGTACCGTTGTCTCCAAATCCACTATAATCGTTCGCATTGCCATTTAGAGGCCACCAGCCGACTAAGCCAGCATTGCTTATAGGCAAACCGGCTATTCCTTCTTGATATAGATGCTGTATTTGTTGCCCAGAAAGTGATGTATTATAAATCTGAACATTTGCTATAGAGCCATTGAAGAAATTATTTGAATTATCGTTTCTACTTCCTATGTTTGTTGGACCAGAAGGCTGATTTATTGAACCCGTAACTGTAGATTGATTTACTTTGTTTCCATTTACATAAATTGAGATATAGTTCCCATTATAAGTGCCTGTTATAAAATACCATTTATTTGTTTGAGAAAATGCGTGAGGTGCAGTTACAGGGCCATACCATGAACCACCGATATTAACCCAAAAGTCTCCCTCCATGTTATTATTGTTGTTTATTGCCAATACAAATCCCCCGTTTTGATTTTCCTTTGAACTGACTATTGTCTCTCTAGGCCCATTTACATTTTTTGAAGAAGCAGGCATTATCCATGCAGATACTGTTACTGAATACTGGCCAACATTTATATTGTTTGAGATTGTTATGTGGCTGTTTTGCCCATTGAAGTTTGCTGCTTGCCTATTCATGTTTTCAAATGTAAATATACCATTTGGAGATATATCTCCAAAATTGCCAGACACCCTTTCACTATAAGAAGGTAAGAAAGGAGAAGCAAAATAGAAACCGTTTTGTATTGCACTTCTCAATCTGCTTATATCTAAAATATCCATGCCAGGACCATATAATAATACTTTTGCGCCGTTTGGAATTTGGTTTAATATGTTTGTCGAGCTTGAATAAACAAGCCACGGTATATTTGGAGGAGAGCTTATACTATTTATTGAATATGTTACAAGACCGCCAAACCTATTTGCAGCATTGCATGTTCCATTTGTTATGTAAACCGCATTTGGAGTTGCAAGTATCACAGACTTGTTCAAAGGTGCTGTTTGAGCCCATTTTGGAATATTGCTCGATAAGCTCGTGCAAGTTACCCCGCTAGGGACATGCAACACTATACCATATATAAAAGCATTTTGGCTTGAGTTACCATATGCTGCATATGCATTGCCTACCACACTTGAAAGATTGCTTATAGAAGAAAAGCGTATTTCCCTTTGTATTCCTTGCTGCGCGTAGAACAAATCAAGCGTGCCATTTAAAGGAATTGAAGCATAAACAGGTATGGAATAATTATATATTCCAGATTCTGTAGAAACTGAAACATTTTCTAAAAAGTAAATCGAGAGATTATAAGGCCCGTTTTGATATATGATCGGATTTGACTCAGTAATTTCCACACTTATTGGAGAAGGCTTTAGATTTTTTATTATGGAAAGATTGTAAGACAAAAATGTTGAATTACCCATGTATGATGCAATGATATTTGCTGCTATTGAATTTCTAGGAACGTTTGGAAGTGTACCATTTACTATAAGATCGCCAAGGTACAGGCTTAGGTTAGATACTAAGTTGTCTTTCCTAAGGCTCGCATTATATTCATATTTAGTCAAAGTTGACAAAGCCCTTGAAAGAGACTCTTGGGCAAAAGAGCTTGCCATGGATTTTAAAGCAGATGCATAATTTATTGATTGAGATACAGATGAGGCGCTTTGCTGTATTTTGTTGTAGCTTATATTTAGCATTATAAATACGAAAAGCTCAGCTATCATCAGCGTGAATAGCACAACTACCAATATCGTCATTAGGAATCCTCTTTTTCTTTTTATCAATGCCATGCTACAACACTCACATTGTATATATAAGTTGAATTAAACTGAGAATTATAAATAGGAAGCACTGTGCTTGCTTTGCTAACAATATGTGAATTGTAAAGGCCTGGAGAGAGAGGGGCATTTCTAAGTATTGATTGACAAGGATTTGAAGAATAGCCAGAGTTGTTAAGGTTATATACATCAGATATGCAACCATCTGGATACCATGCGACTAGTCCCGTATTTATTGGAGAACCGCCAGGACCCTCTAGATACAATTGTCCAACCTGCTGAGGGCTTAAAGCTGTGCTATATATTTGTATGTTTGATATAAGACCATTAAATGTATAACTGCCCATTGGCAAGTAACCAATATAAAATGGGCTTACCCCATGTGCTATTGGGGCTTTCTGCTTTAGCGAAGAAACTAAATTACCATTAACAAAGAGGTTTAGCTGGTCGGTTACTTGATTATATTCTGCTACTATATGATACCATTGATCTAAGCTTAATTTTGCCCCCACTCTTGAATTTGGGGCACTCATATTGTTTGTAAATATCAGCACATAGTTTGAAGAAAGGTTTGATGATTGATAAACATATGGATAGCCAGAACTAAGATTCTGCTGGCCAATTATGCCGTTATTTGGATACCATGAATATGGATATATCCAAAAAGACCATGAATAGCTTGGAGTATCAAGATCTTGATTAGAGATATAACCATACGTATTGACATAATATGTCGAGCCTTTAATAGATGTGCTATTTACTCCTTTTCCTGAAACAATTATTGTATAATTATACATAGGATATATAGAGCTAGCCAGTGATTCTGCGCAGGATGTTTGATTATTTACGTATAAGTACGCTACTGCATATATAATTGAGGTATCTCCATTTATGCCAGGCATATTACAGCCGCCAAATGCTATCACCTTATTGCCAGATATTGCAAACAACTTACCATATGCTATAGCCAAGTAAGGCGAAAATATAGTTTTTGGTGGCAAGCCAAAAACCCAAAGCAAATTGCCATTTTGCAGATTTTGAGCAGTTAAGTTACCAGACCAAACAGAATATACAATATTGCCGCCAACAACGGGCTTGGTATTTGATGGAGCTGTACCAAAAGGCATAGGCATGCTCCATAGCGTAGAGCCTGAAGGGCTAAGTGCAAGAATAGAGCTTGAGCCTTGGTATAAGACTATTCCTTTATAAGCATTTACACCTTGTATTGTAGAGCCAGCACTTATGCCACCAAATAGCAATGTACCGTTTATGTAGCTTGCATTTGCATTGCTCCCAGATCCATAATAAAATACACTTCCAAGAGAAGCAAGATTGCTTAGGCTTGCTTGGGCTTTTATAGGATAGAGGAGCTCTGCATTATCCTGAGAAATAACTATTGTTCCCAGATAGTTTGATGATGTTTTGAAAGCTAGTGAGCCTTCTGCTGCTGCAAATGATGTAGGCTCTTGCCCTATGTTTAAAGACCATGCTATATTGCCATTATTAGGGTATAATGCGTATGCATAATAATTGCTTGCGCCAAATATGAGTTTGCCATCATATACATATATAGGCGTTCCAAGCTGCACCTGAGATCCAGCAATTGTAACTATATTTGAGCTCCAAGCCAAATTGCCGTTCAAAGCATTAAGCGCCGTTATGTTTGTAGAATTAGCATAAATTACCAAATTATTGTATATCGCAGGCGTAGACTGTATAGGGGTTTGTGCATTTTTTATCCATGATTTAGTCCCAGTAGTGGCATTAACTGCATACAAATACTGGCCAGATCCAAAATATATATTGCCATAATCTGCAACTATGCCAGTCTGTATATTGCTCTGAGCAGAGAATTCAAAAGAAACAAATGGATAAATCGGCCCATAAGAAGAGCCAGCATCGCCTTCGCTATTTTTCCATTGCTGTGGCCAATATGAAGAATAGCCATTGCTTAAGCTTGCTATTTGGTATGCCAGCTTATTGCTTTGACTTATACTCGATATATTTGCATTCTCAAGCTGACTGAGTATAGAAGAGGCTTCGCTATACCTAAAAGAGTATGAAACTTGTGGGACATAGAAGAAATATAGCATTATAGATATGCTTGCAACTGCTATTATCAAAGCAAACAGAGCATCTAATGTGAAAACAACACCTTTCATTATTCAACACCAAATGATGTATTAGTCCAAACCATTACCTGCATTGTAGAAGGAACATTGTTTATTATTATTGGCTTATTTACAACATAAATGCTAAGCGCCCTATTGGTATATGGATTGGCGCCTATTCCAAATTTTATACCTTGATAATTTACAACTATATAATAATCATAGCTTACGCCCATCGCTTGCTTAGTAGCTTGGTAATTCGCATTTGCCATGCTCTCCAATGTTGAAAGCTTCTGCATAGATAATTGACCATTTGAGCCAAGCAAGCCTATTGATATGTTGGACCAGGATAGTGGATTGTTTATGCTTACTAAAGAGCTCCAAGAAGCAGGATTCCCTGGAGTAAGCAACCTATTTGCCAAAGCCTGGGCTTCAAGCTGCATAGAACCTGCACTATAGCCATAAGAAAGAGAGAATTGATTGTTTATACTATACCATACAAAAGCGAGTATGGTAATGGCAAATCCAAATATAACCATGGCAAATATTACATCAAATGACCAAAATTGAAGCTTCATGGCAAAACACCCATATCAACTTCAGCGCTCGCATAGGCAGGATACTTATTATTATAAAGCTCCATCATTTGCTTAGGTGATAATGCTTTGTTGTATATCTGAAGGTTTGAAATAGAGCCATTTAAACCTTGGAATGATTGGCCGCCAAGATAGCCTATGTTAAAGCCAATTCCCATATAGTGCGTAGCTGCATTATTTTCTGTTTGTGAAATGCCAGTTTGATTCATAGAGTTAACATACAATGTTGCTGCACTTCCTTTTGAAAGAACTGCGCCAACAAATACCCATGTATGGAGAGGAACTTGAATATTAGAAGAAAAAATTATGCCATTAGATGAAAGAGCCAAATGTGTATTGTTTATGAAAAGCATAAGTGTATTAGATGGGCTACCTTCGCTATATATAACAGGCGAATTTGAATATGAATTTAGGTAAATCATAGACGTAATAGTAAAATTACTCTTGCCGTTTAGAGGGGCATAGGATGAATTGTATATATAGCTATTCTGCCCATTAAACTCTGCTCCTGAGCCACCGAAAGAATAATATGATGGCGAAAATGATGTCTGCTGCTGAGTATATGTAACATTATAAGGAATACCGTTGTTGCCATTCCCACTATAGTCTCTTGTATTGCCAAGCAATGGATACCAAGCAACAAGGCTAGAAGTCAAAGGAAGCCCATAAGGGCCCTCTTGGTATATTTGACTTACTTGTGAGTTTGTAAGATTTGTTGAGTAGAATTGAACATTTGCTATATTGCCAAAGAATTGATTTCCTGAAGGAGAATAAGCGCTTGTCAAGCCTATTTGAAAAGTACCAGGGGCAGCGTTGCCCAGTAGCTTGCCAACCTTCTTTGTCCATACCTGCTTGCCATTAAGATAAACAGTATAATTTGCCCCGTTGTATGTTGCACCAACAAGGTTCCATGTATAGAGAGGAAAATATGAATTAACCCCTAGCCAGCCGCTCGTATTATAGCCATTTATCATTATTTGAGTTGTGCCGCCAGTAGCAACCTCTATTGCTCCATTATCGCCAGCGCTTGTAGCTAAAACTCTGCTATATGATTCACTTGCGGTTGGAAATATCCATGCAAAATAAGAAAACCTCGAATAATTTACCGGAACTATAGAAGGCACATTTATGAAAGAATCTGGTGTTGGATTGCCGCCAGGATTAAATGTTGCCACATATATGTTTGAATAGTTTCCAGAAGATGTTCCACTTGCTTTAACCATTTTCAAATTTCCGTATATTGCGCCATTATTTCCGCTACCGCTATAATCATTTGCATCCCCATCTAATGGGTACCAGCCGACTAAGCCAGCATTGCTTATAGGCAAACCGGCTATTCCTTCTTGGTAGAGCTGCCTAACTTGGCTAAAGCTTAGGGAAGAAGAATAAAATTGCACATTTGCTATTGAGCCATTGAAAAATGAGATTTGACTATTTAAAGTACCGGCGCCTATGCTCCAATTATCTGGAGTGCATGTTTGTGGAGTTATTGAAATTGATCCCACCTCTACACCATCCAAAAACAATGTCTCTTGGTTGGATGTCTGGCTTAAAGCAACAAAATGCCATTTGTCATCTGCAACAAAATAATTTGTATTAAATGCAAAAGTGCCTGTAGATGAAGAATCGCCGCCCGCCAAGTAGCCTTGTGGGGTAACATATATTACAGGAGAGTAGCAGCTTGCTATTGAAAGAGGCTGCGCATTTCCATTCCAGATTACCATACCACCTTTTGAAGTCTTGAACCATGTAGAAACAGTAAGTATTGAATTTGCTTGCGGTAATCCTTGTGGTAAGTTAATATATGAAGATGCGCCATCGAAATAGGCAGAGAAGCTTGGCGCATTCCAAAATGTGTTTTCCATAAACCCATTAATCGATGAATTTGAGCTATATGCTATAGCACCATAGCCAAGATTTAAAGGATACCACGAAACAAGATTGCTTGATGTTGTGTAATTGCCGTTAAGTGCTGTTGCTTTAACTATGGCTGCGCCTGGTGCATTTACAAAATTAAGAAATGATGTCGCAACCCCATTTTGATTGGTCAGATTAGACTGCGGATCCATTGGCCCATATGAAGAAGCAAAATTTACTAATGTGTTTGGCATAGGCTTGCCATTTGCATTTAGCACCTTTGCAAAGAATTGATATACAGTAGAGTATTCAACTGGACCATAAGAAACACCATTATTGCCCCTACCACTATAATCATTTGCATTGCCATTTAGAGGCCACCATGCGATTAGATTATTTGTGCTTATAGGTGCACCATCTATGCCTTCTTGGTAGATCTCTTTTAGCTGAAGAGGAGACAAAGAAGTATTATAAAATTGGACATTTGCTATAGAGCCATTGAATGCGTTGCTATCGCATTGTGCAAATTGTGTCCCTATGGTTGCCTGTGACGATCCTGAATAGCTATTTGAATTTGTGGTTGTCGAGTTAACCCCATTTATTTCCCAATAATAATTTGGATAATTTACAGATACAGCAACAAAATACCATTTATTGTTAAATATAGAATATGGAAGCAAAGCACCACTTCCTGTATCTGCAGAAGAACATCTATGCAATACTAAGCATGTATTGGGCAAGCAACTATTTTGCAAGCCAAATGCTTGGTAGCCAGAAAGCGAAAAGAGTGCAGTAGTCCAAGAATGCGAGAAGTTTTGAACGCTGCTCGGCCTAACCCACATTGTTATTGTGAAAGGATAATTTGTTCCAGATATAGGAACATTAGCCAATATAAATGTCTTTGAATTGTAGTTGCTGCTAGACCAAGGGCCACTAAATTCAGCAGCATAGATTTTTTCGCTTGAAAGAAATATTGATTTTGCTTCATTGCTTTGAGTGGCACATTGATAATCTAAACATATATTGCCGAATGAGTTTTGTATATACAAAGTCCCATTAGAATTTGGCAGTATATAGATATTTGAAGATCCTGGAGCAAGATAGGAAGGGCTTGAGACAACATTTTTTGCCATGCTATATGCAACTGCCTTTATTACTTGCTTACCAACTTTTGCTTGCAATATAACTATGCCGTTTTTTGTTATTGTAATGTTATATGGTATTATCCCTATAAAATTAGCTATAGAGACTGTTCCTGAATAGCCATTTCCTGCTTGCAGCGCTGCATCTATGCCACTCGCTATGCTTTGGGCTTGCAATTGTAGCTGCGAAAATGTTTGGTCGCTTAAACCAAGGGATCTTTCGCTTGATATCAAAGCAAACATAAAGATGAATACAAGTAGCACAAATGAGAACACTATCAGGAACTCAAGTGAAAGCTGAAGCTTCATCAAAAACACATCATGTCAACGGAGTAATATAAACACAAGGCACATTTGGCGCAGTAGGGCATGAACTAGTTGCTGTCAAGTTTACTAGATATGTGCCTGGCGAACTTATACTGCCTAAATTGCCACTCACATTTACAGGGGTGTATGCAGTAACAGAGCTTAGCCCAGAAAATGACCTTACCATAAATATTATTAGATGCCCTACAGAGCCTGTCTGAGAGCCAACATATATGTATTGGACGCCTGGTGGCACTTCTATCTGTATAACCTGCTTTGCTGGCGGACCTTCACTACCAACAAAAGAGGCTATGCTTGCTATTTTTGATGCTGCTTGCTGAGACTCAATTGCAGCTAAAGAAGAGCTAGAGCTCGCTATTTGCATAAAAGCGATTACAACTATTGGAAGCAGTATAGCTAAGCCAAAAGCCAAGGTTATTAAGAGCTCAAAGCTAGACTGCCCTTTCATACCATCACAACATTGTTGCCCTTGAACTGGGCAACAATTAGTTCTTTCCTATCCTTCACCTCATTATAAAGCTTTTCAACTATGTCTTTTAATACACTGCTAATGCTATAGCCTGTTGAGGCTGCTGCTACAGAGCCGCCTTGCTTAAGAACAACCTTGCCATGCATTTCATAATTTCTTACTTTTGACCTTTTCACATTTAAAGTTACGTAATCAACTTTTATTTTGCTGAATCTATTGATCTTGTTTACCATATCGTTGAGCTCTGCCCTTATATCTTCTTCATATTCTTTAGTATAGTTATCCAAGCCAGATATTATTATTTTATTTTCTTGCTCGCTACTAAATGATGCGATCAAGGCAAAAATATCCCTAACTGTTATTATACCAACAGGCTTGTCGTTTTTTGTAACTACAAGAGATGATATACCTCTCTCTACAAACACTCTTATTGCTTCTTCAAGCGGAGCATCTTGCTCTATAGAGAGAACACTTCTTTGGCATACGCTGCCAACTGGGGTATTGCTTATCGTATAGTAATAATTGCGCCTTTGTGGTGATCTTTCAGTAGCCTTAGCAAACATCTCTATTATATCCCTCAGCGTTATAATGCCATATAGAGAGCCATTTTTCATCACTATAAGCCTATTTATTTTGTTTTTCTCCATGGCACTTTTTGCCTGGGCTATATTTGCATTTGCATCTATACCTATGGCTGGAGAAGTCATTGCATTCTCTACTGTATATTTAGAAACCAAATGCAAAGACAATATTGCTTTCAATAGCTCGCTTCTTTTTACTATACCTTTTATCTCACCACTGTCAAAATAAGGCAAAGCTTTTACTCCTTCGAAATAGAAGTACAATATTGCTTTTTCTATTGTAGTGGACATGTCTAATACTGGCACTTTTTTTGCAAACTTCCCTATAGACTGCCTCTTGTTCAGCTTTAAAACCCCTTTTCTTGCTAAAGTTCTATCATCGACAATACCATAGTATTCACCATTCTTTCTTACTACTACTGCAGTGTATTCTTTTACTTTGCTCATTGCCTCTGTAACAGGATCTTTATATTCATAAAAAAGGGTCTCTGAAACAAATTCGCTTGGAATAGGTTCTATAGCTCTCATCCTTATCCCCAAATCAAATTTAGATTAAAAAATTAAATACCTTCCTTACCTAAAATATAAAGAGTTAAATTATTTAAAAATGCAAATTTTTGATGCCAGGATGGCAGATCGGCTATGCGGCCGCCTGCAGAGCGGCATAGGGGGGTTCGACTCCCTCTCCTGGCTTTTTGTAGTTTTAATAATTAACTCATTTACAAAATGCTTGCAAAAAGCCCACTATTTCAATCGTGCGATCCAAAATGAACCATACAAATTTATTCTTAGTATGATGCCAATTATACATCAACAAGTACAAATATTTTCCAAAACTTTCCTTTTTCTACTTTCAAATCATGTGGTGTTACTGCTTTTATCTCTAAAAGATGGTAATCCTTTTCAGCTTCTTTGAAGAAAAGAGTCCCTCTAAGCTTTATTTTTTTGCCTTCCTCCAAACTTTCTACTTTGAAATAATATGCATTAAGGGCTTTTTCGTCTATTTTTGAAAGAAGATCTTGAAGCGTGAACCAAACAATCTCTTCTTTAGTATCTGCAGACTCTCTTATCTTGATCGTTTTAGGCTTTGCTTTAAGCTTTTCTAGCTTCTTTACATCAAGCATGATTCCGAGCATTGCCTTTGCTGCGTTTTCTAATGCCTCTTTAAAGCTGTTTCCATAGGCTACAAATCTAACATCTGCTGTGTGTGGCAAATATCTAAACCTTACCCTTGGCATGCAATCATATCATCTATTCAATAATTAGATTTATATATGTAAAATAACAAGTAAGAGTGTCCTGTGAAGAATAGAGTAACTGCTGAGGTGTGATGAAGCCTATATCGACTGAGGACGATAAATATGGAGAATAAGAATATCCTTGCTGCTGTTTTTTTCACTTCAGTTATAATAATGCTAATAAATCCATTCCTTTCTGCGCCTAGTAGCATAAGCGATACTGATCCTTCTACCTATATAATAGTTCCAACCATAATGCTTCCTTTGTTTTCTGCTTTTATTTTCAAAAATAAGATAAATGTTGAAAGAAAGGCAAAAGATATTTACTTTGGTTTTCTTTTGTTTGCCCTTTTCATCATTTTTACCGCTTATCTTCATTACTTTTTCTCTTTCTTTTTCATGAGCTTTAGGCTATATATGCTAATATTTCCTCTTGCCATCGCTAGCTTAGTAATAACCATATTTGGATTTAGAAGCATAAATTCGTTCAAAGCAATAATAATATATTCGATTTTCGCTTCTCCGATACTCCTTGCCCCAATATTTTCCTTAAATCAAGCATTTGCAGAAATAAATGCAAAGATTGTATATTATTTGCTGCATTTTATTAACAGCAGCATTTCTTTCCAAGCTCCAATAAGCATCTATTATAAAAATTATATAATAGGCATAGGAGAAAGCTGCGTAGGCATCGGTGCGCTTATAGGCTTAATAATGTTTCTAATCCCTGTTGCTTACCTTTTCAATGGAAAAGCAAGCAGAAAAGTTATTTGGGTAATATCTGGATTTGCATTAATGCTTTTGCTCAATATATTGAGGATGTTTGCTATTGCTTTTGCTTGGTTCTATTATGGGCCAAACTCTACAATATCTATATTACATAGCTTTGCCGGCATGACAATATTCTACTTGACCATAATAATAATGATATTAATTTCAGGCTTATTTGAACTTAAGATTCCAAAATTTGATTTAAGGAAAAATGAAAAGAATAGAGGCAAAAGGCCAAAAACAGTCTATATGCTGATACCTATAATATATGCATTGATCTACTTTTCTGCTTCTATCAGCTTCCAGAACTATCTTTCAATTTCACCTTATTTGCAATATAGCAAAGTGCCACTTAGTGGCCAGCCATTTGCTAATTTTGTCTCCACGAATGTAAATACGAGCGGTTTTCATTCTATTGCCTATACCTTTTCAAACTCTTCTGAAATAATATTGCTAACAAATAGCACATTCAACTCTAGCAATCCTATTGCAATATTTATAACTGAACCAAACAAACAGGAAGAGAAGGCCCTCTTCTCTAATATGAGCATATATGCCTATTCAAAATTCTCTGGTTTGAATGGTGTGAATATAGAAATTTATAAAGTTGGCTACAATGGAAGCACATATTTCCTTGCCATAGAGCAGTTGCCATATGTGCAAGGCAGCAGTTACAATATAATGGGAGAATACGGCATATTTCCTGAAAAAGCTGGAGAAATTAACATGAGCTGCAGCTATGACTCTTTTTACAGTACGTTCTATACCTTATTTGACCTTGGATTTTATAATAGCACTATTTCAAAGCAGCTAGAAAATGTGTATTGTTTAAACCAGAAGATATTCAGGTAATTTGATGGGGTCAAATTTTTCTGAAGGAGCTATAATATACAAGAAAAACAGTGATTTTGAATTTTTATTTTTTATTTCAGAAAAAGGAGAACTTGATATATTTAGATGGGATATAGAAAAAGAGGGAAAAGGACATAAAGCTGCAGAGCAAGCCATAGGCAAAGAAATAGGATTGAAAGTAGAAGCTTTGCCTTATTTTTCATACGAAAAACCTGGAAATAATAAAAGTATACCTAATTTAAAAGTCTTTATCTTAAGAGCAGGCAACTATGAAAAAATAAGGATACCAAAAAGATATTCTTCATGCGAATGGTTGCCATATAAAGAAGCAATCAAAAAAGCAGATCAACATATGAAGGCACTTCTTTCATATGCATATGAATACATTAGAAGATATGAAGAGATCCAAAAAGTAAATAAAGAATATATGAGGCTTAGCAATTCAAAAGGCTGGAAATTGAGCCGAAGATTTGTGAAAGGCGAAGGACCTGTTAATGCTAAGGTTATGGTTATAGGCCAAGCACCAGGGGAAAATGAAGATAAGATGCTTAGACCATTTGTTGGAAGAAGCGGAAAACTGTTAGACCAAATGCTTAGGGAAGCAGGCCTTAAGAGAGGGAAAATGTATATAACTAGTGCAGTACAGTTTTTTCCACCAAAAAATAGGTTGCCAACAAGGGAAGAGATTGAGATGTGCAAACCTTTTCTGACCAAGCAAGTAAGCATAATAAAGCCAAAATATATAATAACTTTAGGCAACGTTGCTGCAAAAACTATAGCAGGCGTTGAAAACGTAGATAGAAACCATGGAATTGTAATAAAAAAAGACGGAATAACTTATCTTATAACATACCACCCTGCTGCTGCATTAAGATTTAAGCGTATAAAAGAGCTTATGCAGAAAGACCTTCTAAAATTTTCAAATATAATAAATTCAAAAAAAGAATGACAAAAAGCTAAGTATTATTTGGCTTAAGTTGTTTTGCTTCCCTAACTGCCAGCTTATATGAAGGTATAGAGATTATACCAACCACTATTACAACTAAGAAGAACCCAACGCCCAGGCTATGCAGATTGTGAACTTTCAAAGGTGTTATTATATTGTAGTTGTATAGGTTCGGAAAGAAAAATAATATTATTCCTGCAACGAGGAATACTAGGCCACCATATGCAAGCATTCTGCCAGAGGTTTTTCTTGCTATATAAGATATTTGGTTTTCAGAGTATTTTCTTTTCCTAAGCCATGAGCCTATTGCAGCGCCGAATATTATTTGCATAGCCATTGTACCTATGCCAAAAAGGAATCCAGGAAGCCAGGCAACCCATATATTAGGCATAGCAGGGACTATTGCTGTATACAATATTAAAGCAAATGCACCAAATCCGAAGCCAGCAATCAAGCCGTGTACAAAAGTAAGCCTTAAAGGAACTGACCTAGGCTCAAGAACTTTATGCTCTTCGAATATTTCATGGCTTTCAAGGCCTTCCTTTTTGTATATATCTTTTTGATGAATTCCTATGCATATGTGAAAAAATCTGCATACCAGATTTGCAAGACCATGCCAATGCAGATATATGCCTTTCCTTAGAATGTAAAATCCAGATATAGCCATGACTATACCAACAATCATATATACAGTTGCATCAAACCTATTAGACATAAAAAATGGAGCAAGAGCTATATATGCAATTTCAGATAGTAAGGCTCTTTGCAATGTAAAACCAAGTGAAAAGAGCATCCCTGCTTTTGCGCCTCCTTTAGTGCTATAAGAACCTATTGCATAACTAAAGGTTATTGGCCAAGTATGCTCATCATGAGTTATTCCGTGAACTATGCCAAGAAGAAAAGCAATCAGTAGAGCAGAATAGAATCCAGCTATGGTCGGGTTATAAAGGTCTATAAAGAATAGCATAAATATAGTATTATTGGGAAAAATATAAAAAATAAAAACAATAAAAAAATGCAAACAATATAAAACTAATAAAAACAAGGGCTCGTAGCTTAGCCTGGTTGGAGCGCCCGACTGATAAAAGATTGGCAATCGGGAGGTCCGGAGTTCAAATCTCCGCGGGCCCATTTAGATGAAAAATATGATAAAAATAGGAATGATAGGATTCAGCTATGAATTTGGCTCAGAAGGGGGAGACGCTAGCCAAAAAGCGAGAAGTACATCAAAAATAATTAGGAATCTTTACGCTTCGCTAGAGAAATTGAGCAATAAAGGCATAAAAGTAGAAAAGATAGAGATCAAAGATGGCTTTGCTAGAAAGTATTTTGGAGAGAACATCGCTATGTATATAGCCACTCTTTTCATGGATTTCAGCAAATATAATATTGTTTTAATACCATTGCCCCGGCTTATGTTTCCTTTATTCAGGAATGACACAAAATTTGTAAGTATAATTCATGGTTTCAACGAAATAGACACCATGGATTACCCTTTTCTTAAAAGGATTGGAAAAAGGGTTTTAGACAACTTAATTATAAAGGCAGCAAAGAAAAACGGCTACGCATTAGTAATCTCATCACTTGTAGAAAAAGACATAATAGAGAGAGGATTTGACAAAAATAAGATATTCTATATAGGAAATGCAATAGAAGACAAATACTTTACAGAGCCAAAAAACAATAAAAAGGGCAGAAAGTTTATTGTTGGCTATGTGGGCACAATGAGAAAAAGGAAGAACATAAAGTTTGCAATCGAGGGATTCCAAAAACTAGAAGGGGATGATTATGAATTTCATATATATGGCAATCCAATAATAAGAGATGGGGAAATAGCTAAACTTGTTTCTAAAGATAGCAGGATCAAATTGATGGGCTTTGCTCCAGAAGAGAAATTAGTAAGCATATATGACTCTTTTGACGCAATGGTATTCCCGACACTATATGAAGTTTTTGAGTTGCCAATACTAGAAGCACAGTCAAGAGGGATACCTGTAATAGTATATAAAATGGAAAAATTGCAGATGAAACAAAGAAATACTGCCTTAAGGCTGAAACGCCAGAAGATATGGCAAAAATAATAAAAGAACTTAAAGAAAATGGATATGATCCGCGCTTAAAAGAAGAAGCAAAGAAGCATGCAAGAGAATTTACATTTGACAATCTAGCAAAAAGAGTTTTGGAAGCATGCAAAAAGATAAGTGAAGAAAGGATTAAGCACTAGACCCTTTTGCAAGGCCATGCTTGTAAGCAGCGTGTGTTATGAAAAATGCAATGAGCAGAGCTACAATCACTAAAACCAATATATTACCTTCTTCATTCTCTCCTCTTTTTACCATCTGCACCGATTCTTGGAACCCAGAAATGTAGCTTTCTATATCAAACGCCTCGGCAAATATATTATACAATGAAATCAATATGCTCCATATGCTCCTGCTTTTGTAAGCAATTATTATAGATTGTATAGTTATTATGAAACCAAAGCCAATTATCAATATTCCGAAAACAATAAAGTTAAGGCCTAGCACTGCGACCAATGCGTTGTATGAGATATACCCTATATAGTAAGCTAGAATGGAGAGAATGGAAAGAACCACATAAGCCATACCTGCAAACGCAAGTCCTAGGCCAGCGTATGAGGCCACCTTTGGGAACCCGCCCCTCTTGTTTTTTCTGAGCAAAGCAATATTGTATCCACTAGAATATGCATTCCATACAGAGATTACGAAATCGAATATTATGAAGAGAAGCATTATTATTAAGCCTATCATCACAATCGCCTCGCGTTTATTTCAATCCCATTTAGCAAAGGGTTTAGCTTTAGTTTCTTAAGGTCTGCTTCTACACCCCTATATTCGCTTGCGTATAAAGCAATTATTTCTCCTTTCTTTATGCCCAATACCTTAGTCGCTATCTCTATATCTACCATCTTTTCTTCTAAGCTTTTGCTTTGGATTACATATGTATTAAACATTTCCTCTTTATTTAATATCTGGCCATATTTTAAACTGCTTGGGTTCATTAGAGCCATTTTGTGCTCGCCTTGCTCTTTAGGCATATCTATCTTTGAAATATCCAAAAGCTCCACTGAGCCTTTTATACCTCTCTCTTTTGAGATTTTTTCTAGCTCTGATTTTTGTATTTGGGTATTTATATTCTCTAATTCTCTTGGGTCTTTTGTTCCTGCATCAGTAAACTTCTTAACCAATGTATTAGTTGCTATTTCGCTTAATTTGAGTTCACCTTTCAAGACCTTAGAAACAGTCTTCATTGCACCGCAATCAGTATGTGTAACTACTTTTATACTCTTTATATTTTCGTCTCTAAGCAACTCGCTCAAAGTATATGATAATCCACTTACATTTGCCCCTGCATTTCTCAAAAGTATTGTGTTGCCACTATTTAGCGAATCGAGATACGCGTTAAGGCGCCTATCCATGCAAGATATTAATATTTCCACACAAACACCAGGAATACATAGAATAATAGAATTTTCTATATAATTTTATAAATAGATATGGAAGAAAAAGAACTTGAGGTTTTAAAGAGATACAACCAAATTTATCTAGAGATAATAATGCGATATAAGGATTACATAGAAGAAAATGAGAATCTTTATGTTGCTGAATTGCCTAAGCTCATAACACCATATGAAGAAAGTGTAGTAGGAGTTGCAAACAAGATAAAGAACTCTTTTCCTCTTTACAAATATGAAGAAAATTTTAGCGATGCATTTAGGCTTGCTTATAGCTACGTAAAAGATGAAATTTTGCTTGTCAATCTGCCAATACAGTTCTGGCTTAAGCCTGAAGAGGTAATAAGATGTGGTGCTGGAGATATATTTGACAAGGCAACGCTTCTTTGCAGCATACTTATAGCTTTAGGCAACGTATCCACAAAATTGGTAATAAAAGCAGGAGAATCGGAAAGAAGCTTTGTAGTCTATTCTGAATTTAACAACCATATAATAGCCGCAGACCTTGAAAAAGGAGTTAAAGAATATAGCAGCAGAGAAGAGCTCTTCAAAGAAATGGGTTTAGATAAATTAAGCGACGATATAACAGCATATGAATTCAATGATAAAATGTACAATTCTATAGCTTAATCAAAAGTTTCTATCCTTGGCCAGTTTATTGCTTCCCCCGCTTTTGCTATCTCTTCTGTGCTCCTTGATAGCCTGCTATAAGAAAGAGTACCTATTGTAATTAATGAGAGCACGCTTATGGCCAACAAATAAGAAGAATTAAGCGTGAGGTATTCATAGCTTGATATTATTAATACAAAAGAATCAATTACCCAGCTTAAGTAGAACCACCTATCACTTTTTGCAAAAAGAATCAAGCCAGCCAATGCTGAAAATAAAACAACAAGCAGATTTATGAAAGAAAGGCCGTAGCTATAAGTGAGATTATCCAAAAATCCAGAGAACCCAACGCTGCTTATATAATTTACGAGAAACTTGGCTTGAGGATATACAAAATAACCCATTATTAATGCATTTGCAATTAGGAAGAAGCTCGACAATGCGATGAAAGAATTAAACTTTATTTGTGTTAAGCTCTGTGCTGAGCCAGAAACTTTATCTATATCCTCTAAGCAGTAGAATGCACCCTGATACTCAACAAGATCGGCGTAGCAGAAAGGCCTTTTGCAATAGTTGCATATTGCATATGCAGGCCTCCATGGATGATTAACACAGAACATGTTTTTTGCTGCCTCCATGCTTTCTTTTTCTAGCTTGTTGTATTTCTTACCTCCTTCCCGCGGCTTAACCTCCTGCGTTTGGCTTATATAGTTTGGAGTAAAAAGAGGCGTATTTTCCTCTTCGCTCTCCGGAGTAGAAGGTATATTTTCTATGTTTATTATATTCTCTTTGTTAAATAGGCTTTGCTTGCTTTCTGCACTTTGTTTAGCTTTATTTTGGACTAAGCTAGGCTTAACTTGCGGCGCTTGTTGCTTAGCTACCATTTCTTGCTTGGGCTGAGCTAGATTTGTATTTTGCACACTTTGCACATTTGTGGGCTGCTTTTGGATCTGCTGCTTTGCAATATTTTGAGGAGCAGTTGTCATACCCCTAAGCTTGAAAATTAGCAGCTCATTGGGGTCAACAACCACCAAAACACCTCAGAAAGGCTTCCTTTTTGCCATCTCTTTCTTCTTTTCGAATATTTTTGAATGCTTAGCGCAGCTTATACAATAATAAACCTTTCTTTTTTCAAAGAATTTTACATCGCTGCCTGTATGTGTTTCTGTGTCGAATCGTATAACCTTTTCAAAAACCACTGCTTTGCTCCTTGGAACTTTTCTTCCACAGTTGTCGCATGTCACTAGCGGCTCTTTTCCTCTCAATAAAACACCCTTTTTTTCATATTTATTCGTTTGTTTAGGTTTATATACCTTTAGAGTATTAAAGCTATACTACTAAAACCCATACTATATATGGAAAAGATTATTAACTTGTATTTGCTAATTTTTGATTAGTAATAAAATTGGTGGTTAATTGAAGGTATACCTAATAGGAGACCAAAAAGATGCTATAGAAGATGCTGCAGAAGCACTATCAGAAAAGGGATTTGGAGTTATAGCAAAGGAAGTAAGAGACGAAGAGCAGCTATCTAAAGAAGTAGAGGATTCTATAAAAAATGGATATGTATTTGTAATAGCAAAAGACCCCATAAAAGCAAATATAAGCTTGAATAAAATAGATGAAATAAGCGCTGCACAGTGCAATGGAAAATACGATGTTGAGCTTGCAAAATACAATAATGTAAATGTGATAATAATAAATGATGCTTCAAAAAAAGAAGAGATAATTGATTCTTTCTTTGAATCTTTTGATATTAAAAAGCAAGAAAAGGCAAAAAGCGAGGAGCAGAAATTAAATAAAAAGAAGGTAAAGGGCTATAAGGAGATAATAGAAAAGGTAGATGAAATAAGCAAAGAAGATGCAAAAATAGAAGATGAAAAAGAGGAGGCTGAAGAAGATAGAGGTCAAGATGAAAGCAAAGGCACAAGCCAAAGTAAGAAAGGCTTCCTAAGCTCAATAAAAGATGCGCTTGGCATAGAATAAGGTATTGATATGGATGCTGACTTAAGCTGCAAAAAAATACAAAAATTAGTATTGCCGGCAATAAGAGTAGCTATAGCAGAGGAGCTTAGCAAAAAGTATGATTATACGCAGGAAGAAATAGCAAAGAAGCTTGGAGTAGTACAAGTAGCTGTGAGCAAATATCTAAATGGTAGATATTCAAAAGAGATAGAGAAGATAGCAGATTATATAAAATCAAAAGGTCTTGCAAATAATATTGTATTAAACATAGTAAATAAAGAAAGTAAAGAAAAAATTGAAAATGAGATAATGGCTCTTTGCGAAAACAAAGAGCTTCTTTCTATTGCTTAAAGGCGATAAAATGAGCGAAGAATTAGATCCTTTTGTAATAGCCCAAAAGCAGCTCGACTTGGCTGCCGAAGTAATGGGTCTTGACCCACAGGCTCATGCAATATTGAGAGAGCCTATGCAAACAGTAATAGTAAACATACCTGTAAAGATGAGGGATGGTTCGACAAAGACATTCACAGGATTCAGGGTTCTTTACAACAATGCAAGAGGCCCTGGAAAAGGAGGGATAAGATATCATCCAGAAGAAAATCTGAGTACAGTAAAGGCCCTCGCTGCATGGATGACTTGGAAGACATCATTAGCAAACATACCTTATGGAGGTGCAAAAGGAGGTATAATATGTGATCCAAAGAGCATGAATGAGCAGGAGCTTGAAAACCTTTCTCGCGGCTATATAAGGGCTTTGGCAAATTTCATAGGCAAAGACATTGATATACCTGCTCCAGATGTATATACCACGCCACAGATAATGGCCTGGATGATGGATGAATACAGCAAAATAAAGGGCTACAATGAGTTCGGAGTAATAACAGGAAAGCCTCTTGAGGTTTGGGGAAGCGAAGGAAGAGGCGATTCCACAGCCATGGGTGGCATGTTTGTAATGAGGGAAGCTGCAAAGATGCTAGGCATTGACTTGAAGAAGGCGAAGATTGCTGTGCAAGGATTCGGAAATGCTGGCATGTATGCATACACACTTTCAAAAAAGCTTTTTGGCTCAAATGTAGTTGCAATAAGTGATTCAAAAGGAGGCGTATATGATCCAAATGGATTGGATTTGGATAAATTGCTAAAGGCAAAGCAGGAGACAGGAAGCGTAATGAACTATGAAGGTGGAGAAAAAATATCAAATGAAGAACTGCTTGAGCTTGATGTAGATATATTGATACCTGCGGCAATAGAGAACCAGATAAGGGCAGACAATGCAGACAAGATAAAGGCAAAAATGGTACTTGAGCTTGCAAATGGCCCAGTAACACCAGAGGCAGACCAAATACTTTTCGAAAAAGGAATATTAGACTTGCCAGACTTCTTGGTAAACAGCGGCGGCGTCATAGGCTCATACTTTGAATGGGTGCAGAACATAGGAGGCTATTACTGGACTGCAGAGGAAGTATACAATAAACTAGACAAAATAATAACAAAGTCATTCTATGACACTATAGCGACTCAGAAAAGCTACAAAGAGAAAGGCAAGAAGATAAGCCCAAGGACGGCAGCTTACATAATAGCAGTAGACAGAGTTGCGAAGGCTATGAAAGCGAGAGGCTGGTATTGATTTATTTCTTTCTTTTTTCAAGGAATTTTTTCAACTGGTCGTAGCTCATTGTGTTTATTACCTCTTCCTTTTTTGTCCATCCACGCCTAGCCATTCCTACTCCTAGCCTCATATAATCAAAATGTGATAGTCTATGAGCATCCAAACCTATTGAAAACATAAGCCCGTATTCCCTTGCTTTAAATATACCCTCATCATTTAAATCTAGCCTATTTGGGAATGCGTTTATTTCTACAACTACCCCGTTTTCTTTAGCTGCTTCAAAAACCTTGTCAAAATCGAACTGTATAGGCTCCCTTTCGCCAATAAGCCTATCAGTAGGATGCGCCAATATATCAACATATCCAGACTCTATGGCTTTTATTATCCTTTTTGTCATGCTTTCCTTGTCCATATTTATATTTGTATGAACAGCCCCTATAACATAGTCCATCATCTTGAGCGTTTTTGGCTCTAGATCTAGAGAGCCATCTTTCAATATATCAACCTCGCCGCTTTTCAGTATCTTTATATTCTCATATTTTTCTGCAATCTTGTCTATATATGAAAGATATTCCTGGAATTCTTTGTCATTCATGCCATTTGCAACATGCTCGCTCTTAGAATGATCAGAGAATCCAATGTATGAATAACCTCTTTTTATAGCCTCTTCAATAACATCCTCCATCTCATTTGCGCCATCGCTAAATTTTGTATGCGTATGCAAATTGCCTTTGATATCTCTTAGCTCTATTAGCTTTGGCAATTTGTGCTCCAATGCCAATTCTACTTCTCCTCTTGCCTCCCTCATCTCCGGCTCAATATAATCCATACCTAGCTTATTGTATACCTCTTCCTCTGTAGCACCTGCTATCATCTTTCCTTTAGAGTCAAAAAGACCGTATTCATTAAGCTTATAGCCTTTCTTTACTGCTATTTTTCTTACCTCTATGCCATGCTCTTTGCTGCCTGTAAAGTATTGAAGTGCTGCTCCAAAGCTTTTTTCTTCTACAACCCTTATGTCGCAGCTAAGCCCTATCTTAAGCCAGACTGTTGTTTTTGTGCTACCTTTAGCAATTGTGCTCTCCACCTCTGGCAGATTTGTTACAAAATCCATAACTTCTGTTGGCTTATCTGATGTTACCAATATATCAAGATCGCCGACTGTTTCCTTCATTCTTCTTGTTGAGCCGGCTATTACTGCTTTTATTGCAAGCTTAGAGCCTAGAAGCTTATTCACTATTCTTTCAGCCTCAGGAAGTGCAACGCCAAGGAGCATGCGCTTGCTCGTCTCTTCAAGCATAGCAATTCCTTTTGCTATTTCATTCTCGCTTTTTTCGCCAAAACCTTCCAAATCTCTTATTTTGTGCTCGCTTACTGCTTTTTTGAGATCTTCTATATTCTTTATACCAAGCTCTTTATACAATTTGAAAATCTTCTTTGGGCCCAATCCCTGTATACTTGAAAGAGTCTTGAAGTCTATAGGGTATTTTTTCTTGAGCTCCTCGTATTTTTGAATTTTTCCTGTTTCTATGAATTCTCTTATCCTATCAGCAAGCCCTTTCCCTATTCCAGGCAGTTTTTGAAGCCCTTCTATGCCTTCTTTTTTTAATATATCCCCAACATCTTCTTGCAATGTAGAAATAGTTATTGCTGCCTTCCTATAAGCCCTTACCTCGAAAGAATGCTCTGTGCCTTCTAGCTCCATCATGTCTGCTATCTCATTAAATATCTCTGCTATTTGCTTGTTGTACACGAATTATTTTATCTACAAAAAATTAGATAAAGCTAAGCTTGTTGCAAAAATAGAAAAGTATTTTATTTTATTCAGAGATATAATATTACCCTAGGGTGTTTAAAATGGAAGACCTTCTCAATGCCGCTATGAGTGGCATAGATGAAAGCGAGCTTTTTAAGCCAAGGATAGCGGTTGCAGGAGTTGGCGGTGGCGGAAATAATACAGTAAACAGGCTTAGCACTCTCGATATTAAAGGTGCAAGCCTATATGCATTCAATACTGATTCTAAACATTTGAATATGCTAAATCCTTCAATTAAGAAATTGGCTATAGGCTATTCTTTGACACACGGCCTTGGTGCTGGAGGCTTTCCTGAGATAGGAGAGAAGGCTGCAGAGCTTAGCAGAAGCGAAATAGAATTGCTAATAAAAGATGTTAACATGCTTTTCCTGTGCGCTGGCATGGGAGGCGGCACAGGAACAGGAGCAGCTCCTGTAGTTGCCAGAATAGCCAAAGAAAATGGAGCTATAGTTGTTGGCATAGTGACTTTGCCTTTTGCACTAGAAAAGGTTAGATTTGAGGTAGCAAAGAAAGGAATAGAAAAATTAAGGCAGAATGTTGATACTTTGATAATTATAGATAACCAAAGGCTTGTATCACTTTATCCAAACTTGGCAATAGAGCAGGCATTCATGCTTGCTGATGAAATAACTGCAAGGGCTGTTAGGGGCATTACAGAAGCAATAACTCAGCCTAGCTTGATAAATCTTGACTTTGCAGACGTGAGAAGCATTATGAGTGGTGGAGGCATATCAATGATAAGCGTAGGCAGCGCACAAGGGCCAGATAGGGTAAATGAAGTGGTAAGAGACACGCTTAAGAATAAATTGCTTGATGTCAATTATGAAGGTGCTACTGGAGTATTGCTTCACATAACAGGAGGGCCAGATATGACTCTTGGAGAAGCAAATGAGATAGGCTCTAAATTGACTGAATTCGTGTCGCCTAATGCAAATGTAACATGGGGAGCAAGGTTAGACAATGACTACCAGGGCAGAGTTGAAGTAATAGCTATATTTACTGGCGTTACAAGCCCATCAATACTTGGCAAGAAGAAAGAGGACGAAGGAGAAGACCTTGGCCTAGGCTACATATAACAAAATCTATCCAAGAAGCTTGATAATATTACTGGATTTTAGAAAGCTTTATATACCTGCTCAAACTAAAATTAATTTACTACATTCACTGCTACTTTTAAGGTGATATTGTGGGTTTCCTAAATGAAAAAGATGTAAAATACATAAAAGAATTGTTCGAAAAGAACCTAGATGGAGAAGTAAATTTGATGCTTTTTGTCGATTCTCCTGAAAAGTGCCAATACTGCAAAGATACAATAGAGTTGCTTACAGAATTAGCCAATACTAGCCCAAAGATAAAGCTTACAGTATATGACATAAACAAAAATCAGAAAGAGGCAAAATTCCTTGGAGTAGACAAAGTGCCAGGGTTGGTAATAGGCGGTAAAAAGATATACAATGCTTATTACTTTGGCATTCCAGCAGGCCATGAGTTTGCAGCTTTGCTTGAAGACATAATAGATGCTTCAAAAGGTGCAACAAGGCTTTCAGCTTCTACAAGGGAGAAGATAAAGAATATAAAAGAGCCTGTAGAGATAAAGGTGTTTGTAACACCAACATGCCCTTATTGCCCTAGAGCAGTAAGAACTGCACACCAGTTTGCAATGGAGAATGATAAGATAAAAGGTGCAATGATAGAGTCTATGGAATTTTATGATTTGGCAAACCAGTATGGAGTCATGGCAGTTCCAAAAATAGTAATAAATGACTCTGTCTCGTTTGAGGGGGCATTGCCTGAAGAGGAATTCTTGGAATATGTGCTCTCAGCATTAGATGGAAAGAAGTGAAGAGCTACAGCTCTTCAACAATAGTGCTCCCATGCGAGGCCTTGTCTCTGCTTAGCATATATGTTTTTGAGCTTGAAGCCTGCTTTAAGGCTTCATCATGTGTTATTAAGAATACTTGTTCGACTATCCTAGGCAGAGTCTCATTGAATACCTTAATGAATTTGGCTATTCCCTGCTCGTCTATATTGTGCGTAGGCTCATCCAATATCAGCCACTTTAGATTTGGAACCAAAACAAGTGCAAAAGCAACACGCATAGCCAAGCATGCTATGCTCCTCTCTCCTCCGCTTGCTATGCTCTCTACTGGGCGCCATTCTTCTATTCCATTTCTTATAAGCTTTACCTCTAGTATATAGTCATCTTTGTTTGCTTGAAGCCTTATATCAACATAATCTCCATAAGGATAAAGCTCTGGCCATATCTCACTCATTATATGATTTATTGAATTTATCAGCTTAGCCCTCAATATTCCTTGAGTTTCAGACAAAGCATTCTTGAATTTTATGAGCTCCTCGGCCGTTTTTTTCTTCTCTTTTGCATCTTGTATTAAAGCATTGACTTTTTGGAGCACCTCTTCTTTCTCTTTTATTTCATTTTCTTTTTGCGACAAAGCCTTTTCTATTGATATTAGGTTTGCCTGGTTAGAGCTAAGCAGAGAATTTAGCCTTGTATACTCTTTTTGCTCTTTCTCTATAAGCTCCTCGCTCACCTCTTTTTCAAGCAATGATAGGTCCAAGCCCATTTTGCTCTGCTTTTCTTTGAGCTCTTGGGCTTCTTTCATATAAGAATTTAGCTTCTCCGCCTCCTTTTTTTCTTCTTTTAGCTTAACAAGCTCTTCATATACTTTAGACTCTTTTTCCGATAGCTTTTCTCTAGCATTTTTTGCCTCTTTGCTTGCAGCTTCTTTTTCTACAAGCTCCTTCTTTGCGTTAGATAATTTTTCGTCTATCTCTGCATATGCTTTGAGCTTTTCGTCTGCAACTAAGATATTGTTTATTTCTTCCCTAAGCTGCTTTAGCTGAGCCCTAGATTCTTCAACAAGCTTAGATGCATTTTTTATAGCCTCTTCCGCCTTGCTTAGCATCTCTTTTTTGCTTTCAAGCAGCCTAAGCCTAAGCTCATCCGTTAGCTCTCTCTCGCAGACAGGGCATACGCTTATATGCTTAGACAAATCCTCAATATATTTTTCCAGCTCCTCTTTCTTTGCTTTGCTTGATGCTAGATCCTTTTCAAGTTTCTCTAGCTCCTCTTCTTTCTCTCCTTTTTTCTTTTCGTAGTCTTCAAGCCTCTTGTTGCCTAGCTTCTTTATTATAAGATCCCTTTCTTGCATCTGTTCCTCTAGCTTTTTGGTCTCGCTTTCTAGCCTTGCTACCCCTTTGTTGAGCTCAAGCTCTGAGTTTTGGGCACTTTTAAGCTCCTGCCTCACCTTTTCAAGCTCAGAAGAAAGAGAATTTATCTTAGATTCAATCTCTTCCGGCTTAATCTGCATATCTTGTATCTTTTTTGCTTCCCTGTTTATCAGCTCAAGCCTGCCTTCTATGCTTTTTAGTTCCTTTTCCAGCTCTCTTTTTTTGGCGTCTTTGGCTTGAAGCTCCTTTAGCTTTTTTGCCTGCTCTTCAACATTTTTGATAAGAGTACTTTGCTTCTCTGAGAGCTCAGCCTTCTCTTCATTGAGTTTTTTAAGTTCTTCTTTTGCCTTGCTTAGCTGCTCCTCAAGCTTCTGCAGATCAAAATTGCCAGCAGATTTTTCAGCCTGCTCAGCCATATCCTTTATTCTATTTACAAGGCTGGTTGCATTGTCTTCTGCTATTGCAAATTTATCCAAGCCCAGGAGCTTGTCTATAACATCCTTCCTCTCGCTACTTCTGAGCTCTAGGAAATAATCTAGATTGTTCTGCTCTGAATATATGGCCCTTGAGAAAAGGTCATAATCCATTTTCAGCAAGCCTTCTATATATTCTGTTACGCGCTGGGGCTGTGCTTGCACTATTGAGCCATTCTTGAAAAGTCTTGCAGAGGAAGAGCCGGAAAGCTCTATGTGCCTTTCAACAACATATTCATTACCTTCAAGCTCTATGCCAAGCTTAACCTCTGCATAATTCTCTTGCGAAGGAACATTCTTTATAAGATCTTCTGTGCTTATTCTCCTATGCTGCAATGCAGGGAATGTGCCGAAAAGAGCATATGAGATTGCATCCATCACAGAGCTCTTGCCTGAGCCCATTTGGCCTATAAGCACATTAGTGCCCTTCGCAAAGCTAAGCTTGGTATTCTTGTGAGTTTTCCAGTTTGTGAGCTCTATAAATTTGATCATTGAATAGCTTTACTCATTTTATATTTATAGCATTATCTTTTTGAAGACTTGAATTAAAAAAGCATATTTGCAATTCATATATTAGATAAGTATTTAAAAATTCAACTTCAATATAATAATGCAAATTCTGTGATTTTATGAGCCAATTTGGAGTACAATATCATGGACCTTCAAAAAGGAAGCTTGCAGGAAACGGCAAGTTGAAGATAAAGAGTAGAGACAAGAAGAGGCATGAGATAGGTGGCTATTTTGCAGCAACAAGATTGGGAGAGAACAATGTTGTAAAGAAGGTAAGGACTAGAGGAGGCAAGGAAAAGGATAAGCTAAAGAATGCCGGCTATGCTAATCTGCTTGTTGATGGAAAATACCAAAAGGTAAAGATAAAGGGGGTTATTGAGTCAAAAGACAACAGGAACTTTGCAAGGCTTAACATATTAACAAAAGGCACAATAATAGAGACAGAGCTTGGAAAGGCCATAGTTATAAATAGGCCTGGCAAAGAAGGATTTGTAAATGCAAAGCTGGTGAAGTAAATGAGTATAAGGGTATATGTCTGCCCAATAGAAAAAGAGGCAGAGCTCAAAAAGATGCTAGAATATGATCCTTATATAGACCCTAAGATAAAGGAAGAAGATCTCAAAAAGATAAGAGAAGACGAGATGGCAAACATAATATTCGCAAGGCAAGACTGCGTGCTTAAGGATGGAGCCTCTATAAACTTGGACCCATCAAAGTGCTACCTTTTCATAAATGCCCAAGATTCATTTCTAGACAAAGCAGAGAAGAAGCTTAAGAGCATAGAAGGGCTAGAAAGGGCAGACAAAAGCATTGAAGAAAAGGTTGCAATGTTTATAGATGACGAAAGGAAGAGGGCTGACGAAGGCTTTGGATCCATATTCGGCTGAACTGTATGAATTTTATAAGCATTGCTGATATTTCAAAAGAGGATATACAGAGAATATTTGATATAGCAGATGATTTAAAGCAAGGGAGGTCAGAAATAGCATTGAAAGAAGATTCTGTTGCTGCGCTTATATTTGAAAAG
This sequence comes from Microcaldota archaeon, assembly GCA_023256515.1. Classification (GTDB taxonomy): domain Archaea; phylum Micrarchaeota; class Micrarchaeia; order Micrarchaeales; family CABMGC01; genus JAGDYD01. The sequence continues at coordinate 38,385 of JAGDYD010000031.1, forward strand.
CCCTCTACAAGGACTAGGGTCTCTTTTGAAGTTGCAATGGCCCAGCTAGGAGGGCATTCTATATATATAGATTCTAGAACCTCGCAGATGTCAAGAGGAGAAAGCATAGCAGACACAGCCAAGGTTCTAAGCCAATATGTTGACTTTATAATAGCAAGGCTTTACAAGCACGATGATATTATAGAATTTGCAAAAAATGCTACAGTTCCTGTGATAAATGCACTCACAGATCTTGAGCATCCTTGCCAAGCTCTGAGCGATCTTTATACGATACAGGAAGTAAAGAAAAAGCTAAGAGGCCTAAAGCTTTCTTTTGTAGGAGATATTGCTGCGAATACTGCAAACTCCCTTATGCTTGCTGCTTCTAAGATGGGCATGGAAGTTGCTCTTGTCGGACCAAAAAATTATATGCCAAATACATTTTACTTCACAAAAGCTAGAGAGTATAGCAAAGTTGGAGTATACGATAACATAAAAGAAGGGGTTGAAGACTCGGATATTATATATACAGACACATTTGTAAGCATGGGGCAAGAAGCAGAAGCTGAAGAGAGGAAAAAGCTTTTTGCACCATATCAAGTCAATAAAACACTAGTTAGTTATGCAAAGAAGGATGCAATAGTTATGCACTGCTTGCCTGCACACCGTGGCGAAGAGATAACAAGCGATGTATTAGATGGCAAGCAGAGTGTTGTATGGCAGCAAGCCAAAAATAAACTGCTCATAGAAAAAGCAATACTGCTCTATTTATCTGAAAAGGGTTAGCCCCATACATCTGCCTTTACCTTTGCACTTTCAATTCCCAAATTGCTGAGCACAGCTTTCATTGCATTTGTAAAGTTCAAAGGCCCACATACGTAGCAATCCCTCTCTGTCAAATCCGCAACATGCCTTTTTACCATCTCCTCATTTATGTGGCCTGTTTCTCCAGTCCAATTGTCACCTTGCTGCGGTCTTGTCACAGTCACGACAAGCTTAAGTCCAATGCTTTTGGCAAAATCCTCAAGCTCGCTTTTTCTTATTATCTCAGTTGGGTACCTTACGCTGTAGATAAGCACGGCATCTATATCAAATCCCTTCTCCTTTATGTGCCTGAGCATAGACATGAAAGGCGCTATTCCAGTGCCTCCTGCTATAAATAGCACTTTCCTGTTCTTTTTCGGATCAAATCTAAACTGGCCATATGGGCCAGACACATAATAAATATCCCCTACTTTGGCAGTGTCAAGCTTCGAAGTAAACCTACCATGAACCATGCTTATGTAAAGCTCTAAGGTGTCGCTTCCAGGTCTTGATGCCAATGAGTAAGCCCTGCCTATTTCTTGTGAAGTTGAAGGGTCCTTATAATAAAGCATTATGAACATGCCAGGGTCAAAATCCAGTGTGGCATTATCTTGACTCTTTAGCCTAAATATATTAACATCTGGAGTCTCCTTTATTATCTCAGTTATTGTATAAGGTTCTTTTGATATAATACAAACACCCGCTTCGCATTGTGCGACATATCACGGCATTTGAAACTTTTGCATAATGTCTTATGTTGTTCAAAGCCTAAAAAACATCGGCAGATTAAAATGATGAAGAAATACAAAGCCAAATTGCCCTAGAACTTATTTCACGCTTGTGAGAGCTTCAACTACCTTTTCAAACTTGTCTATAGAGCGTATTATCTCCTTAAGCCTCGGATTTATATTATAACCTAAGCCATAGCCCCTCTCAGTCCTTATGTGCGTCGGCTGGAGTACATTTATATTCATAGAAAGGTCCCTAAGCGTTATAATAAGCGTCTTCCTGGTAAATTTCTTTCCCAAGATAGCATAAAGCTCGCGCGTAGTCCTGGGGGACTTCTCCATAAGCAGCTTTAATACAGCATAA